>JBMFIE010000021.1:0-19757 GCA_049976465.1 Thiomonas sp. | reverse complement strand
GGCCGCAGGGACCACGATCTGCGGGTTGTATTCGCGCGGCGTGACCAGCAGCGCCAGCACCCCGGCCAGCGTCAGGCCGAGCATGATCAGCGCGGTGATTTTCGATTCGATGAAGGCGCGGGCCAGTTTGCCCGCAATATTGATGGGAGCCGCATGTTCAGCCACGGTTGCCTCCACCGATCTTCACGCCGTTTTCCACTTCGGACAGGTTGCTGGTGACGATGGTGTCATTCGGGTTCAGCCCGGCCTGGATCTCGACCTCGCTACCCACCTGTGCTCCCAGGCGCACCAGGCGGAAGTGGGCGATGCCCTCCTTGTCGACAACGAACACCCCGGTCATTCCGGCGCGGTCGACCACGGCGCTCTGCGGCACGCGCAGCTGCGGCGTGCTGCCCACGGCAAAGCCCACGCGCACGAAGCTGCCGCTGTCGAGACCAGCATCGGCCGGCAGGTCGATCTTGACGGTGTGCGTGTGGCTCACCGGGTCAGCCACCGGCACGGCCTGGGCAATGGTTCCGGTGATCGTCTTGCCGCCGGCGAACACCTGCACTTTGTCGCCGATCTTGATCTTGTCGAACACCTCACCGGGTACCTGGGTGGCGACCTGCAGCTTACCCTGCCCTTCGAGCACCAGCACCGGGCGCCCCGGCGCAGCCAGATCGCCCTGATTGGCCAGTTTCTGCACCACGACACCGGAAATCGGCGCGGTGACGGCCGAATAACGCATTTGCGCCGCAGCGGTGTTGTAGCCGGCCTGCGCCGCGGCCACCTGCTGCTGCGCGACCTGGTAGCGCAACTGCACCTGATCCCACTGCTGCCGCGGGATCGCCTGCTCCTTGAACAGATTGCCAAAGCGTTCATAGTCGCTCTTGGCGTTGGCCAGGTTGGCCTGCGCCTGCGCCAGGCCGGCGCGCGCCTGCGCCACTTGGCCCTGGATGTCGGTGGGATCGACCTCGAACAGCAGCTGTCCGGCCTTGACCGTCTGCCCTTCCTTGACCGTCAGGGTGCGGATATAGCCCATCAGCCGGGAGGCGACCTGCACCTGGTTGCTCGACATCACCGTGCCCGGCAACAGGGTGAGGTTTTGCTGATCGCTCGGCGCGAGCTTGAGGGTTTGCGCCGCCACCACACGGGGCGGTGCAGCGGTTTGTGCGGTCTCGGTCTGGTGACCGCAGGCCGACAGCAGCACCGCAGACAACGCAAGCGCCAGCGGTGCACGACGCAGCAAGGGCAGGACGGGAAGGTTCATGGCGGTCATGACTGAAAGATCGAAAGCAAATGCACTTGGGAGAGCGAATCGGTGCCGGCAGACAGGCCGCACGGCGGCGGGTTCAAGGCTTGGCCGGCGCGCCGGCGGCCACGGTCTGTACCGCGTCGGCCTGGATCTGCGGCTCGACAGGCCGGGTGGCGTCGAGCGTCAGGTCGCCGATGGCCAGCCGCAGCGCGGCACGCTGCAGGTTGACCTGCTGCCGGGCCAGCACCAGATCGGCGCGCGCCTTATCGAGCTGCGCCTGCGCGGCCTGCACTTCGACCAGCGTGCCCACGCCGTCGGCGTAGCGCTTGTTGACGATGCGCGCGGCCTCCTCGGCCTGCTGCACGGCCAGCTCGCGGGTCTTGACCTGATTGGCGGCGTCCAACGCCTTGCGATAACTATCCTGCACCTGCATGCCGAGCTGGTTTTGCAGGCTTTGCAGCTTGGCCTGCAGCTCCATCCGTTTGGCCACGGCCTGATCGACCGCATTGCGCGTCACCCCGCCGTCGAACACGGTCCAGTTGAGCTGGGCGCCCACGGTGTAGCTGCGCGACTCGAAGCCGAGATGGGGATCGTTGGTGTCGAAACGCGCCAATGCTCCAATCTGCGGATAGCGGTCGGCGCGCGCCACTTCGATCTGCCCGTTGGCCGCGGCGATCTGATGCTGCAGCGCCTGCACCTGCGGATTGCGCTGCATCGCCTGCCCAACCCAGGCGTTGGGATCTCCCTCGGGCATGGTCACCATGACCTGCGGCCCCAGGGTGATGGGCTGGTTCAGCGGCACACCCAGCACCACATGCAGCGCGTCCATGGCCTGCGCTTCCATGCTGGCGGCCTGATCGGCCTGCAATTTCATCTCCTCGAGATGCACCTGTGCCGACAGCAGATCGCTCTTGATCACCACACCCTGCTTGAGCAGGTTTTCGACGGTCTTCACCTGGCTTTGTGCCGCCTCGATCGCCTTGGCTGCCACGCCCTTGAACGCACGCGCGGTGTACACACCGTCATACGCCTGCAGCGCGTGATAGATGATCTGCTGCCGCGCCGCCTGGTCGCCGGCCTGCGCTGCCATCAGCATCGACCTTGCCTGCTGCAGATAGCCCTGGAGCTTGCCGCCCGTATATAGCGGCACTTCGGCCTGGATGCGGGTGTTGAAGTTGTTGACCGCGCCGGGGTAGTTGAGATTGCTCGGCGCCACGGGCAACGGGTTGGTGCCGTTTTGCAGTGCGCCGAGAAAGTCGCCGGCACCAAAGTCGTTGAATGTCGCCCGACGCTGCGAGAGCTTCAACCCGAAGGCGTTGAGCGCGTCATTCGTGCGGGTGACCCCGGCAGATACCGTGATCTTGGGCAGCTTGGCGCCCTCGGCTTGGTTGATGCCGGCGCGGGCCTGCGCGATTTGCGCCTGCACGCCCATCAAATCCGGGTTCTGCTTGAGCGCGACATCCACCGCCTGGCGAAAATCCAGGGTTTCCGCCAACGCCGGGGTCACGCCGCCGAGCAGCGACAGACATGCCGCGGTCAACAGCCCGATGCGAACACGCCGGGGCAAGGAATCCGTCATCATCCACTCCGCCTGAAAGGAAATCTCACCAGGGAAAGCGCGAAATCCTGCTCAAAACGCCAGATTTCACGCCGATCGCCTCGCTCACCACGAACCGCCCGTCAAGCATAGCCGGGCTGCGGGAGCAGGTCACGAGATATATACAGGGCGGAGTATATCAATACTCGTGGGGGTATGTATCCCCCGCGTACTTTCCTTTCCTCTCGGTCGGCCCATCGCCGGCAAAGGCGTCAGCCGGCTGCGAATCAGGCCGCAGCGGTGGAGCGCTGCTCCTTGATCGCCTTGGCGCTTTCCTTGAGCGCACGATCGACGAAGGCGCCGTAGAAGTCGGCGGTCGGCGCGCCAGTGATGCGCTCGCCGATTTCCTTGCCGCCGGGGCCGAAAAACAGCACGGTCGGCGCGATCTTGATGCCGTATTGCCGTGCCAGTTGCACACCGCTGGTCGGCTTGCCGTCGAAGCCGATCACTGGATTGCGGTCGGTGATCTCGATCTGCTGCACCAGATACCCGTCACGCACGAGGTACTGGTACTCGGTACGACGCAGCTTTTCGCAGTATGGACAACTGGGCAGGCTGAACATCACGATCAGCGGCTGCCCCTTGGCCACGGCCTGCTGCACGCTGCGCTCCAGGTTCTTGACTGGCGGCAGCGGGGTTTCCGCCAAAGCCACGGTGGCTGCGGCGAGCGCCAGAAGCAGTGCGAACAGGCCCAGCAGCAGTCGTTGCGTGCAGGCAACGCACCGCGCCGGCAAGCGCATAGGGAAAAACTGCTCGGCAATCAACATACACCCACCTCGAATTCGAACTGACCGGATAATGCGCCCATGTTATTCACAGAACGATATCCGACGGCTTCGGTGGCTTTGCGCCTGGGGGCTGGTCTGCTTGTGGTCGCCGTACTGCTCGGTGCCTGTTCGCCGGCGCTGGACTGGCGCGATGTGCGTCCCAAAGATGTCAACATCCTGCTGACCTACCCGTGCAAACCCGAGCAGATTGCGCAGGAGGTGGTGCTGGCCGGTCAAAAGGTCAAAATGAGCATGACCGGCTGCGTGGCCGACAAAATGACCTTCGCGCTGGCGCACGCTCGCCTGCCCAGTCCGGCGTTGGCTGCAACGGCGCTGGCGCAACTGCATCAGTCGGCGGTGGGCAATGTGCGTGGCCGGGTCACGGCATCGTCTGCAGTGACGCTGAAAAACGCCACGCCGGGTCTACCCGACAGTCTGGACCTGAAGATCGACGGCCGGATGCCAGACGGCAAGCCGGTGCGCGAGCGGGTGCTATTGTTCAGTCAGGGCAGCGATGTATACCAGCTCACCGCCTTTGCCCCGACCGAGGTGTTCAAGGACGACGCGGCACAAACTTTCGCTGATTCCGTGAATTTGTCCCCGGCGCGCTGACCCTGGCCGGCCTATCATGCAGCGCAACATCGCCAGTCGCTGACTCCCGCATGCCCGGTTTGTTTCTCATCGCTCACGCACCGCTGGCCAGCGCGCTCAAAGAGTGCGCCAGCCATGTGTATGCTGGCTGCCCGCAAAGGTTGCAGGTGTTCGATGTCGCGCCCGATGCCTCGATCGAATCGGCCGCTGCGGCGGCCCTACCCCTGCTGCGCGAAGCCGCCAGCGACGGCAGCGCGCTGATCCTGGTCGATGTGTTCGGTGCCACGCCGAGCAATGTGGCCATCCGTCTGACGGAGCTTGCCAGCGATCTGGTGCTCAAGATCGTCGCCGGGGTCAACCTGCCAATGCTGCTGCGCTCAGTGTGCTATCAGGACGAAAACCTCGATGCGCTGGCAGCGCGTGCCACAGCCGGCGCGATTCAGGGGGTCATCCAGGTCGCGGCGAGCTCCCCGCAGCAACAGTCCCTTCAAAGCTCTGTCCATGCCGCAACGCACCATTCAAGTCAGCAATAAGCTGGGCCTGCACGCTCGCGCGTCGGCAAAGCTCACCAAGCTCGCGGGGCAGTTTCCCTGCGACATCTATATTTCCAAAGGCCAGCGCCGGGTCAACGCCAAGAGCATCATGGGTGTGATGATGCTGGCAGCGGGCATCGGCTCCACCGTCACCCTCGAAGCGGAGGGCGAACAGGCCGACGCCGCGCTCGACGCGCTCCAGGCGCTGTTCGACGACAAGTTCGGCGAGGGCGAGTAGGCCGGTCGCTGCCGCATCCTCTTTACAAATCTTCACCCCGGCAAGACCGGCGGGCAACTTGCGCGCAGCAAAATGGATTCATCGTCAACTTCCCGGAGGGAAACGCCATGAATCCTCAAGTCTCCACCACGCACAAAGACATAGCACGACTGCGTCGACTCCTTGGTGCTGCGGGCGTCGCTCTGGTTGTCACCGTGGCCAGCCACGCCGTGCTGGCCAACGCGCAGACCGCGCCCGCGCCCATGCCGCAAGGCGGCCCAGCCATGCAAGGCCAGATGGCCGACCATGGCCCAGGACTGCACCGCGACCGCGGCATGCAACGCATGCTGACTCAGGCCGGAGTGACCGCGGCGCAGCAGGAACAGCTGCGCGCTTTGCGCAAGCAGTCCTGGGAAAAGCTTCGCCCGGACATGGAGCAAATGCGAACGCTGATGCAGCAGCGCATGAAGCTGCTGGCCGCGCCCACCATCGACCGCGGCGCGCTCGAAGCGCTGCGCGACAAACAAATGGCGCTGGTCAACCAGATTTCGCAAGTGCGCACACAGACGCAGTACGAGATGGCCAAGATCCTCACCCCCGAGCAGCGCGCCAAGCTCTACACCATGATGCAGCAGCGCATGGAGCGCATGCCGCACCACGGCGGCATGGGCCCGATGGGCGGCGCGGACATGATGCAATAAGAGTCTCTGCCGTCGTTCAGAGCAGGCCGCCTTGGCGGCCTGCGTGCCATTGCTGACTGCGCCGCGCCATGCCCCCACACACCCCCACCTCGCCGAGCCAGCTTCTGTTGGTCGAGGATGATCTTCGCCTGGCGCAGCAGATCAGCGACTTTCTGCGCAGCGCCGGATGGCAGGTCACCCATGCCGCGAGCGCCGCGCAGGCCGAGGCCGAGCTCCACCCGCGCCGCGGCGATGCGCCCGACTTCGACGCCCTGGTACTCGATCTCATGCTGCCCGGTGAGGACGGCCTCTCGCTGGCGCGCGCGCTGCGCCGCACCAGCGACGTGCCCATCCTCATGCTGTCGGCGCGCGGCGAAGAGATCGACCGCGTGATCGGCCTGGAGGTCGGCGCCGACGACTATCTGCCCAAGCCCTTCAGCCCGCGCGAACTGCTGGCCCGGTTGCGTGCGCTGCTGCGTCGGGCGCAGGCTGCCACAGCAGTTGGCGCGGCGCAGGCAGGCGTCGAAGTTGGCAAGGGCGTGACGCGCTTCGGCCCTTTTTTGATCGACGCCGCAGCGTTTCGGCTATTGCGTGATGGTCAGGACGTGGGCCTGAGTGTGGCCGAATTCACGCTGTTGCAAGTCATGGCCAAGCACCCCAATCGTGTGCTCAGTCGGGATCAGCTCATCGACTGGCTCAAGGGCTATGAGCGCGATGCGTTTGATCGCAGCATTGACGTGCGCGTGACGCGCCTGCGCCGCAAGATCGAGCCTGACCCGGCGCATCCTGTCTACATCCGCACCATCCGGGGCCAGGGCTACCTGTTCAACCCGGCAGGCGCCGCAGCCTGAGTTGATCCCACTGACGCCGTGCCGCGCACGTTCCGCCTGATCGACAGCGTGCTGCGCACGCACACCCTGCGCCTGCAGACCGTGCGCGCCATGGTGATGCTGGCGCTGGCGCTGGAACTGGCGTTCGCCGCGGTGGCGCTGCTGTTCGTGCTGCAGCCCATGGCAAAGCGCTCGGCGCATGATCTTGCCGGGCTCATGGTGCTGTCCGCACAGACCTGGGCCGAATTGCCGCCGCAGACGCGCCCGGCCTTTGAACGGGAGTTGCAGGCGAATTACCGTCTCAGCCTGCGACCGGATCTGCCGCCGCCCGCCGACACGGGTTTGGTGCATGGCCTGTACATCGGTTATGTCGAGCAGGCGCTGCAGCAACGCGTGGGGCATCCCGTGTACTTCGAGCGCCAGACCGATGCGCAAGGCCACGTGTGGTTGTGGACCAGCATTCCTGCGGGCGGGCGCGAGATCGGCGTGGGCGTGGACAACAGCCGCTTTCAGACCCAGCCTGTGCGCGCACTGGTCGTTGGGCTGCTGCTGAGCCTGCCGCTTGCGATCTTGTTTGCCCTGTGGTGGGCGCGGCGCATCACCCGGCCCATAGAAGCCATGGAGCAGGCGGCTGCACAACTCGCCCAGGGCGATACGCCACAACGCCTGCCACAGACCGGCCCGCGAGAACTTGTTCGTCTGGCGGCGCATTTCAATCAAATGGCCGCGCGCATCGACACCTTGCTGCAGGCACGGACCAATCTGCTCGCCGGGGTGTCGCACGATCTGCGCACGCCGCTGGCCCGCATTCGGCTGGCGCTGGAACTGCAGCGCATGCAGCCCACCGAGGCGCGGCTCGATCAGATCGAGCGCGATGTGCTGGCGATGGATCGTCTGATCGGCGAGGTGCTGCAACTTGCCCGCGGGCTGCAAGCCAGCGCGCCGCAACGACTCGCGCTGCTGCCCTGGCTGCAGGAACGTGCACAGACCCATGCGGACTGGGCACGCTCGCAGGGCGCAGTTCTGCAGGTGCAGGGTGCGCCGGATCTGCAGGCCTGGGTCGATGTTCACGCGCTTCAGCGCGTGGTGGACAACCTGCTGGCCAATGCGGTGCGCCATGCGCCGGGCCCGATCGTTCTGCAGGCCAGGCCAGCGCAGACGGCAGGGCGTGTGCGCATCACCGTGCTCGATCGCGGCCCGGGCATACCGTCAGAGCAGCTGGACGCGGTGTTCGAGCCCTTCAACCGGCTGGACGCGGCACGCACACCGGGACAGGGTGTGGGCTCGGGGCTGGGGCTGACCATCGCACGCCAACTCGCGCAGCAGCATGGCTGGCAAGTGGGCCTTCAGGCGCGCGAGGGCGGCGGCCTGATGGCGTGGGTGGAGGTTGCGCAATCGCCTTCAGTCTGAACGGGAAGACCCACTGCCATCTTGCGCGGCAGCGCGTTTGCGCTTGCGCGCGCGCCACAGCGTCCAGACAACCAGGGCGATGGCGAGGCCACCATAGATGTAGAGCAGGAGGTCGACATGCGACGCAAACCAGTTGGATTGCATGGGTGGGTTCCGTGGGTCGGGGCAGGTAGCACAGGGCAATGACCCTATCATGCCGTTGCGGCTAGGCGTGGTGTGCAGCGTGGATTGTCGTATCCCTGACCGGCTTGCCGTGCAATGCCCTTGTCCTGTCCGATTTTTCGTCGTCTGTCACCTGTCCTGATCAGTCTTATGTCCACCCGCGCGATCAATCTGCCGACCCTGCTCACCTGGGCGCGGGTGGCGGCCATTCCCCTGATCGTTGGCGTGTATTTCCTGCCGACGGGCTGGCTCACTCTGCCCGAGCGCAACATCACTGCGACAGTGCTGTTCATCCTCAGCGGCATTACCGACTGGCTGGACGGCTATCTGGCGCGCAAGTGGAACCAGACCTCGGCGTTCGGCGCGTTTCTCGACCCCGTGGCGGACAAGCTGATGGTGTCTGCCGCGCTGTTGATTCTGCTGCAGCTCGGACGGGTCGACGCGCTGGTGACGTTGATCATCATCGGTCGTGAAATTGCGATTTCCGCACTGCGCGAGTGGATGGCGCAGATCGGCCAGTCGCGGCGTGTGGCGGTGAGCTACATCGGCAAGGTCAAGACCGCAGTGCAGATGGTGGCCATCCCGTTTCTGCTCTACGGCGGCACCTTGCTGGGCGTGATCGACACCCTGCGCATCGGGCAGGCGCTGATCTGGATCGCTGCGGGGCTTACGCTCTGGTCGATGCTGTACTACTTTCGCATCGCACTGGCCGGCATGAAGCTGTCGTGAACGCATCAACAGTGCCGCTGCAAGGGCCTGCAAGGTGTCATGTCTTGGGTGTTCCTGCTGATCTGGAGCACCGGCTTCATCGTCGCGTGCGACCGCATGCCCTTTGCGCGCCGCTGAAGTTTGCCAGCCTGCGCTGCGCCTTTTCGCTGCTGTTCCCATTGCCCCTGGTATGGTGGCTGCGCATGCAGCGGTCGCGTGGCTGCCAGCAGTGGATGCTCGACTCCTTGCCGCGCATTTCGTGCAGCGCCTCTTGCAGTTCGATATGGTGATGGCGGGCAGCCTGTTCGGTGACATCCTGTCCGATTTGGGGCCCACATGCTGCAGCACCATTGGGAATGCGCCCTCGGATCTGGAGTGGCGCGATAATGCGCGATTTCCTTGGGTCGCGCCGCGCACGAGACCCTGCTGCGTGCGATCGAAACCGTGTTCGTCCCGGCTGGCGGCGGCCGGCGCACGCCGGAACTGGACGGCAGCGCCCGCACTGCAGAACTCGGCTGTGCGATCACGCAATGTGTCTGACCTTGCCGGCGCGCATTCGGTCATGACGAGGTGAATAGGCCCTAGAATTCACTGCTTTGCGCATTCCATCGGGTCGCTGATTGGCCGCATTGACAGCGGCAATTCGGCCCCGTTCTAATCAGCCAGCTATCGATGCGCTGCGGTACGGGCGCGTTTTTTCGTGCAAGGCATGATTCTTGCGCATCCATCCAGACCGAAGAGGGACACAAGTGAACAAGGCAGAACTCATCGAACACATCGCCAACAACGCAGATCTGAAGAAGGCCGAGGCAGGCCGCGCGCTCGACGCGCTGATCGACGCCGTTCGCCGCACGTTGAAGAAGGGCGAAAGCGTCTCCCTCATCGGCTTTGGTACTTTCACCGTGACCAAACGCGCTGCCCGCACCGGGCGCAATCCGCGCACCGGCGCAACCATCAAGATCAAGGCTGCGAAGATTCCGAAATTCCGTCCCGGCAAAGGTCTGAAAGACGCCATCAAGTAATCCCGCATTCCCCACGCGGCAGCAGCCAGGCTCGCAGCTGCCGCGCTGTATTCAGCGACAACCGGGTGCTTAGCTCAGTTGGTAGAGCGGCGCCCTTACAAGGCGTAGGTCGGGGGTTCGAACCCCTCAGCACCCACCACCGGTTCCCGGGCTGCGCAGCGCAGTTGCTTCGGTCCAGCCCGAGCCTGCGAAGGCACTGTGCGTACTGCCTGATCGCTTTCCGCAGGCGCATGATGCGACTGTTCTCGCATCGATTTTCGACCCACCCGCTCCGCCATGTTCGAATCCATACGCAAACACAGCAAGCTGATGCAGATCTTGCTGTTCGTGCTGATCTTCCCATCGTTTGTGTTGTTCGGCATCCAGGGCTACAGCAGCTTCAAGGGTGAGCAGGATGCAGCGGCCAAGGTTGGCGGGCAGGTCATCACCATGCAACAGCTCGATGCGGCCAATCGCGAGGAAATCGCACGACTGCAGAGCATGCTGGGCAGTTCGGTCGACATCAAGCAGCTCGACACTCCCGAGCAAAAACTGCGAACCCTCGACGCCTTGGTGCGCCAGCGCTTGCTGCAGCTCGAGGCGCAACGCGAGCATCTCACCGTCACCGACGCGCAGGTACAGCAGGCGATCCTGCAGATTCCGCAGATTGCCGCGCTGCGCAAGCCGGATGGCAGCTTTGACGTTCAGGCCTATCGCAGCCTGATCGCGGCGCAGGGCATGACCACCGCGCAGTTCGAGTCGCAGGTACGCGAGCAGCTCATCCTGCAGCAGTTACTCGGAGGCATTGCAGGCTCGGTGATCGACAGTCAGGCGCTGGCTGCAGCGGCGGCCAAGGCGGCGGCGCAGCAGCGTGAGGTCAGGCTGGCGCTGTTCAAGCCAGCGGACTATGTCGCGCAAGTCCAGGTGACGCCCGCCGAGGTCGAGTCGTTCTACAAGAACAACACCGCACGGTTTCAAAAACCCGAACAGGCCGACATCCAGTATGTCGTGCTCAGCCCGGATGCGTTGGCAGCGCAGATCAAGATCACACCGGAGCAGGTCAAGGCCTATTACGACGCGCACCGCGCGCGCTACGCCACGCCCGAAGAGCGCCGTGCCAGCCACATTTTGATTGCGGTACCCAGCGACGCCACCGCGGCACAACAGGAGCAGGCCAAGGCCAAAGCAGAGGCGATTGCCAAGCAGGTTCAAGCCCATCCCTCGGAGTTCGCCGAGCTGGCGCGCAAAGACTCGCAAGATCCCGGCTCGGCCGACAAGGGCGGCGATCTGGGCTATTTCACCGCCAGTGCCATGGTCAAACCATTCGCCGATGCGGTGTTCGGCATGACCAGGATCGGCCAGATCGTCGGCCCGATCAAAACCCAGTTTGGCTACCACATCATCGAGCTCACCGGCATCAAACCGGGCAGCCAGCAGCCATTCGATGCGGTCAAGGCCGATATCGAAAGGCAGTTGCAGCAAGACGCCGTGCAAAAGCGCCTGTCTGCCGACGTCGAAACCTTCACCAACCTGGTGTTCGAGCATCCGAACAGCTTTGAGCCCGTGGCCGACAAACTCCACCTGCAGGTGCACACCGCAAGCGGCGTGACCCGCACGCCGCAGCCGGCCACCCCGGGCAGTGCCAATCCGCTGGCGAGCAAAGCCTTCCTCGACGCATTGTTTTCCGAAAACAGCCTGCGGAACAAACACAATCTGCAGGCCATGCAGATCGCCCCGAACGTCTGGGCCTCCGGCCGCGTGCTGAGCTACACACCCGCACAAACCCAACCGTTCGATGCGGTGCAGGCACAGGCCAAGCAGATGCTGATCCAACAGAAAGCCGCTGAACTCGCCCGGCAAGCAGGACAGAAGGCACTCGCAACGCCGGCTGCGATCACTTTCGGCCCACCCGTGACCTTGAGTCAGACCCAGCCCACGCCCGAGGTCGCCCCCGCCATCGTGGCCAAGGCATTCGCACTTTCCACTGACAAGCTGCCTGTCACTGCTGGAGTCGACCTCGGTGCGCAAGGCTACGCCATCGTACAACTCGACAAGGTCATCGACGGGTCTGTGCCCGCCGAACTCGTGCGCGCTGCCGCCGCTGCACAAAACCAAACCCTGACCCAGGGCATCATCAGCGCCTATGTCGAGGCACTCAAAAAACGCTTCGGCGTGGAGATCCTCTACAAGCCCAAGCTGGAGGCTGCTTCTGCTTGAGCTGCCGCAGACAAATGCTATGCGCGATGCTCTGTTGTAGAATGCTCTTTTTTCTGTGGTGGCTGTAGCTCAGTTGGTAGAGTCCAGGATTGTGATTCCTGTTGTCGTGGGTTCGAGTCCCATCAGCCACCCCAATGAATCAAACCTGAATCCTTGTCCTGATAAGGCAACGCCAAACGCAATGGGTGGTTCGGCGTCACCTTAAAGCACAATCCAAAGAGAATTCTGCTCCTACTCGCACACAAAAAAGCCCACGAGGTTCTCGTGGGCTTTTTTAATTCCTTGCTTTCGCTCGGTCTTTTGGTCGGGGCGAGAGGATTCGAACCTCCGACCCCCTGCACCCCATGCAGGTGCGCTACCAGGCTGCGCTACGCCCCGACGACCAAAGCGCATAATCTTACACCAAGCCTTACGGCTCGATCAAATTCTGTCGGATGCTGAGCAGCTCCGCGCGCAGTTCCTGCAGAGAACCGATCGGTGTGCAGGCGCTTTGCCGATTGTCCTGTGCATGGGCGCTGCTGCGTTTTTGGGGGCCGATTTCCGGCGCATCATCGCTTGCGGCGGCGCCCAGCCGGGCGCGCGCACCGCTGATGGTAAAGCCTTGCTCGTATAGCAATTCGCGGATGCGTCGGATCAGCAGCACTTCGTGATGCTGGTAGTAACGACGGTTGCCGCGGCGCTTCATCGGCCGCAATTGCGAGAATTCCTGTTCCCAGTAGCGCAGCACATGCGATTTCACGCCGCACAGCTCGCTGACTTCGCCAATGGTGAAGTAGCGCTTGGCGGGAATGGGGGGCAGCGAGGGAGGGGCGCTCATGGAGATGATCAGATCGGGGGGCGGCTCAACGATGCAATGGCGCGGGGCGCGGCCGCGGTTATTAGTCGTCCCAGGATTTTGCCGCATCCTGCCGGTGTGGCGGCACGGCGCGCGCTCAAAGAGGCTGCAGACCGATGTCGACACGCGGCGTTTTGACGACGCGCCTCATCCCGCGGCGACGCGGTGCGATTCGCCGACCAGCGATTCGTAGGTGCCGTAAAAGGACAGGATATAAGCAAGAAAAATGGCGATGACCACGGGCATGCTCAGCGTGGCAGCCAGGGCCTGGCTGGCGCCGAGCAGGCTGGCAACGAGCGCGATGAGCGTGGGCAGGCTGAGAAACAGCAGCAGCCATTGCAGCGCGTAGACAGCAAATGCCTTGAAATTGCGCAGTCCCAGCACGAAGCTGAAGAACAATGCCTTGACCGGTGGCGTGGCGTGCCAGGCGATCAGCGGCGGCGCCAGCCAGAACGCGAGCGAGACCGGGATGTAGGCCAGCGTCGAGACCACCGCGCCGAGCCGCAGGCTGCCATCCGCAATCGCGCTGGCTGCGGGCTTGTCTCCCAGAAGCAGCAGGCGCAGCATCGCGCCGCCATCGAACAGCGCGCCTGCGCCCAGCACCAGCAGCACGGCCAGGGTGTAGAGGGCGCTGAGGATCAGCAGATGACGCAGCACCACCGGTCCGCTGCGCAACCCGGCGAGCAGCACCGTCGGCCACACCGGCTGACCCTGCGCGATCTGGCGACTGGCCTGCATGAAACCGAGCGTGCCGAACTGCACCACGAACAGTGGAAAGACCAGCCCGACGATGGGCAGCGCCGAGATGAACCCGGTGACCACGATATAGGTCAGGATCATCAGCAGGGCCGCCCAGGGTTGACTTGCCAGGCGACGAAAGCCGGTTTGCACCCAGAGCAGCCCTTCGCGGGCGGGAACAGTGCGCAGTTGCATGTGTGGGCAATCAGGTGAGGGTGCGATGCAAGGGGCGATGCAAAGGGCAGGGCGCGCGCCGCGCTCAGCGCCAATGGTACCGGCTGCGTCCGACCCGCAAGAAGCCGCTCAGTGCGCCGCGATGCGCTGGCGCAGCACGCGCTCGAAGTGGGCCGGGTCGTGCGGGGTCAGCAGATGCGCATCGCGCGGCAGGTAGAAGTCGGCCAGCCGCGAGGTCCAGAACCGCAGCGCCGCAGCGCGAAGCGCATCGGGCAGCAGCGCATGCTCGGGGGGCTGCAGCGGGCGCACGGCGGTGTACGCCTGCAGCAAGGCGTCATGACGGGCGGGGTCGAACGCGCCGGTCTGCGGCACGATGCACCAGTCATTGAGCGCTACCGCGAGATCGAACACCCAGGTATCCACGCCGGCGAAGTAGAAGTCGAAAATGCCCGACAGCCTGTCGCCGTCGAACAGCACGTTGTCACGGAACAGATCGGCATGCACTGCGCTGCGCGGCAGCTGGGCATAGGCAGGCGAGCTGGCAACGCGGGTTTGGTGATCGAGTTCGGCGGTGATCAACGCATGCTGCTCCGGGTTGAGGTGCGGCAAGATGGAGGGAATGATGCGGCGCTGCCAATCCAGCCCGCGCAGATTGGGCTGCGCGCCAAGGTAGTCGCGTGCGGCCAGGTGCATGCGCGCCAGCCAATGCCCGACCTGCGCACAATGCGCCGCGGTGGGTTGCAGCTGGCTGCGACCGGGCAGCCGAGTGACCAGCGCAGCAGGTTTGCCCTTCAGACTGTGCAAGGTTTGGCCGTGACGGTCGGGCATCGGATCGGGCACCGGGATGCCGTGCGCGGCGAGGTGGTGCATCAACCCAAGGTAGAACGGCAGTTGCTCGGCCTGCAGACGCTCGAACAGGGTCAGCACGAAACGTCCCTTGGTCGTGCTCAGAAAGTAGTTGGTGTTCTCGATCCCGCTGGCAATGCCTTGCAGTTCGGTGCGTGTACCCAGATCGAAGCGGGCAAGCCAGGTGTCGACCTCGACCGGGTCGAGCGCAGTGAAGACGGCCATGAAAGACGTTGGAAGAGGAACCAGGCCGCGTGCCGCATGGGCATGGGCCAAACTGCTTTACTTGAAGGTCAGCACCTTCCATTGCGCCTGCCCTTGCAGGCGGGCTGGATCCGTGCTGGATGAGACGCTGGGCGGCACCACGTTGTAGGCCGCGCCGCCATGCAGCGGCTGCACATGGATGGACGTGGTGGCGCCGCGCACCTGCTGCTCCTGGATGCGCACCGAACGATCCTGCGTGACCATGTGGCGCACCAACGGCTCGGGGAATTTTTCGCGCGGCTGCGCCTCGGCCAGCGCTGCTGCAGGGGCCGCAGTTGACGTTTGCGCGCAAACCGGCTGCGCCAGGCACAGACCGGCGAGCAGCAAGGCGGGCCAATGGGAGATCGGGCGGGATGCGATGCGCGGCATGTTCATGCGCCGATTTTACGGTGCGGCCGATAATGCGGAAATGAATTCTTCACCGCAAACCGAGTCTGCGCCCACGCTGCTGCTGGTCGATGGCTCCAGCTACCTGTACCGCGCGTATCACGCCATGCCCGATCTGCGCGGCCCCGAGGGGCAGCCCACAGGGGCGCTCTATGGCATGGTGGCCATGCTGCGGCGCCTACGCGAGCAGTATCCGGTGGCCAAGGGCTATCGCTACGCCGCCTGTGTGTTCGATGCCAAGGGCCCGACCTTCCGCAATGCGCTGTTCGATCAGTACAAGGCGCAGCGCCCGCCCATGCCGCCCGAGCTGGCGGCGCAAATCGAGCCGATCCACGAGGCAGTGCGGCTGATGGGCTGGCCGCTGCTCGAAGTGCCCGGTGTCGAGGCCGATGACGTGATCGGCACCCTGGCGGTGCGCGCGCAGGCCGCGGGTATCCGCACCCTGGTGTCCACCGGCGACAAGGACATGGCGCAACTGGTCAACGACCACATCACCCTGGTCAACACCATGAGCAACGAAGTGCTCGACGTGGCCGGCGTGCGGCAGAAGTTCGGCGTGCCGCCAGAGCGCATCGTCGACTACCTCACCCTGGTGGGCGATGCGGCGGACAACGTGCCCGGCGTGCCCAAGGTCGGGCCCAAGACCGCGGCGAAGTGGCTCAACCAGTATGGATCGCTCGACGCCCTGATCGCGCATGCCGGCGAGATCGGTGGTGCCGCAGGCGAGAGCCTGCGCGCCGCGATCGACTGGCTGCCCAAGGCGCGCCAGCTGGTGACCATTTCCACCAACTGCGATCTGGACGGCTACGCCCGCGATTTCGACACCGACCTGCGTCCCGCGCCGGAGAACGTGCACGCCCTGCTGCCTTTTTTTACCCGCTACGGCATGCGGCGGTTTGCGCAGGAGATGAAGGCGCAGGGCGCAGGGCAGGCGTCCTTGCTCGACGATGCGGTCGATCCGCCCCCGGCGGATGCCGCGCCACAGCCGGCCGCGGTCGTGCACAAGCCGACCGCGAAAGCCGAGTATGAAACCCTGTTGACCTGGGAGCGGTTCGACGCCTGGCTGGTGCGCATCGACCAGGCGGCGCTGACTGCCATCGACGCCGAGACCGATTCGCTCGACCCGATGCGGGCGCGGCTGGTCGGGCTGTCGTTCTGCGTCACACCGGGCGAGGCGGCCTATCTGCCGCTGGCGCACGACTACCCCGGCGCACCGCAGCAACTGCCGCGCGAGGCCGTGCTCGCCCGTCTCAAGCCCTGGCTGGAAAACGCGGACAAGCCCAAGCTGGGACAGAACACCAAGTACGACCGGCATGTGCTGCAGAACGCGGGCATCGTGGCGCGCGGCTATGTTCATGACACCCTGTTGCAAAGCTATGTGCTCGAGGCGCACAAACCGCACAGCCTCGACAGCCTGGCCTATCGCCACCTCGGGCGAGACAATGTGCTGAGCTACGAGCAGGTCTGCGGCAAAGGGGCCAAGGCCATCACCTTCGACCAGGTCGCGCTGGATCTGGCCACGCGGTACAGCGGCGAGGACGCCGACCTGACGCTGCAGGTGCACCAGGTGCTCTGGCCCCGCATCCAGGCCGATGCGGGGCTGGCGCGCATCTACGCGCTGGAGCTGCAGGTCAGCGAGGTGCTGCAGCGCATCGAGCGCACCGGCGTGCTGGTCGACGGCGAGCTGCTGCGGCTGCAAAGCCGTGAGCTGGCGGCCAAGATGCAGGCGCTGGAAGCGCAAGCGCATGAACTCGCGGGCGGGCCGTTCAATCTTGGCAGCCCCAAGCAGATTGGCGAGGTGCTGTTCGACCGGCTCAAACTTCCGGTGCTGAAGAAAACCGCGTCGGGTGCGCCGTCCACCGACGAGGAGGTGCTGGAAAAGCTGGCTGAGGACTATCCGCTGCCGCGCGTCATCCTCGAGCACCGCAGCCTGTCCAAGCTGCGCAGCACCTACACCGAAAAGCTGCCGCAGATGATCAATCCCGCCACTGGGCGGGTGCACACCAACTACGCACAGGCGGTGGCGGTGACCGGGCGGCTGGCGTCCAACGATCCCAATCTGCAGAACATCCCGGTGCGCACCGCCGAAGGGCGGCGCATCCGCGAAGCCTTCATCGCGCCCAAGGGCTGGCTCATCGCCTCGGCCGACTACTCGCAGATCGAGCTGCGCATCATGGCCCACCTCTCGCAGGACGCCGGGCTGCTGGCGGCCTTCGCCGCCGGCGAAGACATCCACCGCGCCACCGCGGCGGAGATTTTCGGTGTCAGCCCGCCCGAGGTCAGCAGCGAGCAGCGCCGCATGGCCAAGGTCATCAACTTCGGCCTGATCTACGGCATGAGCGCGTTCGGTCTGGCGCGCAACCTGGGCCTGGAGCGCAGCGCCGCGCAGCTCTATATCGACCGGTATTTCGCCCGCTATCCCGGCGTGGCCGCTTACATGGAGCGCACCCGCAAACTGGCGGCCGAGCAGGGGTATGTCGAGACCGTGTTCGGACGGCGGCTATGGCTGCCCGACATCCATGCCAGCGGGCCGCGTCGTGCGGCGGCCGAGCGTGCGGCGATCAACGCGCCGATGCAGGGCACGGCGGCCGATCTGATCAAGATGGCGATGGTCGCGGTGGACCAGGCGCTCAGCCGCGAGGGTTTGCGCACGCGCATGATCATGCAGGTGCATGACGAACTGGTGTTCGAGGTGCCCGAGAACGAAACCGGCTGGGTGCGCGAGCACATTCCGCGTCTGATGGCAGAGGTGGCCAAGCTCGACGTGCCGCTGCTGGCCGAACTTGGGATCGGTACGAACTGGGAGCTGGCGCACTGAGACGCGGGTCGGCGGCTTGCGCTGCCGGGCGGTGTCAGTCAGGGCCTGTTCAGGCGGTGTGTGCACCCGCGCAGGGCTTGATGCCGATCAGTGCGCAGGGTGATGACTCGTGAAACGATAAACGTTATCATTTGCGCAGTTGTTTGATGGTGGGTTGCATGCAGCGGGATCCCGATCTGCAGCAATTCCATCGGTTCCATTGCTGCCCCTCGGCGGCACGACAGACAGATCATGAACCCCAGTCCTGAAGTGGTATCCCTGGCGCAAGTTCGCCACGGCCAGTGCGCCCGGGTGGTGAGTATCGACGGTGGCCGCACCATGGCGCAGCGCATGGTGATGCTGGGCATCCGTCGCGGTGTGCCATTGTGTGTGGTGCACGGCCCCGGCGTCCGCGGCACCGTGGTGCAGGTGGGCGGCGCGCGCATTGCGCTCGGCCGCGGGGTGACCGACAAAATCCTCGTCACCCCGATCGACGCTGCTGCGCTGCGGGAATCGGCGGCATGAGCGCCTGCCACGCCGCGGGGGGCGCCATGGCGCCAAAAGAGGGGGGCGATCTGCCTGTGGTCGCGCTGGCGGGCAATCCCAACTGCGGCAAGACCACGGTGTTCAACTTGCTCACCGGGGCGCACCAGCATGTGGGCAACTGGCCCGGCGTCACGGTGGAGCAGCGCCGTGGTACGGCGCGTGCGGACGGGCACAGGTTTTCCGTGGTCGATCTGCCCGGCGTGTACAGCCTGCTCGGGGGCGGCGGTGCAGACCAGAGCGTGGCGCGCAATTTCCTGCTCGACGAGCGGGTCGACCTGATCGTCAATATTGTCGATGCCTCCAATCTGGAGCGGCATCTGGCGCTGACCTTCGAGCTGCTCGAAACCGGCAGGCCGTTGATCCTCGCGCTGAATATGGTGGACGAGGCGCAGGCGCTCGGACTCGAGCCGCAGGTGCAGGCGCTGTCCGAACACCTCGGGGTGCCGGTGGTGCCGCTGGTGGCGCGCAAGGGGCGCGGGCGGCAGGAACTGCTCGACACCATCAAGCAGGCGCTGCAGCAGCCGCCGCAAGCGGTCGCTGCGCCCTATCCTGATGCAGTGGAGCAGGCGATCGGTGCGGTTGCGGCCACGCTGGCCGATTTGCGCCCGGCCAAGCGCCGCTTCGAGGCGCTGCGATTGCTCGAGGGGCTGGTGGTCTCGCCGCAACCCACGGTGCAACAGGCGGTGAGCGCGGCGCAGGCGCAGGTGCTCGCGCAGACCGGCGAGGAGGTGGCCGATCTGGTGGCCGCCGCCCGTTTCGGCTGGGCGCACCGCATCGCGGCGCTGGCGCTGCAGCGCACCGGCAAGATGGGCCTGCGCCACCGCGTGACCCACATGCTCGACCGCGTGGTGCTGTCCGAGTGGTTGGGGGTGCCGGTGTTTTTGCTGGTGCTCTATCTGGTGTTCGTGGTGAGCTTCAGCGGCGGCAACATCTTTCTGGATTTTTTCGACAAGGCCTCCTCGGCTCTACTCATCAGCGGCGTGGGGCATGTGATGCTGCAGGCCGGCCTGCCCGACTGGATGGTGTCGATGGTCGCCGGAGGCGTGGGCGGCGGGCTCAATCTGGTCATCTCTTTCATTCCACCGATCGGCCTGACCTTTCTGTTTCTCGCGTTTCTCGACGACTCGGGCTATATGGCACGTGCCGCCTATGCAATGGACCGCTTCATGCGCCGCCTGGGGCTGCCGGGCAATGCGCTGGTGCCCATGGTCATCGGCTTTGGC
>JBMFIE010000020.1:0-20432 GCA_049976465.1 Thiomonas sp. | reverse complement strand
GCTGGTGGGCCGCGGCCCGTCGCAGGCCAGCTTCTACGACACCACGCCGCTGCGCGACACCCTGCTGAGGCTGGTCGATTTCGACCGGCTCAACAGCGGCGAAACCCGCATCAGCGTCGGCGCGGTCAATGTGCGCACCGGCAACCAGGTGGTGTTCGACAGCGCGCAGATGCGCCTGGGGCCCGAGCACATCATGGCTTCGGGCGCGCTGCCGCCGGGCTTTCCGGCGGTCGAGATCGACGGCGAGTTCTACTGGGACGGCGGGCTGGTGTCCAACACCCCGCTGTCGCAGGTGCTCGGCGGCCATCCCAGCCACGACACCCTGGTGTTCCAGGTCGATCTGTGGAGCGCCGAGGGCGAACTGCCGCAGACCCTGCTCGACGTGGCCGCGCGGCAGAAAGACATCCAATACTCCAGCCGTACCCGCACCATCACCAACACTCTCAAGCGCGCGCAGGAGCAGCGCCGCATCCTGCGCGAACTGCTGGCGCGCATTCCGCCCGAGCAGCGTGCGCACGACGCACTGTGCCAGCAGGTCCAGGCCATGGCGCAGGACAAGCGCTACAACGTGATCCACCTGATCTACCGCAACAAGCCGTTCGACGGCCAAGGCAAGGACTACACCTTCGGCCGCGCAGAAATGCGCGCGCACTGGCGCAGCGGTCTGGACGACATGCACCGCACCCTCGACCATCCCGAATGGTTCGCCCCGCCCAGCGCCGAGCAGGGTTTCGTCACCCACGATGTGCATGCCGAGGCATGAAGCCCATGACAGGCGCACGGCACCCCGGCCGCTGCTGCCTTACTCGGCCAGCTTGGTCACGCCGCGCAGCTCGCAATCCATCACGGCCTGACGCAAGGCCGCGATCGCCTCGCGCCGGGTGAAACTTTTGCGCCACGCCAGCACCACGCGGCGCGAGGGCTGCGGCTCGGCAAACGGTATGTAGCACACATGATCCCGGCTCGGGTCCGCCAGGTGCGGCTGGCTCTGCGGCGGCACAGACAGTTTGGGCACCACGGTGATACCCATGCCCGAGGCCACCATCTGCTTGATGGTTTCGAGCGACGAGCCCTCGAACGTGCGGCGGATGCCTTCGGAGCTGGGCGAAAAGCGCGCAAACTCCGGGCACACATCGAGCACATGGTCGCGAAAACAATGCCCGGTGCCCAGCAGCAGCATGGTTTCGTCGCGGATCTGCTCGGAACTCAGCGCCTTGCTGCCGGCCAGCCGGTGGCCACGCGGCACCGCGATGAGGAAGGGCTCGTCGTACAGCGGCGATACCGCCAGGCCCTGATCGGGAAAGGGCTCGGCCAGAATCGCGGCATCGAGATCTCCGGTGCGCAGCATCTCGAGCAGTCGCACGGTAAAGTTTTCCTGCAGCAGCAGCGGCATCTGCGGCGTGCGCGCAATCACATTGCGCACCAGCTCGGGCAGCAGGTAGGGCGCCACGGTATAGATCACCCCCAGCCGCAGCGGGCCGGCCAGCGGATCCTTGCCGCGCTTGGCGATTTCCTTGATGGCGGCGGCCTGCTCGATCACCCGCTGCGCCTGCTCCACGATTTCCGCGCCGATCGGGGTGATGCTCACCTCGTTGCCGCCGCGCTCGAACAGCCGCACGTCCAGCTCCTCCTCGAGCTTCTTGATCGCCACCGACAGCGTGGGCTGGCTGACGAAGCAGGCCTCGGCGGCGCGGCCGAAATGCCGCTCGCGGGCCACGGCGACGATGTAGCGCAGTTCTGTCAGAGTCATAGACAGAATTGAAACAGAAACCCGCTCACATTGCGTTCATCAATGCCGCATCAGGCCGACAGCCAGTCGTAGCCCTCGCCCAGCCAACGCACCACATGCCGGCGCGCGCTCTGCGCATCGGTGTGCAGCAGGTGCTGCGCGGTCTCGCGCGCGGCGTCGAGCAGGTCGGCGTCCTGTGCCAGATCGGCGTAGCGCAGCCCGGGCAACCCTGACTGCCGCGCACCGAACAGCTCGCCGGGACCGCGCAACTCGAGGTCTTTCTGCGCCAGTGCGAAGCCGTCGGCCAGATCGCGCATCGCCGCCAGCCGTGCTTGCGCCGTCGGCGACAGCGGCGGCGCGTACAGCAGCACACAGTCGGACTGCGCCGCGCCGCGCCCGACCCGCCCGCGCAACTGGTGCAACTGCGACAGGCCGAACCGCTCGGCGTGCTCGATCACCATCAGGCTGGCGTTGGGCACATCGACGCCGACCTCGATCACCGTCGTCGCCACCAGCAAGACCACCTCGCCAGCGGCGAACGACTGCATCGCCGCGCGCTTGTCTGCGGGCTTCATCCGCCCGTGCAGCAGCGCAGCGCGCAGCGGCCGGCCATCGGCGCCGGTGCTTGCCGCCAGCGCCGCGCTCAGCTCGGCGTGCGTGGCGATGGCGTTTTGCAGGTCGAGCGTCTCGCTTTCCTCGACCAGCGGACAGACCCAGTACGCCTGCCGGCCGCGTTCGAGCTGCCTGACCAGCCGCTCGATGAGCTGCGCGCGCCTGCCCGAGTCGAGCAGTGTCGTGCGCACCGGCTGTCGGCCCGGCGGCAGCGTGTCGATGGTCGAGACGTCCAGATCGCCAAACAGCGCCATCGCCAGCGTGCGCGGAATCGGCGTGGCGCTCATCATCAACAGGTGCGGCTGCAGCCCCTGGCCGTCCATCCCGGCACGCAGCGCGTCGCGCAGCGCCAGCCGCTGCGCCACGCCGAAACGGTGTTGCTCGTCGACGATCGCCAGCCCCAGCCGCGCAAAGCGCACCTGCGACTGGATCACCGCGTGCGTGCCGAGCACGAGTTGCGCCTGGCCGCAAGCGGTTGCCGCCAGCGCCGCCTGCCGCTCGCGCCGCGTCTGGCTGCCGGCCAGCCAGGCCACGCGCACCCCGAGCGGCTCCAGCCACTCGGCGAGCTTGCGCGCGTGCTGCGCGGCGAGGATTTCGGTCGGCGCCATCAGCGCGCACTGCCAGCCGGCGGCAATGCACTGCGCCGCGGCCAGCGCCGCAACCACGGTCTTGCCACTGCCGACATCGCCTTGCAGTAGTCGGTGCATCGGCGTCGGGCGCGCCAGATCGCCGGCGATCTCATCGACACAGCGCTGCTGCGCTGCGGTCAGCGCAAACGGAATCGCCGCGCGCAGCCGCGCGACCAGTCCGGCGGCGTCGGCGCTGGCAACGAGTGCAGGCGCGCGCCAACGCGCCCGTGCTGCGCGCGCCTGCTGCTGCGCAAGCTGCTGCGCGAGCAGCTCGTCGAACTTGAGCCGCCGCAGCGCCGGATGGGTGCCGGCTTCGAGCGCATGCAGCGCGGCAGGTGGCGGAGCGTGCAGCAGCCGCAAGCTCGACGCCAGCTCGGGCAGACCGAGCCGTTCGCGCAGCGCCTGCGGCAGCGTATCGTCGATGCGCAGCCGGTCGAGCGCCGAGCGCACCGCCTTGCGCAGATAACTCTGTGGAACCCCGGCCGAAGCTGGATAGATGGGGGTGAGGCTGAGCGGCAGCGGCTCGCCGGCCTCGACCACGCGCCAGTTCGGATGCACCATCTCCCAGCCGAACAACCCCTGCCGCACCGGCCCGTGCAGGCGCAGCCGCACACCGGGGGCGAGCTGCTTGAGCTGGTTCGGGTAGAAGTGAAACAGCCGCAGCGCAATCGGCTGCCCGCCGGAATCCGGCCGCAGGCGGACGAGCAATTGCCGACGCGGCGCGCGCTGCTGCACCTCGGCGCCGATGACCACCGCCTCGACCGTCGCCGGCTCGCCGTCGCGCAGCGCCTCGGGCGGAGTCAGCCGGGTTTCGTCCTCGTAGCGCAGCGGCAGATGCAGCGCCAGATCCCAGTCGCTGCGCAGGCCCAGCCGCTGCAGCGGCGAGGACTTGGGGCTGGACGATTGGCGCGCGGCGCTCATTTTGGCATTCTAGGAATCCGTCCGATCCGCAGCGCGGAATGTCCCAGCGCTGGCAGACGACTTGGGGTTTGGTTATATTGATTGCGTTTTGTTGCAAAACCACCTGCCCGTCATGTCTGCCCTCGCCACCACCCTGCGCACAGCCTGGCTTGCCATGCTGATGCTGCTGCTTGGGCTGATGCCGTTCATCCACGGCCACCTCGGGCAGCCGGTACAGAACGGCTGGCATATCCACGCGCTGTCGAGCGTCGGCGAGCTTCGCGCCAGCCCACAGTTCGCCGGGCTGGCCTGCGTCGGG
Source organism: Thiomonas sp. (assembly GCA_049976465.1). Taxonomy (GTDB): domain Bacteria; phylum Pseudomonadota; class Gammaproteobacteria; order Burkholderiales; family Burkholderiaceae_C; genus Thiomonas. The sequence goes on along the minus strand of JBMFIE010000020.1, from coordinate 16,243 downwards.
TCAGACCACCGGCATCCGGTGCAGCCCGGCGCGCAGCGTGCGCAAGCCCCGGAGCCGAGCGATGTCGAGCTTGTTCCCGGCATCGTACCGACCCGCCTGCCGCAGATCCGCCCGGCGCAGCCCGGCGACACGCGGGACGTCCAGCCTGCGCTGGCATGGCGCGTCGCCGCCTTGTTGCCGCCTGCCGAACCTCCGCTCAAGCCACGGCACGGCCAGCCGCACGATGCGCAGGCCCGGCTGCCACGCCTGCACCACGGCCTGCCGCCTCCGGCGCAGGCGCCGCCCCTCCCCGCTTTCCTCGCCTGAAACGCGCAGCCGCAGCACGCGCTGCCGCTGCGTCGCATCGTCCGGCGCGCATGGCACGGTCTGCCCGTGCCGCGTGCTGCCCCTGCATCCCCTGATTTTCGGAGCCCGGCGCTGCCGGGGCACCCCATGAACCATGCCGTTTTTCCGCGCAGCCCAGGGCTGCGCGTCGTCTGCGCCAGCTTGTGTCTGCTGGCGCATGTTTGCTGCCCGTCCGCTGCGATCGCGGCGGGGCCGACCATCCCCCTTTCTGCCGAGCAGCAGACCGCGCTTGGCGTGCGGCTGGCCGCGGTGCAGCCGGCCAAGGCCGCGTTCATCGACCTGCCGGCGCGCGTGACCGTGCCGCTGGCGCAGCAGGCCATCGTCTCGGCCCCGGCCGCGGGGCTGATCACCCGGCTGCTGGTCAGCCCCGGCGATACGGTCAAGCCGGGTCAAGTCGTCGCCGAGCTGAGCAGCCCGCAGATCGCGCAGCTGCAGCGCGAGCGCACCGAGGCGCAAAGCCGCCTGGAGCTGGCGCAGCGGCAGTTGCAGCGCGACACCCTGCTGGTCGATGAGGGCATCGTGCCGCGCGCACGGCTCGACGCCAGCCGGGCGCAAAGCCGCGAGGCGCAGGCGATGCTCGCCGAGCGCGAACTGGCGCTGAAACTCGCCGGTGCCGGCGCCGGGCTGAACGGCGCGGCGCAGCTGCGCGCGCCGGCAGCCGGCGTGGTCACCGAGGTGTCGGCCTTGCCGGGGCAGCGGCTCGACACCGGCGCGCCGCTGCTGCGCATCGCGCAGCAAGGGCAGCTCTGGCTGGAGCTCGACGCCAGCCCGCAGCAGGCCGGAGCGATCGCGGTCGGTGCCGAGGTCGAGGTGCCGGCGCAGCAGGCGCGCGGCGTGGTGCAGGCCAAGTCGCCTGCGCTGTCCGCCGGGCAGACGGTGATGGTGCGTGCGCGGCTGACGCAACCCGGCGCGCTGCAGGCCGGCGCGGTGGTGCAGGCGCGCATCGCGCTGCCGACACCGCCGGGCAGCTGGCGCGTGCCGCCGGCGGCGGTGACGCAGATCGGCGGACATGACGCGGTGCTACTGGCCACGGACGGCGGCTTTCGCGTCGTGCCGGTGTCGATCGTTGCGCGGCTGAACGACGCGGTGATCGTGCGTGGTGCGCTCACGTCGGGCGCGCGCGTGGCGGCAAGCAGCGTGGTGGCAATCAAGGCGGCGGCTGGCGAGGTTGCGCCATGAATCTGACCGCGCTCACCCGTGCCGCGCTGCGGCAGCGGCTGCTCACACTGGGCCTGATGCTTGCGCTGGTGGCAGGTGGCATCGTCGCCTGGCGGCAACTGCCGATCGACGCCTTCCCCGACGTCTCGTCGCCGCAGGTCAAAATCATCATGAAAGCACCCGGCATGACGCCCGAGGAGGTGGAAACCCGTGTGGTGCTGCCGATCGAGCAGGAGGTGCTTGGCATCGCCAACAAGCGCATGGTGCGCTCGGTGTCCAAATACGGCATTGCCGACATCACCGTCGATTTCGCCGAGGGCACCGATGTCTATTGGGCACGGCAGCAGGTCGCCGAGGCGCTGGCGAATGTGCGCGGCGAGCTGCCGGTCTCGGCGCAAGGGGGACTCGCGCCGATCACCACGCCGCTGTCGGATGTGTACATGTTCACCATCGAGGGCCCGGCGAGCCTGGAGGCCAAGCGCAGCGCGCTGCAGTGGCTGATCCGCCCGGTGCTGCGCACCGTGCCCGGCGTGGCCGATGTGAACATGCTTGGCGGCGATGTGCGCGCTTTCGTCGTGCAGCCCGACCCGGCGCGGCTGGCGGCCTGGGGGCTGACCCTCGACCAGCTGCGCCGCGCGCTGCAGGTCAACAACAGCAATGACGGCGCCGGGCGCCTGGACGAAGGCGAGGAGACGCGCATCGTGCGCGTGCAGGGTGCGTTTGCCGGCGCCGACGACATCCGCGACACCGTCATCGCCACCGTGCGCGGCACACCGGTGCGCGTGGCCGATGTCGCGCAGGTTGCGCTCGACAGCAGCACGCGCTACGGCATCGTCACCGCCAACGGCCGCGGCGAGGCGGTCGAAGGCATCGTGCTCGCGCTGCGCGGCGCGAACGCGCAGCAGGTCATCCGTGGGGTGAAGGAGCGCATCGCCGAGCTCGCACCTAGGCTGCCGCAGGGCATGCGCATCGCCGTGTTCTACGACCGCAGCCAGCTGGTCGAGCGCGCGGTCGGCACGGTCACGCGCGCGCTGGCCGAGGCGGTGGTGCTGGTCGTGGTCATGCTGCTGCTGTTCCTCGGCAACTGGCGCGCGGCGCTGGTGGTCGCGGTCACGCTGCCACTGGCGGCGCTGGCCACTTTTGTGCTGATGCGCTGGTTCGGGCTGAGCGCCAACCTCATGAGCCTGGGCGGGCTGGCGATCGCGCTGGGCATGCTGGTCGATGCCGCGGTGGTCGTGGTCGAAAACCTGGTCAACCACATGGCGCACGACCCCGAGCCGGCGTCGAACGCGGCCCATCCCGCCGAAGGCCAGCCTCCTGCGGCGGGGGGCGATCGCGTGCTGCGCGTGCTGCGCGGCGTCGGCGAAGTGGCCGCGCCGGTGTTCTCGGGAGTGGCGATCATCGCCATCGTCTTTTTGCCGCTGCTCACGCTCGAGGGGCTGGAGGGCAAGCTGTTCCGCCCGGTGGCGCTGACCATCGTGTTCGCGCTGGCCGCCTCGCTGCTGCTGGCCTTGACCATCGTCCCGGTGCTGGCCTCGCTGTTGCTCAAGACCGTGCCGCACCGCGACCCCTGGCTGGTGCGCGTGCTCTCGGCGGGCTACCGCCGGGTGCTCGACTGGAGCTTTGCGCATGCGCGCCTGGTCGTCGTCGCCGCGCTGGTTTCGCTGCTCGCCGCCGGCTGGGCGTACACGCGCGTAGGCAAAACCTTCATGCCCACGCTCGACGAGGGCGACCTGATCGTGCAGCTGCAAAAGCTGCCGTCGATCAGCCTGGGCGCAACCGCCGCGCTCGATCTGCGCGTGCAGCAGGCGCTGCTGCGCGAGGTGCCGGAGATCAAGGCGATCGTCGCGCGCAGCGGCTCGGATGATCTCGGCCTGGATCCGATGGGGCTGAACGAAACCGACACCTTCCTCGTACTCAAGCCTCCGTCGGCCTGGCGCGGCAGTAAGGAGGACGTGATCGCGGCGATGCGCAAGGTGCTCGAGCGCTTTCCCGGGGTGGACTTCGGATTCACGCAGCCGATCGAGATGCGTGTCTCGGAAATGCTCACCGGCTCGCGCGGCGATGTGGTGGTGAAGATTTTCGGCCCCGATATCGCGCAGCTCGGCACGCTGTCGCAGCAGGTGGCCGAGACGCTCAAGACCGTGCCGGGCGCAGAAGAAGTGCTCGCCGCGCGGCCCGAAGGGGTGCAGTACCTGACCGTGCAGATCGACCGGCTCGCCGCCGGACGCGCCGGGTTCGACGTCGACAGCCTGCAGCAGGACTTGCGCGCGCTGATCGAGGGCCAGCCGCAGGGCATGGTGCTCGAAGGCGTGCGTCGCAGCCCGCTGCTGCTGCGCGCCTCTAGCGACTTGCGCGCCAATCCGCAGGCGTTCACCCAAGTGACCATCACCGCGCCGGACGGCACCGCCTACCCGCTGTCGCAGCTCGCCCGCCTGGTGCCGACACAGGGGCCGGTGCTGGTCGCGCACGAGGACGGCAGCCGCTTTGCCGCGGTGCAGGCCAATGTGCGCGGGCGCGATCTGGTCGGCTTCGTCGCGCAGGCCAAACAGCTGATCGCACAGAAGGTGCCGCTACCCGAGGGCGTACGGCTGCAGTGGGGCGGGCAGTTCGAGAACCAGCAGCGGGCCGCGGCGCGGCTGTCGCTGGTGGTGCCGGTGGCGCTGGCGCTGATTTTCGTGCTGCTGATGACCACCTTCGGCTCGCTGCGGCAGTCGCTGCTGGTGTTTGCCAACATCCCGTTTGCGCTGGTCGGCGGGGTGATCGCGCTGTGGGCAAGCGGCCAGTACCTGTCGGTGCCGGCCTCGGTCGGCTTCATTGCGCTGCTGGGCATTGCCGTGCTCAACGGCGTCGTGCTGGTCAGCCATTTCAACGAACTGCTGCGTAGCGGTCTGCCGCTCGAGCAGGCGGTGCGCGACGGCGCGATGCGCCGGCTGCGCCCGGTGATGATGACCGCCAGCATCACCGCGCTGAGCCTGATCCCGCTGCTGTCGGCCACCGGCCCCGGCTCGGAGATCCAGAAACCGCTGGCCATCGTGGTCGTCGGCGGGCTGCTCAGCTCGACTGCGCTGACGCTGGTACTGCTGCCGCTGCTGTTCGCCCGCTTCGGCCTGCCGCCTGCCGCGCGCAAGGCGCAGGCGGCGCACCCGATCCGCCCCAAGACGGAGAACCCCGCATGAAACACCAATCCACTCCCGCAAAACCGCTTGCGCGGCGCGCGGCATGCACCGCGCTCGCCTGCGCACTGGCTGCAGGCGCAGCCGCACGGCCCGCTCAGGCCGCGCAGCTGGGCAGTCACCACGCCGCGGCAAGCTCCACCGCTGTGGCAAGCACCGCCCCGGCGCGCATGCTGCCGACGCTGCCCAGCCTCGACGATCTGCCAAGCCCGACGCTGCCGAGCGCAGCGGCACTGGCACAGACCTTCGCCGACGCGCCGGCCTTGTTCGAGGCGCAGGCGATGCAGCGCGCTGCCGCCAGCAGCGGCGAGGCGCTGCGCGCTGGCAGCAACGAGTTCACCACGCAGGCGCAGCTGCAGCAGCGGCGCATCGACGCCTTCCCCGACAGCGGGCGCTACACCGAATGGCAACTGTTGATCAACCGCCAGCTGCGTCTACCGGCGCAGGCGCAGGCCGACATGCGGCTGGCCGAGGCGCTGCAGACCGCGGCGCAGGCGGCGCTGGCTGCCGCGCGGCAGCGACTGGCTGGCGAGCTGCTCGATGCCTGGTTTGCCGCGCAGCGCGCGCAGGCCGAAGCGCAGCTTGCGCGGCACGATCAGCAACTGATCGAGGCGCAGGCCGCCGCGCTGGAGCGGCGCCTTTCCGCAGGCGACGCCAGTCAGCTCGAACTCGAACAACTGCGCGCCGAACAGGCGCGCGCCCGCGCAACGCTGCTGCTCGCGCAAGGGCAGGCCGCGAGCAGTCGCGCCGCGCTGCTTGCGCGCTATCCCGCGCTCGGCAGCCTGCCAGTAAGCGACGGGGGAGCAAAAAGCCATCCGGACGAGGCGGCAACGCCGCGCACCGGCGCGGGCCCGGCGCAGACCGCGGCGCGCGCTGGCGGGATCGGCACCGGCACGCCGGCCGAATCTGGCGCCGGCTTGACGGCGAGCCATGCCGCCGCCGAAGCCGCGCTGCCGCAGGGGCCGATTCTGCCGCTGGAGATGCCCGCGGACGACATCGACGCGCTGCGCGCACGCGCGCTCGAGCGCAACCCCCTGGTCGTCGAGCAGCGCGCCGCGCTGCAAAAGGCGCAGGCCGCGAGCGCGCAGGCGCGCGCCGCACGCACGCCGCAGCCCACCGTCGGGGCCTACATCGGCTCGGACCGCGGCGGCGCCGAGCGCATCGTCGGCTTGCAGCTTGCAGTGCCGTTTGGCGGCCCAGCGCGCGCGGCGCAGGAGCGCGCCGCACTGGCCGAGGTCGAGGCCGCGCAATGGCGGCTGCGCGATGCGCAGGCGCAGGCGGTGGCCGGGTTCGCGCGGCTACACGCCAGCGTGCAGGCGCAGCTGGCGGCACTGGCGGCCAGCGAGGCCTCGGCCCGCGCGCAGGCGCAGGCAAGCCACCGCATGTGGCGGGCCTACCAACTGGGTGAAGCAGGTCTGGCCGACTGGCTGCTCGCCCGCCGCAACGCGCTCGAGGCCACACGGCTGGCGCTGCAGGCGCGCTTCGACGCCGCCGCGGCGCTGGCGCAGCTGCAACTGCAGACCGGCCTGCTCGATCTGCCAGGACGCTAAGGCGCGGCGCCGCTCACACCCAGTCGCGCAGCGAAAACAACCGCTGGTGTTCGCGCACGGCGTAGCGGTCGGTCATGCCGGCAAGGTAGTCGGCGATCGCGCGCGGCTGGCGCGCCGGGTCGTCGCGCTGATAGGCACGCGGCAGCAGGCGGGGATCGGCGCAGTAGGCGTCGAACAGTTCGGTCAGCAGCCGCTGTGCCTTGGTGGTGTTGCGCAGCACCTCGGGATGGCGGTAGAGGCGGTGCAGCAGCAATTGCTGCAATTGCTGCAGCTGCTGCTGCACCGGCGCGCTGAAGGCGGCAAGCGGCGGGCTTGCGCGCACGGCATCGGGGCTATCGACCCCCGCAGCATCGATCCGCCGCTGCGTCTCGGCGACCAGGTCGGCGATCAACGCCGAGATCATGCGGCGGATGGTCTCGCCAACCAGGCGCTTGCCGGCCACGCCGGGATACGCACGCCGCACCGCGTCGAGGTGGCCGGCGAAAAACGGCACGGTCTGCAGCTCGTCGAGGTCGATCAGCCCAGCGCGCAAACCGTCGTCGATATCGTGGTTGTTGTAGGCGATGGCGTCGGCCAGATTGGTGATCTGCGCCTCCAGACTCGGCTGCCCGCCGTGCACAAAGCGCGCTGCGACCGCGCCAAGCCGCTCGGCGTTGCGCCGCGAGCAGTGCTTGAGGATGCCCTCGCGCGTTTCAAAGGTCAGGTTCAGCCCGTCGAATGCGGCATAGCGCTCTTCCAGCTTGTCGACCACGCGCAGCGACTGCAGGTTGTGCTCGAAGCCGCCGCCGTCGGGCGCGACGCGGCGCATGCAGGCGGCCAGCGCATCCTGCCCGGCATGGCCGAACGGGGTATGGCCGAGATCGTGCGCCAGTGCGAGCGCCTCGGTCAGATCTTCGTTGAGCCGCAAAGCCCGCGCGATCGAGCGTGCGATCTGCGCTACTTCAAGGCTGTGCGTCAGCCGGGTGCGGAACAGATCGCCCTCGTGGTTGAGGAAAACCTGGGTCTTGTATTCAAGACGCCGAAACGCGCTGCTGTGGACGATGCGGTCGCGGTCGCGCTGGTAGGCGGTACGGTCGGTCGGGGCCGGTTCGGCATGCACTCGGCCGCGCGATGTCGCCTCGGTGCAGGCGCAGGCCGCCAGAGCGGCGGGCTCGGCTCGCGTGGAGGGGATCATGCAGCGTGCGCCGCAGGGGTCAGCCCCGGCTGCACATGCGCGGCGATGCTCTGCAACGCCTCGGCCATCGGCGCCGCACGCACCACCGGCCGTCCCAGGCCGTGCAGCAGCACGAAGCGCACCGCGCCGCCCTCGGCCTTTTTGTCCACCTGCATCCATTGTTCCCACCGTGCCGCGCCCAGATCGGGCGCGCGCACCGGCAGACCGGCGCGCGCGATCAGCCGCGCCAGACGCTCGGCATCGCGGCGCTCGAGCAACCCCAGCCGCACCGACAGCTCCGCAGCCAGCACCATGCCGGCGCCCACTGCCTCGCCATGCAGCCAGTTGCCGTAGCCCATGCCGGCCTCGATCGCGTGGCCGAAGGTGTGGCCGAAGTTGAGAATGGCGCGCAGCCCGGCTTCGGTCTCGTCCTGCGCCACCACCTGCGCCTTGATGCGGCAGCAGCGCGCCACGGCCTCGGCCAGCGCGGCATCGTCGCGTGCCATCAGCGCGTCGATGTGGGCCTCGAGCCAGGCGAGGAAGTCGACATCAGCGATCGCCGCATGCTTGATGACTTCGGCCAGACCGGCCGACAGCTCGCGCGCCGGCAGACTGTGCAATGTGGACAGATCGGCCACGACCAGCCGGGGCTGGTAGAACGCGCCGATCATGTTCTTGCCCAGCGGATGATTGATCGCGGTCTTGCCACCCACCGAAGAATCCACCTGCGCCAGCAATGTGGTCGGCACCTGCACGAAAGGCACCCCGCGCATGTAACAGGCTGCGGCGAACCCGGTCATGTCGCCGATCACCCCGCCGCCGAGCGCAAACAGCGTGGTCTTGCGGTCGCACTGGTGATGCAGCAGGTCGGTGAAAATCTGGTCGAGCGTCTGCCAGGTCTTGTACTGCTCGCCATCGGGTAGCACGCACTGCAGCACGCGGGAAAAATGCGGCGCCAGGCTGCGCTCGAGCCGGGCCGCATACAGCGGTGCGACGGTGGTGTTGCTGACGATCAGCGCAGCGGCCTGCCGCGCGGCAACCGGGGCGAACACCCCAGGGTCACCCAGCAGGCCAGGGGCGATGCGAATGTCATACGCGCGGCTGTCCAACGCAATACGGACGGTGGTCATGGGCAGTCCTGTCGGGGAGAAGCCGTCATTGTAGGAAGGGTGGCACGCACCGGCAGGCACCGCACTCGCGCTGCGTCGTGCCAGGGGCCGCCTGCAAAAACGCACGCACCGACTGCGCGCAAAACAGGATCAGGGTGCCCCACCCGAGGTCGGCAACACCCCGGCCAGTTCCAGCTGCATCTGCACCATGTTCGCCAGCAGCGCCGCCGAGGGGCGCCCGGTATCGATGATGAAATGCGCAGTCTCGCGGTACAGCGGATCGCGCACGCGGAACAGTTCATGCAGCTTGGCACGCGCATCGCCGTGCTGCAGCAGCGGCCGACTGCGATCATGCCGCAGGCGATGCGCCAGATCATCCGCGCTGGCGCGCAAGTACACCACCGTGCCACGGCCGCGCAACGCCTTGCGGTTTTCCGCCCGCAGCACCGCCCCGCCCCCGGTGGCGAGCACGATGCGGTCGAGCCGTGTGAGCCTGTCGATCATGCGGGCCTCGATCTCCCGAAACCCCGCCTCGCCCACACGGGCGAATAGAGCCGAGATGCTGCAGCCTTGCTCCTGCTCGATCTCATGGTCGCTGTCGACGAAACGCAAACCACAACGCTGCGCCAGCGCCCGCCCCACCGTGGTCTTGCCGGCGCCCATGAGGCCGATCAAAAAAATTCGTATTGATTTCGATTTTGAAATCAAACCAATCTGCTTTTATCAATGAGCAAAAAATTTCTGCGCTGAAACGGTATTAGAAAACTCACCCTAGCGGCCGAGATCTGCGTTGGTCACGATCTTGGGTGTCAGAAAAACGAGCAATTCGCTTTTGTTATACATCTTGCTATTACTCTTGAAGAGATTCCCCAAAACAGGAATATCGCCGAGCAGCGGCACCTTGTCGGTCTGATTCTGTTCCTGCGAGGTGTAAATCCCGCCGAGAACGACGGTGCCGCCATTTTCAACCTGCACCTGAGTGGTCACGGTGTTGGTGTTGATCGAAGGCACGCCGGCGGTGGACGCTCCAGGGCTGTCCTTGTGGATTTCCACGTTCATGATCACATTGCCATCCGGCGTGATCTGCGGGGTCACGTCTAGGCTGAGGACAGCTTTCTTGAAGGTCACCGCGGTGGCGCCGCTGGAGGTCGCCTGCTGGTAGGGAATTTCCGTGCCCTGCTCGATCGTCGCCTTGCTCAGGTCTGCCGTGATGACGCGGGGCGAAGAAATGATCTTGCCTTTCCCGTCGGCCTCCATCGCGGAGAGTTCGAGGTTGATGAAACGGTTGGCGGCAGCGTTGAACAGACTGATTCCCAGAGTTCCTGGGCTGACGCCTGCCAAAATGCTGTTCGGGAGCGCAGTGGCTGGCAAATTGACAAATTGGGTGTCGGCCAGTGTCGCCCCGGAGGAGCCGGGCTGGTTGGTCTGATTCGCCACGCCGAGATAATCACCGGTAAAGGTGACGCGGTTGTTGCCGGTACCGTAGCCAGGCACACCGCCCTGCAGACCGCGTGCATCGAGAAAACCCAGCTTCACCCCCAGACTCCGCCCGAATTGGTCGCTGGCTTCGACGATGCGGGCCTCGATCATCACCTGCCGCACCGGCTTGTCGATCTTGGCGATGAGCTTGGCGATCTCTTCCAGTTTGGACGGGATGTCGGTGACGAAAATCTGGTTGGTGCGCGGGTCGGCCAGCACGGCGCCGCGGGGGGAGAGGATGCGCGAGGTCGGCGCGGTGCTGGCGGTCATGCCGGGCAGCAAGATGGGCGCTGGCGTATTGGTGGCACCAGGTTGCACACCACCCGCGGCACCGGTGAGCATCGACACCACGGTGGCCGCTTTGACATAGTTGAGCTGAAAGGTTTCCGACCGCAGCGGTTCGAGCTCGGTAAGGGATTTTTTGGCTTCGAGATCGGCTTTCTCGCGCGCCAGGATTTCATCGCGCGGAGCAATCCACAGCACATTGCCCTCCTTGCGCTCGCCCAGGCCCTTGGCCCGCAGGATGATCTGCAGCGCCTGGTCCCAGGGGACATCTTTCAGACGCAGAGTGAGGTTGCCCGTGACCGAGTCGCTGACCACCACGTTGAGGTGGGTGAAGTCGGCAAACACCTGCAGCAGCGAACGCACATCGATGTTCTGGAAGTTGAGCGAGAGTTTTTCGCCATGAAAGCCCGGGCCGTTGCCCTGCACCAGGGCGTTGGGATTGGGCTGGACCCGGCGCAGTTCGAGAACGAACTGATCGTCGGCCTGATAGGCGCTTTGTTCATAGTCACCGTTGGGCTGGATGACCATGCGCACGTTGTCGCCCATCTGGAAGGTGGTGATCGAGGTGACCGGTGTGGCGAAATCGGTCACGTCCAGGCGGCGACGCAGGTCGGGAGGCAGCGAGGTCTTGAGGAAATCGACCACGATGTTCTGGCCTTGCTGGTGGATGTCGACCCCGACCTGGTTGTTGGGCAGACTAACGATCACCCGCCCGGCGCCGTCGACGCCGCGCTTGAAGTTGATCGCCCGCAGCGCCAGCTGCTGGGTGTTGAGGTTGTCGGCGAAGTGCACGGTCTTCGCCTGCGGTGCGCCGGTGGCCACCGAGCTGGAGACGGTCGACTCATGCGGCGTGTTCAGCAGCACGAGCAGGCGGTTACCCTCGATCTGGGTCTTGTAGGTGGCCGACTGACGCAGATTGAGCACCACACGCGTGCGTCCCTGGGCCTGTACCACGTTGGCAGACCGCAGATTGCCTTGCTCGAAGTTGACTGTCTGGCGATCCAGCGCCGATGCAACCCCGGGGAAGTCGAGCACGATGCGCGCCGGCTGGTCGATCACAAAGCCATTGGGCGCAGCAGCAAGAGGCTGGGCAAGATCGATCTGCACGATGGTTTCGCTGCCCTGGCGACTGGCGCTGACGTTTTGGATGGCGTTACCAGCCGCCCGCGCCGGCACCACGCCGATGCCCAACACGGCTGCCACCACCAAAATTGCTGCCCCCAGATGCCGTTTGATTGGCGTAGTCATTGTGTGCTCTCCTGCAATTGAAGGGTTGCCGGGCGTTCGACCCAGTCGCCGGTGGCGTCCTGCACCAGTTCCCTCAACTCGACTTCGTGATCGGTGATTTTGATGATCTTGCCAAAATGCTGTCCGGCGTATTCGCCCACATGGGCGCGGTACAGCAGGTTGCCCGCCTTGAGCAAGGCGTATTGCTGGCCTTTGATCTTGATACTGCCGACCATCTGGATCTGGTCGAGCGAATAGGCCTCGAGCGGCTGCTTGGGCCGGGCCAGTTCGGCCTGCAACAGCGGATTGAGCTGCTGCACTTCCTGCCTGGCGCCCACTTCGAGCTTGGCCGGGGAGAAAGGATCGGTGCCCGCCGCCGGATCGTAGGCCGCGGGAATGAAGGGCTTGGGCGGCTCGATGGGCTTGATGTGCGGATGCATGCTGGCACGCTGCTGCGCCATCCAGGCACGCAGGTCTTCATGCTGCTGGCCACAGGCCGCCAGCAGCAGCGCGGCCACGGCGGCAGTGCCGAGCAGCCGCAGGCGCGGGACGACATGCAGCGCACTCATTTCTTGCCTCCCGTTTTCTTGGCGGCCTGCGCCTGCGCGGCGATTTCATCCGCATCGAGGTAACGGAAGGTCTTGGCGGTGGCTTCCATCACCATCGGCGCGCCGGACTTGGCGGGATTGGCCGTCAGGCTGATGTTGTTGAGGGTGACGATGCGCGAGAGCTTGGCGATATCGGTGACGAACCCGGCCAGATCGGTGTAGCTGCCCTGCAGCTTGATCGCAATCGGCAGCTCGGCGTAGTAAGGCTTGACATCCACCTGCCCCGGCTTGAACAGCTCGAACTGCAGCCCGCGGCCGATGCCGGCCTGGTTGATGTCCGACAGCAGCGCGTCCATTTCTGCCTTGCTCGGCAGCTGTTTTTCCAGCAGCACCACATACTGCTGCACCTGCGCCTTCTGCGCCTTGAGCAGATCGAGGTTGACCGCCTGCTCGAGTTTGGTGCGGTACTGCTCGCGCAGCGTGACCTCCTCCTGCTGCGCCGTGGTGAGTTGGTCGCGCGTGTCAGACAGCCAAAGGTACCAGCCCAGACCCAGGGTGAACACGAACGCGGCGGCGAACACGGTGTAGCGCGGCCACTTCGGCCAGGTGCCGGGATCATTTGGGTTCAGGCCACGAAACTGCGCGGCGATGTCTTCGAACATGCCGCGCAGATCGATTTTGGACAAAGGAGACGTTGCCATCGACTGCCTCACGACTTCGAGGGCGCAGCCGCGGCCGCACCGGACGCCGCCCCTGCCGGGGTAGGCCGCTTGAGCGTGGCGCGCAACTGGAACTGCGCGACGACGCGCGCCGCATTACCCGCGCTCGCGGGGGCGATCTGCGAGCGGATCTCGATCAGCTCAGGCTTTTCCAGCCAGCCGTCCGGGCGGCTGAGGTTGCGCAAAAAGTCGGCCACCCGCTCCTGGCTGAGCGCCACGCCCTGGATCAGCACCGAGTCGCCTTCCTGACGGATTTGCGTCAGCTGCACGCCGGCCGGGGTGTCGCGGGTGAGGTCGTCGAACAGGTGCACCGGCAGATTTCGGTCGGCCTGCAGGCTCTGCACTGCGTCCTGCCGTGCACGCAGCGCTTCGATTTCGGACTTGAGAGAGGCGATGTCCTTGATCTGGCGGTCGAGTTTGGCGTTCTCGGCCTTGAGGAAATCGTTGCGGCTTTGCTGCTGCGCGATCATTTCACTGAGCACGGTATACCCCAGCGCGAGCACCAGGCCACCCGCCAGAATGGAGGCGAGCACACCGACGTAGAACGCCTCGCGCCGTTTCTTCCGCGCGGCCTCGCGGTGCGGGAGAAGGTTGATCAAGACGATGTTCATGACTGCTCCAGCCCCCGTCTCATTGCATGAAGCGCCGCATCGCCAGGCCACAGCTGGTCAGATAGGACGGCGCCTGACTGCGCAGCTTTTTCTCGCGGACGGTTTCGGCAACCGCCATGCCTTCGAAGGGGTTGATGACCATGCAGGCGACCGAGGCGGTTGCCGTGATCTTCTCGGCCAGCCCTGGCAGGGCCGATGAGCCGCCAGCCAGCAGGATGTAGTCCACCCGGCCGAATGGTGTGGCACGGTAGAAGAACTGCAGCGCCCGCGTAATTTCCTGGGTGAGGCTGTCCATGTACGGCGCAAGCACTTGGGTGGGGTAGTCGTCGGGCAAGTCGGCAGCGCGCTTCTTGGTTTCGGCCTCCTCGAGCGAAAAGCCGTAGGTGCGGGCGATCATCTGCGTAAGCTGGGCCCCGCCGAAGGCCTGATCGCGGTCGTACAGAGTTTCGCCGTTGCGCAGGATCTGCAGGCTGGTGGTGGTGGCGCCCACCTCGAACAGGGCGACCAGCAAATCCAGTCCGCCGCGGGGCAGGCGCTCGATCAGCCGCTGCGCGGCCAGCCGTGACGCGAACGCTTCGATGTCCATCACAACGGGTTTGAGCCCCGCGGCCTCGGCCACGCCGCGACGGTCATCCACCTTTTCCCGGCGCGACGCGGCGATGAGCACTTCCTGATCGCCGGGAGACGTGGCGCTGGGCCCGAGCACGCAAAAATCGAGCGCCACCTCGTCGATGGCAAAGGGGATGTACTGGTTGGCCTCGCTTTCGACCTGGACCTCGATTTCCTCCTCGCGCAGTTCGCCCGGCAGCACGATCTTCTTGGTGATCACCGCCGAAGAGGGCAAGGCCATGGCCACCTGCTTGGCCTTGGTGCCGCTCTTGTGCACCACCTTGCGCACGGCTTCGACCACATCGTCGAGCTTTTCGATGTTGCCATCGACCACCGCACCTTTTTCGAGCGGCTCCATGGCTGCGCGCAGCAGGGTGTACTGGCCGCGCTGGTCCATGTCGAGCTCGACGAGCTTGACGCTGGAACTGCTGATGTCCAGCCCGATCATCGGCGCAAAGTGCTTGCGAAACAGACTGCTTAGTGTGGCCACTGAAGACCCCCCGATTGGATTGACCACCGCGCGCGAAACGACCCGCTGCAAGCGCGCTGGCGCGTCGATCTGTGTGCCGCACCCGTTCGCGCCGTGGGTCGTTGGTACCGCGACTGCATATTGTTTCTGCGATCCTAGCAACAAGTCCTTGATTCAATAATGCGCAAACCCCGGCTTGCAACAAAAGCGTTGCAAAACTCCCACGCCCTGCCAGACCCGACACGCTGTGGAATCTGACGGCACGGCCCCGCGGATTTTTATAATTTGCAACAAAATCGCCTCGCGACTCTCCCCATCCTCCCAATGCCCTGGAGCCGGAACTTCGGCGGGCGCGCTCCGTCGATCTGACTTCATGACATCCCCTTCATCCCCTGCCTCTGCCGCACAGCACCCTGCGCCGTCCCCCTGGTGGGCACGTGCACTCATCGGTGTGGCGGTTGTCGCGGCCGGTTTGATTTTGGCCGGTGTGCTCACCGTCGCCCTGGTGCTGGTGTTCAGCTGGCCAAGGCTGCCCAATCTGGCCGAGCTGCAGAACTACCAGCCGCAGATCCCGCTGCGCATCTACTCGGCCGAGGGCCAGCTGCTGGGCGAATTCGGCGAGGAGCGCCGGGTGTTCGTGCCGATCGGACAGATGCCCGATCTGATGAAAAAAGCGGTGCTGGCCACCGAGGACGACCGCTTCTACCAGCATGGCGGCATCGACTGGCCGGGGGTGGCCCGCGCGCTGCTGGCCAACCTGGAGCGCTCGCGCAGCCAGGGGGCCTCGACCATCACCATGCAGGTGGCGCGCAACTTCTATCTGTCGCGCGAAAAGACCTTGACCCGCAAGCTGTTCGAGGTCCTGCTGGCGCTGAAAATCGAGCAGCAGATGAGCAAGGACCAGATCCTCGAGCTCTACATGAACCAGATCTATCTCGGGCGTAAAGCCTACGGCTTCGGCGCTGCGGCGCAGGCGTACTTCGGCAAGCCGCTCGACCGCCTTTCGCTGGCGCAGATGGCCATGCTGGCCGGGTTGCCCAAGGCGCCCTCCGCGTACAACCCGATCAGCAACCCGCAGCGCGCACGCCAGCGGCAGTTGCATGTCCTGGGGCGGATGCAGCAGCTCGGCTGGATCACCGCGGCGCAGGCGCAGCAGGCGCGCGACGAACCGCTGGCACTGCGCACCGGGCAGCCCGACCAGGATATCCACGCGGGCTATGTCACCGAGACCGTGCGACAGATGGTGTTCGAGCGCTTTCAGGAATCGGCCTACACCCGGGGGCTGAATGTCTACACCACCATCCGCGCGCGGGACCAGTTCGCCGCGTGGCAGGCGGTGCAGGCCGGCGTGCTGGCATATGAACTGCGGCAGCCCTACCGCGGACCCGACGCCTTCATCGACCTGCCCGCGGGAGTCGATGCCATCCCCGACGCGGTCGAGCAGGCTTGCGCCGACCGCGCGCCCGCCGACGGCATGCAGTGCGCCGTGGTGCTCAGCGCCACGCCCGCACTGGTCAAGGTGATGACCGGCACCGGACAGGTGATCGCCGTGTCGGGCGCCGGGCTGCGCCAGGTGCGCGCGCTCGCCCTTGGCGACAAGGCGCAGCCCAATGTCAAGCTGCGTGCCGGCGCTGTGGTGTGGCTGGCCTCGGAAGGCAAGGACGCTTGGGTCATCACGCAGCTGCCGCAGGTGCAGTCGGCTTTTGTGTCGATGAATCCGGCCAACGGCGCGATCGTTGCGATGGTCGGCGGCATGGATTTCGCCCGCAACAAGTTCAACCACGCCACGCAGGCCTGGCGGCAGC
>JBMFIE010000019.1:0-21139 GCA_049976465.1 Thiomonas sp. | reverse complement strand
GCTTCGATGCCAACCGGGCACGGTGCCCGGTTGGCAAAGTGCTCCAGCACCTTGGCGCGCTTGATCTGCACGTTGACGATCTCGCCCGTGGCCATGTCCACGGTGTGCATCTGGAACACCAGCTTGGCGATGTCCAGCCCCACAACCTGCAGGCCGTCAAGCGTGCCGAGAATTTGCCCTGCGTTCATCCCAGTCTTACGATTCATGTCGGGTCTCCGATGGTGTTTGTGAAGACCGTGGTCTATCACGCTTTGGGCACATCGATGCCGTCTCCATTCGGGGATCCACCTCGCCACCGCAGCGGCCAGGCCACTCCCGAACGGCTGCACGTTCATCTCCATGCTCCTGTCTCATTCCCCGTAGGGAGGGAGGCATCCATCACATCTCCAGATTCAGATGACGTAGAGATCGAGGTAGTCGTTGACGGGCATGGACTCGAGCACACTCTGATCCAGCGACACGTCGGCAATGGCTTTTTGCTGCTTGGGCGGAAAGCGCCGCGCCAGATTGGTGCGGAACTTGGCTTCGAGCAGTGGGATGCCCTCGGCGCGGCGGCGCTTGTGGCCGATGGGATATTCGACGACGACTTCGGGCAGTACCGTGCCGTCCTTGAGGGTGACGGTCAGCGCATTGGCGATCGAGCGCTTGTCCGGATCGTGATAGTCGCGGGTGAACTGCGGGTCTTCGACGCAGGTGATGCGCTCGCGCAGCGCGTCGATCCGCGGATCGGCGGCCACCTCGTCCTCGTAGTCGGCCGCGGTCAGGCGGCCGTACAGCAGAGGCACGGCGACCATGTACTGGATGCAGTGATCGCGGTCGGCCGGGTTGTTCAGCGGGCCTTTCTTGTCGATGATGCGGATGCAGGCTTCGTGGGTGCGGATGACGATGCTGGCGATGTCGTCGGCGCTCTTTCCCGCAGCTTTGAGTTGCTGGTGCAGGGTCATCGCGGCTTCCACCGCGGTCTGGCTGTGGAACTCCGCCGGGTAGCTGATTTTGAACAGCACGTTTTCCATCACATAGCTGCCGTAAGGCCGCTGGAATTTGAACGGCTGGCCGCGGAAGCTCACGTCGTAAAAGCCCCAGGTCTTGGCGGTGAGCACGCTGGGGTAGCCCATCTCGCCGGTCTTGGTGATGAGTGCCAGGCGCACACCGCGGCTGGTGGCGTCGCCCGCGGCCCAGCTCTTGCGGCTGCCGGTGTTGGGCGCATGGCGGTAGGTGCGCAGGGCCTGCCCGTCGACCCAGGCCTGCGACACGGCGTTGATGATTTCCTCGCGCGACAACCCCAGCATGCGCGCCACCACCGCAGTGGTGGCCACCTTGACCAGCACCACATGGTCGAGGCCGACTTTGTTGAAGCTGTTTTCCAGCGCGATCACGCCCTGGATTTCGTGCGCCTGGATCATCGCGGTGAGCACGTCGCGCATGACCAGCGGCTTCTTGCCCACGGCCACGGCGTTGCGGCTCATCCAGTCGGCCACGGCGAGGATGCCGCCGAGGTTGTCCGATGGATGACCCCATTCTGCCGCCAGCCAGGTGTCATTGAAGTCCAGCCAGCGGATCATCGTGCCGATGTTGAACGCCGCCTGCACCGGGTCGAGCTGGAACTGCGTGCCCGGCACGCGGGCGCCGTGCGGCACGATGGTGCCTGGCACGATGGGGCCGAGCAGCTTGGTGCAGGCGGGATATTCCAGCGCTTCCAGTCCGCAGCCGAGGGTGTCGATCAGGCAGTTGCGCGCGGTCTGGTAGGCGAGCGCGCTGTCGATCTCGGTCTGGAGAACGTAGTCGGCAATGTCGACCAGAACCTGGTCGGGGGCGGGGCGGACGTTGGAAATCGCTGCGGACATGGACAGGGTTTATTGGATGGGAACGCAATCGTCGGCCAGTCGCGTCATGTTCTTTTTGTCGAACAGCATGCTCTTGGTCGGGATCTGGATGAGGACGAAGCCGGCCTTGGCATCGTCGAAGTGGTAGGCCCCGGTGGACGTGGGCTTGCGCTTGAGCAGGTAGTGCTTGTGGTTCCAGGTCACCAGCACTTGCTGGTCATTGGCTGCCTCGACCTTGATGTCCAGCGGCTCGTGGTGCGTGCCGCACAGCATGCGGCCCTGCTGGAAGGCGAACACCGGGTTGACATCGGGGTAGCCGTTTTCGGTGCCCGGGGGCTGGGCCTGCGCCGACTCGGGCGTGAGCAGTGCCGGGGTGGCCGCAGCGGCCGTGGCCACCGTGGTGGTCGCCGCAGGTTTGACCTTGGCTTTGACCTTGGCCTTGCGGGTCTGGGCGGGTTTTTTGACTGCGCCGTCATGTTCGGCGGCGTGCGCCGGTACGGCCAGAACGAGGGACAGGCCAAGCAGGCTGCAGGCTAGGGACAACTTGCGCTTCATATCAGACGTCTCCACGAGCAGAAGGACGGAAAATGCTCGCTCCAGGACGTTGCCGGAAGCTGACCAGAGGCTGCTGCATCGGAGTGATTGCGCGCGACCGGGCTCAGGCACGCTGTGCGAGCGGCACGAACTGCAGATTCTCCGGGCCAGTGTAATTCGCGCTGGGACGAATGATCTTGTTGTCCTGTCGCTGCTCGACAACATGCGCGCTCCAGCCGCTGGTGCGCGAGATGACGAACAGCGGCGTGAACATGGCGGTGGGCACGCCCATCTTGTGGTAGCTCACGGCGCTGAACCAGTCCAGATTGGGGAACATTTTTTTCACGTCCCACATCACGGTTTCGAGCCGCTCGGCGATGTCGAACAGCCGCATGTCGTTCTGGTCGGCCGACAGCCGGCGCGCCACTTCCTTGATGACCTTGTTGCGCGGGTCGGCGATGGTGTAGACCGGGTGGCCGAAGCCGATGATGACCTCCTTGTTGGCCACACGCCGGCGGATGTCGGCCTCGGCTTCGTCGGGGCTGGCGTAGCGGCTCTGGATGTCGAACGCCGCCTCGTTGGCGCCGCCATGCTTGGGGCCGCGCAGCGCGCCGATCGCACCGGTGATGGCGCTGTACATGTCGCTGCCGGTGCCAGCAATGACCCGGGCGGTGAAGGTGGAGGCGTTGAACTCGTGCTCTGCATACAGAATGAGCGAGGTGTGCATCGCCCGCTCCCACAGCGCGCTGGGTTTGTGGCCGTGCAGCAGGTGCAGGAAATGGCCGCCGATCGAATCGTCATCGGTCTGGACCTCGATGCGCCGGCCGTTGACCGCCCAGTGCCACCAGTACAGCAGCATCGAACCCTGGCAGGCCATGAGCTTGTCGGCGATGTCGCGCGCGCCGGCGACGCTGTGGTCGTCTTTCTCGGGCATCACGCAGCCCAGCACCGACACCCCGGTGCGCAGCACATCCATCGGATGCGCCGACGCCGGAAGCTGCTCCAGCGCGGCCTTCACCGCGGCGGGCAGGCTGCGCAGGCGTTTGAGCTTGGTTTTGTAGGCCGCGAGTTCGGCCACATTGGGCAGCTTGCCGTGCACCAGCAGATGCGCCACTTCCTCGAATTCGCAGCCTTCGGCCAGATCGAGAATGTCGTAACCGCGGTAATGCAGGTCGTTGCCCGTGCGGCCCACGGTGCACAGCGCGGTGTTGCCCGCGGGCACACCCGAGAGCGCGACCGATTTTTTGGGCTTGAATCCCGCGCCGCTGGGGGCGGTGTCGTCACTCATCGCTCGTCTCCTCGTCCCTCATCATGGGTTGGTTTTGCCAGAAAACAGCGCGTCCAGACGCTGTTCATAGGCGTGATAACTGATGCTTTCGTACAGCTCGGCGCGGGTCTGCATCAGCGGCAGCACGGCCTGCTGCGTGCCGTCGCGCCGGATGGTTTGATAGACGGTCTGCGCGGCCTTGTTCATCGCGCGGAAGGCCGACAGCGGATACAGCGCCATCGCCACACCGGCGCTGCGCAATTCGTCCACGGTGAACAGCGGCGTGGCGCCGAACTCGGTGATGTTCGCCAGCAGCGGCACACCCACGGCGGAGCCGAATTTGCGGTAGGTGTCGAGATCGCGCGCGGCTTCGGCAAAGATGGCATCTGCTCCGGCTTGGGCGTAGGCGCGGGCGCGGTCGATCGCTGCGTCCAGCCCTTCCACTGCGATCGCGTCAGTGCGGGCGATGATGAAAAACGCCGGGTCGGTGCGGGCGTCGACCGCAGCCTTGATGCGGTCGACCATTTCTGCGCTGCTGACGATTTCCTTGCCGGGGCGGTGACCGCAACGCTTGGCGCCCACCTGGTCTTCGATGTGCAGGGCGGCGGCGCCAAACTTGATCAGGCTCTTGACCGTGCGCGCGATGTTGAACGCGCTGGGGCCAAAGCCCGTGTCCACGTCCACCAGCAGCGGCAGGTCGCACACATCGGTGATACGCCGCACATCGGTGAGTACGTCATCCAGGGTGTTGATCCCCAGATCGGGCATGCCCAGCGACCCGGCGGCCACGCCGCCGCCCGACAGATAAATGGCGCGGAACCCCGCCTGCTGCGCCAGCAGCGCATGGTTGGCATTGATCGCGCCGACGATCTGCAGCGGGCTTTCCTGGGCAAGCGCCTGGCGGAAGCGTTCGCCTGCGGTGGGGTGCATCATGGCGCGCGCTCAGAGCAGATGCTGCACGCCGGCCTTTTCTTCCTCCAGCTCGGCCAGGGTCTTGTCCAGACGCTCGCGGGAAAAGGCGTCGATCGGCAGATCGCGCACCAATTGGTACTCCCCGTTGGCGCAGGTGACCGGAAAGCCGAACACGATGTCCTTCGGGATGCCGTAGGCGCCGTCCGACGGAATGCCCATGCTCACCCACTTGCCCTGTGTGCCCAACACCCAGTCGCGCATGTGGTCGATCGCGGCATTGGCGGCAGACGCGGCCGAGCTCAACCCGCGCGCCTCGATGATCGCCGCGCCGCGTTTGCCCACGGTGGGCAGGAACACCTCGCGGTTCCAGGTCTCGTCGTTGATCAGGTCCTTGACCGATTGCCCGCCCACGGTGGCGAAACGGTAGTCGGCGTACATGGTGGGCGAGTGGTTGCCCCAGACGCAGACCTTTTCCAGCTCGGCTACCGGACGGCCGATCTTGGCGGCGAGTTGGCTGAGCGCGCGGTTGTGGTCCAGACGCAGCATGGCGGTGAAGTTCTTTGCCGGCAGATCGGGCGCGGACTTCATCGCGATGTAGGCATTGGTATTGGCCGGATTGCCGACCACCAGAGTCTTGACCGTGCGTTTGGCCACGGCATTGAGCGCCTTGCCCTGCGCGGTGAAGATCTGCGCATTGGCCGAGAGCAGGTCACGCCGTTCCATGCCGGGGCCGCGCGGACGCGCGCCCACCAGCAGGGCATAGTCCGCATCCTTGAACGCGGTGTTCGGATCGCTGTGTGCGCTCATGCCCGCCAGCAGCGGAAAGGCGCAGTCTTCGAGCTCCATCATCACGCCCTTGAGCGCCTTTTGCGCTTTTTCGTCCGGAATCTCGAGCAGTTGCAGGATGAGCGGCTGATCTGGCCCGAGCATCTGGCCGGAGGCGATGCGAAACAGCAGGGCGTAGCCGATCTGGCCGGCTGCACCGCTGACGGCGACGCGGACGGGGGCTTTGGACATGGGAGGCTCCTGTGGATGGGGCGGATGGACGGCAGCGATGCCTTGGCTGCGTTGGCGCGCCGTTGTGCATTGCAGTATGCGCAGGGAGTGTAGGCCGCTGCTGCGGCACAGTCAACTACTCATCTATCTTATATAAGATGTTTTTTAACAAACGCTGGACAAGGCATCCATCCTTATGCTGCAATGCACGACATGATGGCGTCTCACACCGCTCCCGACTCCGCCAGCCAGACGCAGGCGCCTGCGGCGTCGAGTCCGAGTTTCAGCCCTTTGTATCGTCAGATCAAGGGGTTGATCACTCGCGGCCTGCAACAGGGTGAATGGAAGCCTGGCGAGCTCATTCCCAGCGAGGCCGAGCTGGCGCGGCGTTTCGGTGTCAGTCAGGGGACGGTGCGCAAGGCGGTGGACGAGCTGGCCGCCGAAGGGCTGCTGCTGCGCCGTCAGGGGCGCGGCACTTTCGTCTCTACACACCAGGAGGAGCGGGTGAAGTTCCGCTTCCTGCGCCTGGTGCCCGACACGGCGGAGGGTGACCGGGCGCAGCCGCAGCCCATGGAGCGGAAGTTTCTCGAATGCAAGCGCGCCCGTGCTCCGCAGGAGGTGGCGCGGGCGCTGGGCATCCGCAGCGGCGAGGCGGTGACCCAGATCCGCCGGCTCCTGCTGCTGGCCGGCAGACCGGTGGTGTACGAGGACATCTATCTGCCGGGGGCGGCGTTTCGCGCCTTGACCGCCGAGCGGCTGCAGAGCTACCGCGGGCCGCTATACGCGCTGTTCGAATCGGAATTTGCCACCCGCATGGTGCGGGCCGAGGAAAAGCTGCGCGCGGTCAATGCCAGCGCGCAGGAGGCAAGGCTGCTGCAGGTCGATCCAGGCCAGGCGCTGCTGCTGGTGGAGAGGCTGTCGTTCAGCTACGGAGATCATCCGGCGGAGTTTCGCCGCGGGCTGTACGACACCCGCCATCACCATTACCGCAACGAACTGAGCTGAGCGCTGCCATGGAGAAAACTATCGCAGCGGATGGGTTGTTTCATGCTGCAATGCAATAGACTGAAAACATCGAGACAATTCACAAGCACCTTGCCACGACTTCGCACTCTTTCATAAACGGCGTCTTGCCGCGCGTATTCTGTTCACAACGAGGTCAGCGTCATGACAACAAAACCCGCGTCGCCACCGGCCCGGCCGGTTTACCGCAACATCCACATCACCCAGATCGTCCGCTACCGATTGCCGCTCGCGGGCATCGTCTCCATCTTGCACCGCATCAGCGGCGCGGTGATGTTCCTGGCGCTGCCGCTGGCGCTGTGGGCTTTCGATGCCAGCCTGCGCAGCCCGCAAAGCCATGCTGCGGTTGCACGGTTTCTGTCCAACGGCTTTGTCAAACTGATCCTGCTCGGCCTGTTCTGGGCGCTGATGCACCATCTGGTGGCGGGGCTGCGGCACCTGTGGATGGACGCCTTCCATGCAGTGAGCAAGACGCAGGGGCAGCAGCTGGCCATGCTCACCCTGGCCGTATCGCTCGGTCTGACCGCCTTGTTTGGCCTGAAATTGCTGGGGGTGTACTGACATGGGCGGCAACAACATCGGCAACAAGCGCCTGGTCGTTGGCGCGCATTACGGCCTGCGCGACTGGATGGCGCAGCGGGTCACGGCGGCGGTCATCGCAGCGTTCACTCTGGTGCTGCTGACCTATTTTCTCGCCCCCGGTCCACTGGACTACGCCCGCTGGCACGATCTGTTCGCGCAGCAGTGGATGAAGCTGCTGACCTTCGTCACGGTGCTGGCGCTGACCTACCACGCCTGGGTCGGCATGCGCGATATCTGGATGGACTACGTCAAACCCGTGGGTGTGCGTCTGCTACTGCAGATCGGCACCATTGTGTGGCTCTTGGCTTGCGCCGGCTGGGCCTTGCAAGTTTTGTGGAGAACATAAATGCAGCTCAGCAATCGCAAATTCGATGTAGTGGTGGTGGGCGCGGGCGGCTCGGGGCTGCGCTGCGCGCTGCAGCTGGCGCGCGCCGGGCTGGACGTGGCGGTGCTGTCCAAGGTGTTTCCGACCCGTTCACACACCGTGGCGGCGCAGGGCGGCATCGGCGCTTCCCTGGGCAATATGAGCGAGGACAATTGGTACTGGCATATGTTCGATACGGTCAAGGGGTCGGACTATCTCGGTGACCAGGACGCGATCGAATTCATGTGCCGCGAGGCGCCCAGCGTGGCCTACGAGCTGGAACACATGGGCATGCCGTTCGACCGCAACCCCGACGGCACGATCTACCAACGTCCGTTCGGTGGCCATACCGCAAACTTTGGCGAAAAGCCGGTGCAGCGCGCCTGCGCTGCGGCCGACCGCACCGGCCATGCCATGCTGCACACCCTCTATCAGCAAAACGTCCAGGCCCGCACCCATTTCTTCGTCGAGTGGATGGCGCTGGACCTGATCCGCGACGCCGAGGGTGATGTGCTCGGCGTGGTCGCGCTGGAGATGGAAACCGGCGACGTCACCATTTTCGAGGGCAAGACCACGGTGCTGGCCACCGGCGGCGCCGGGCGCATTTTTGCGGCCAGCACCAATGCCTTCATCAACACCGGCGATGGTCTGGGCATGGCCGCGCGTGCGGGCATTCCGCTGCAGGACATGGAGTTCTGGCAGTTCCATCCCACCGGGGTGGCGGGAGCGGGCGTGCTGATCACAGAGGGCGTGCGCGGCGAGGGCGGCATTCTGCTCAACGCCAACGGTGAGCGCTTCATGGAGCGCTACGCCCCGACTTACAAAGACCTGGCGCCGCGCGACTATGTGTCGCGGTCGATGGATCAGGAAATCAAGGAAGGGCGCGGAGCGGGGCCGCGCAAGGATTATGTACTGCTCAAGCTCGACCACCTGGGCGCCGAGACCATCATGAAGCGGCTGCCGTCGATCCGCGAGATCGCCATCCGTTTTGCCAATGTCGATCCGATCAAGGAGCCCATCCCTGTAGTGCCCACCATCCACTACCAGATGGGTGGCATCCCGGCCAATATCCACAGCCAGGTGGTCGCTCCGCGCGGCGACGATCCGGCGGCCGTGGTCGGCGGGCTTTACGCCATTGGCGAGTGCTCCTGCGTGAGTGTGCACGGCGCCAATCGCCTGGGGACCAATTCCCTGCTCGACCTGATGGTGTTCGGCCGCTCGGCGGGCAATCACATCATCCAGAGCGGCATTCACCAGCGCAGCCACAAACCCCTGCCCAAAGACGCTGCCGAGCGCGCGCTGGCGCGTCTTGCCCGACTCGATGCGTCCACGAGCGGCGAAAGCAGCCACGCCGTGGCCGATGCGATCCGCGCCGCGATGCAGACCCATTGCGGCGTGTTCCGTACCGACAAGCTCATGACCGAAGGCGTGCGGGCGATCAACCAGATTGCCGACCAGGTCGAGCACATCCACCTCAAGGACAAGTCCAAGGTGTTCAACACCGCGCGCATCGAGGCGCTGGAGGTCGACAACCTGATCGAAGTGGCCAAGGCCACCATGGTGTCCGCCCAGGCCCGCAAGGAAAGCCGCGGCGCGCACTACCACAACGACTACACCGAGCGCGACGACCAGAACTGGCTCAAGCACACCCTGTGGTGGCGCGAGGGCAACCGCCTGAGCTACAAGCCCGTGCAGCTCAAGCCCCTGACCGTCGAGCCGTTCAAGCCCAAGGCCCGCACTTTCTGATGGATCAATCGCCCGCTGCGCTGCGGGCATGAGGAGCGCAAATGAGTGACACGCGCAAGATGAAGTTCTCGATCTACCGCTACGACCCGGACAAGGACGCGCGGCCGTACATGCAGGACTACGAGGTGACGCTGCAGCACAACGACAAGATGCTGCTCGACGCCATCCAGCGCATCAAGTGGGAGCTCGACGACTCGCTGTCTTTCCGCCGTTCCTGCCGCGAGGGCGTGTGCGGATCGGACGCGATGAACATCAACGGCAAGAACGGTCTGGCCTGCATCACCAACCTGCTCACACTGAAAGAGCCGGTGGTGCTCAAGCCGCTGCCCGGGCTGCCAGTGATCCGCGACCTGATCGTGGACATGACCCAGTTTTTCAACCAGTACCATTCGATCAAGCCCTATCTGGTCAACAACACCCCGCCGCCGGAGAAGGAGCGGCTGCAAAGCCCGGCCGAGCGCGAGGAACTCAACGGGTTGTATGAATGCATCCTGTGCGCAAGCTGCTCCACCGCGTGTCCGAGTTTTTGGTGGAATCCGGACAAATTCGTCGGCCCGGCCGGGTTGCTGCAGGCCTACCGCTTCATTGCCGACAGCCGCGACGAGGCCACCGGTGAGCGGCTGGACAATCTGGAAGATCCCTACCGCCTGTTCCGCTGCCACACCATCATGAACTGCGTGGACGTCTGCCCCAAGGGGCTGAACCCCACCTTGGCGATCAGCAAAATCAAGGAAATGATGGTGCGCCGCGCCGTCTGATGTGCCGTGATGCAGCCCACGAGCGAAAGCGCCAGTGCCGCCGACCTTTCCCGGCTGCGCTGGCGCGCGCGGCGCGGCATGCTGGAAAACGACCTGATCCTGCAGCGTTTTTTTGCCCAGCGCCGCACACCGCTGCACAAGGAAGAAGTCGACGCCCTCAGCGCCCTGCTGGCGCTCGATGACAACACCCTGTTCGATCTGCTCGTGCGCCATGCCGCGCTGCCCAGCGAACTGGATCGGCCACAGGTGCGGGCGCTGCTTGCATACCTGCAGAGCTTGTGAGTCGGCGATGCCGTCGGCTTGTCCCCATTTGTCCCCGAAGCGCGTCTTCGGGAGTTCCATTTCACAGTTCCCGGAGAAGCGAACATGACCGCCACCAATGACAAAGCCATCCTGTCGTTCAGCGACGGCTCGCCCAGCGTCGAGCTGCCGATCCACAAAGGCACGATGGGCCCGGATGTGATCGACATCCGCAAGCTCTACGCCCAGACCGGAAAGTTCACCTATGACCCGGGCTTTCTGTCCACGGCCTCGTGCAGTTCGGCAATCACATACATCGACGGCGACAAGGGCGAGCTGCTCTACCGCGGCTACCCCATCGAACAACTGGCGGTGCAGTGCGACTACATGGAGGTCTGCTACCTCATCCTCTACGGTGAACTGCCCACGGCAGCGCAGAAGCAGGCGTTCACCGAGCGCATCACCCGGCACACCATGGTGCATGAGCAGATGCAATTCTTTCTGCGCGGGTTTCGCCGCGATGCGCACCCGATGGCGGTGCTCACCGGGCTGGTCGGCGCCATGTCGGCGTTCTACCCCGACTCGATCAATGTGCACGACCCCGAGCAGCGCGACACCTCGGCCATCCGCCTGATCGCCAAAATGCCGACGCTCGTGGCCATGGCTTACAAGTACAACATGGGGCAGCCCTACATCTACCCACGCAACGAGCTCAGCTACGCTGGCAACTTCATGCGCATGATGTGGGCCACGCCCTGCGAGGACTATGTGGTCAACCCCGTGGTCGAGCGCGCGCTGGACCGCATTTTCATCCTCCACGCCGATCACGAGCAGAACGCCTCGACCTCGACCGTGCGGCTATGCGCGTCGAGCGGCACCAACCCGTTTGCCGCAATCGCTGCGGGCGTGGCCTGCCTTTGGGGCCCGGCGCACGGCGGTGCCAACGAAGCCTGCCTGAACATGCTCGAAGAAATCCAGGCGCAGGGCGGCGTGGCCAAGATCGGCGAGTTCATCGCCAAAGTCAAAGACAAAAACTCCTCGGTGCGGCTGATGGGTTTTGGCCACCGGGTCTACAAGAACTACGACCCGCGCGCCAAGCTCATGCGCGAAACCTGCCACGAAGTGCTCGATGCACTCGGGCTGCATGACGATCCGCTTTTCAAGCTGGCGATGACGCTGGAAAAAATCGCGCTCGAAGACGACTACTTCATCCAGCGCAAGCTCTATCCCAACGTCGATTTCTACTCCGGCATCGTGCAGAAGGCGATCGGCGTGCCGGTATCGTTGTTCACCGCCAACTTCGCCCTGGCGCGCACCGTGGGCTGGATCGCCCAGCTCAACGAAATGCTCACCGACCCGGAATACAAAATCGGCCGCCCGCGACAGCTGTTCACCGGCTCGCCGCGGCGCGATGTCAAGCCGATCGATCAGCGTTGAGCAGCAGCATCACAAGCCTGTATTCCGGCTGCGCCGCTGCGCGCGGGGGCTGCTACGCGTAGACCATTCGTCCCGGGCGCAGATGGATGCGCTGCGATCGCCGCCTGCGCCCCCGCATGTCGTTGCGCCTGCCAGGGGCGAGAAACGGCGCCCCGCCCATGGCGCTGCAGGGTTGCGCACGCGCTGCGCCGGCTTAGCAGCACATTCACTAAAATTGCTCTTTTATGACACGTTCTGCGCGCCTTTGTGCGCCAGACGCAGGAGATGCCGATGGGCCGAACGCTGTACGACAAACTGTGGGACGAGCATGTGGTGCGCACCGAGGAGGACGGCACGGCGCTGCTTTACATCGACCGGCATCTGCTGCACGAAGTCACCAGCCCGCAGGCGTTCGAGGGGTTGCAGCTTGCAGGCCGCAAGGTCTGGCGCGTCAGCGCCAATCTGGCAGTGGCCGACCACAACGTGCCGACCACCGATCGCACGCAAGGCATTGCCGACCCGATCTCGCGCTTGCAGGTCGACACCCTCGACGCCAACTGCGCGACCTACGGCATCACCGAGTTCCGCATGAACGACCGCCGGCAGGGCATCGTGCATGTCGTCGGCCCGGAGCAGGGGGCCACCCTGCCTGGCATGACCGTGGTCTGCGGCGACTCTCACACCAGCACGCATGGTGCGTTCGGCGCGCTGGCGTTCGGTATCGGCACCAGCGAGGTCGAGCACGTGCTGGCCACGCAGACGCTGCTGGCGCGCAAGATGAAAAACATGCTGGTGCGCGTGGACGGGCCGCTGCCAGCGGGCTGCCGCGCCAAGGACATTGCGCTGGCGATCATCGGCAAGATCGGCACTGCGGGCGGCACGGGCTACACCATCGAATTTGCCGGCAGCACCATTAGCGCGCTGTCGATGGAAGGGCGGATGACCCTGTGCAACATGGCGATCGAGGCCGGTGCCCGCGCCGGGCTGGTGGCGGTGGACGACACCACCATCAACTACGTGCGCGGCCGGCCGTTCGCCCCCACCGGGGTGGCTTGGGACATGGCGGTGCAATACTGGCGCGGCCTGCATTCCGATGCCGATGCCCGCTTCGACCGCGTGGTCACACTCGATGCGCGCGAACTGGTGCCGCAAGTCACCTGGGGTACGTCGCCCGAAATGGTGGTGCCGGTCGACGCGCGCGTGCCCGATCCGGACAAGGAAAAAGACGCCAACCGGCGTGCCGCGATGGAGCGTGCACTGACTTACATGGGTCTGGAGCCGAACAAGCCCATCACCGACATTCACATCGACAAGGTGTTCATCGGCTCGTGCACCAACTCGCGCATCGAGGATTTGCGCGATGCGGCACAGGTGGTCAAAGGCCGGCGGGTCGCGGCCAATGTGCGCCAGGCCCTGGTCGTTCCCGGCTCGGGGCTGGTCAAGGCGCAGGCCGAGGCCGAGGGGCTGGACAAGATTTTCAAGGCGGCAGGCTTCGAATGGCGCGAACCAGGTTGTTCGATGTGCCTGGCGATGAACGCCGACCGTCTGGAGCCTGGCGAGCGCTGCGCCTCCACCTCCAACCGTAACTTCGAGGGGCGGCAGGGCGCTGGCGGCCGCACCCATCTGGTTAGTCCGGCGATGGCTGCTGCTGCGGCCATCGCCGGGCATTTCGTCGATGTGCGCAAATTCTGAGTGGTCCATCATTGCAAGGAGAAACCGATGAAAACGCTGCTGTCCATTCTGTTGCTGGCCGCCACGCTGGTTGGCCTGTCGGCATGCAACACGGTTGCCGGCATGGGCAAAGACCTGAAGTCTGGCGGACAAGCCATCACCAACGCGGCCGAGCAGGCCAAATAACCCCCGCTGCCGCCGCGCCGCGGCAGATCGTCATGG
The DNA here is from genome assembly GCA_049976465.1 of Thiomonas sp. GTDB lineage: Bacteria > Pseudomonadota > Gammaproteobacteria > Burkholderiales > Burkholderiaceae_C > Thiomonas. The sequence continues at coordinate 7,585 of JBMFIE010000019.1, read as the reverse complement.
AAAAATTCACAGTGCATAAGGGATTGGTCGCGCCGATGGATCGCGACAACGTCGATACCGATGCGATCATTCCCAAACAGTTTCTCAAGTCCATCCGTCGCACCGGGTTCGGCCCCAATCTGTTCGATGAATGGCGCTACCTCGACCATGGCGAGCCGGGGCAGGATCCGGCCACGCGCAAGCTCAACCCCGACTTTGCGCTCAACCAGCCGCGCTACCAGGGCGCAAGCATCCTGCTGACCCGGGACAACTTCGGTTGCGGCTCCTCGCGCGAGCATGCGCCGTGGGCGCTGCAGCAGTACGGTTTTCGCGCCATCATCGCCAGCAGCTTTGCCGACATTTTTTACAACAACTGCTTCAAGAACGGCCTGCTGCCGATCGCACTGTCCAAGGCGCAGGTGGCGCGGCTGTTCGACGAGCTGTATGGCTTCGTCGGCTACACCCTGACCATCGATCTGCCGCGGCAGGTGGTGGTCAAGCCCGACGGCACCGAGCTGCCGTTCGAGGTCGGCGAGTTCCGCAAGCATTGCCTGATCAACGGCTTGGACGACATCGGCCTGACCCTGGCCCATGCGCAAGACATCCGTGCCTTCGAAGCCGAACGTCTGGCGCGCATGCCCTGGCTGGACAACCGCATTCTTTGATTCCACTCGCACGCCCTTCATGAACATCGCCGTATTGCCCGGAGACGGAATCGGGCCCGAAATCATTGCCGAGGCCGTCAAGGTCCTGCGGCGTATCGCGCAAGACGGATTCGACTTCACTTTCGAGTTCGCCCCGGTGGGCGGCGCGGCCTATGCTGCCAGCGGCCATCCACTGCCCGAGGCCACGCTGAATCTGGCCAAGGCGGCAGACGCGGTGCTGTTCGGCGCCGTGGGCGACTGGAAATACGACCAACTCCCGCGCCACCTGCGCCCCGAGCAGGCCATCCTCGGTCTGCGCAAACATCTCGGCCTGTTCGCCAATCTGCGTCCGGCCATTTTGTACCCCGAGCTGGCCGATGCCTCCAGCCTCAAGCCCGAGGTGGTGTCCGGTCTGGACATCCTGATCGTGCGCGAGCTCACCGGCGATATCTACTTCGGTCAGCCGCGCGGCCGCCGCACTGCGCCAGATGGCGCCTTTGCCGGCGAGCCCGAGGCCTTCGACACCATGCGCTACAGCCGCCCGGAAATCGAGCGCATCGCGCATGTGGCGTTCAAGGCGGCGCAAGGCCGCAGCAAACGCCTGACCAGCGTGGACAAGGCCAATGTGCTGGAGACTTTCCAGCTCTGGAAAGAGGTGGTCAGCGAAGTCGGTCAGCAGTACCCCGACGTGCAGCTCGATCACATGTATGTGGACAACGCAGCGATGCAACTGGTCAGGGCACCGAAAAAGTTCGATGTCATCGTCACCGGCAATCTATTCGGCGACATCCTGTCTGACGAGGCGTCGATGCTCACCGGCTCGATCGGCATGCTGCCCTCGGCTTCGCTCAACGAAACAGGGCAGGGCCTGTACGAGCCCAGCCACGGCAGTGCGCCCGACATCGCCGGTCAGGGCATCGCCAACCCGCTGGCCACCATTCTGAGCGCGGCAATGATGCTGCGGCATTCCCTGGGGCTGGGCGAGCAGGCAGAGCGCATCGAGGCTGCAGTGCGCAAGGCGCTGGCGCAGGGGTTGCGCACGCCGGATATCCATGCGCCCGGCATGCGCAAGGTCGGCACCACGCAGATGGGCGATGCGGTGGTGGCGGCACTGGGCTGAGCGCCGCCTGGAACACACAACCAACGACGGATTGAACAATGGCAACGACTCTGGTGGGCTTGGTGGGATGGCGCGGCATGGTGGGCTCGGTGCTGATGCAGCGCATGCGCGAGGAGGGCGATTTCGACCTGATCGAGCCGATCTTTTTCAGCACCAGCAATGCTGGCGGCAAGGCTCCGGCGGAGGCGAAAAACGAAACCCTCCTGCACGATGCGCACGACCTAGAGCAACTGCGGCGCTGCGACATCATCCTCACCGCGCAGGGCGGCGACTACACCACTGCAGTGTTCGACAAGCTGCGCGCCTCGGGCTGGAGCGGGCACTGGATCGACGCTGCGTCCACGCTGCGCATGCGCGAGGACTGCGTGATCATCCTCGATCCGGTCAACCGTCCGGTGATCGACGCCGCGCTGTCCCAGGGCGGGCGCAACTGGATCGGCGGCAACTGCACCGTGAGCTGCATGCTCATGGGCGTGGGCGCGCTGTACAAGGCCGGGCTGGTCGAGTGGATGACCAGCATGACCTACCAGGCCGCCTCGGGCGGCGGCGCGCAGCACATGCGCGAACTGCTCACCCAGTTCGGCATCCTCAACAATGCGGTCAAACCCCTGCTCGACGATCCGGCATCGGCCATCCTCGAGATCGACCGCGACGTGCTGGCGGCGCAAAAGGCGCTCGATGCCGCGCAGACCCAGCATTTCGGCGTGCCGCTGGCCGGCAGCCTGATTCCTTGGATCGACAAGGATCTGGGCAACGGCGTGTCGCGCGAGGAATGGAAGGGCGGCGCTGAAACCAACAAGATTCTCGGCCAGGGCGCAGGCTTTGGCTCACCCGCTGTGCCGGTGGACGGCTTTTGCGTGCGCATCGGCGCGATGCGCTGCCACAGCCAGGCGCTGACCTTCAAGCTCAAGAAGGACGTACCGCTCGACGAGATCGAAGACATGATCGCGTCCGACAACGCCTGGGTGCGGGTGGTGCCCAACACGCGCGAGGCGACCATGCAGCAGCTCACGCCGGTGGCGGTCACCGGCACGCTGCAGATCCCGGTGGGGCGGCTGCGCAAGCTGGCGATGGGGCCCGAGTATCTCGGCGCGTTCACCGTGGGCGACCAGTTGCTGTGGGGCGCTGCCGAGCCGCTGCGTCGTATGCTGCGCATCCTGCTCGAGCACCGCTGAGCCTGCGACCGGCGACGTGCAGGAAATCGCCGGAATGCCACACTCGTCCGCTCCACACCCGGCTGTCCGGGCGCCTTAACTTGTCAGCCTAATATGTTGATGATATGGTGAATTTCGGCGCAATCCATCACTGCATCGGCAGCGATTTGCGCTGATTCGAATTCACCAAAACTGGGGGGCAGCCGACATGCTGCGACTGAAAACTCGACGCCTGGCCCTGGCAATCGCCTTGGGTGCAACCGCAGGGCAGGCCTATGCATTCGGCCTGGGGGGAATCAAGGTGCAGTCCGCACTGGGCCAGCCGCTCAGGGCGGAAATCGACATCACCCAACTGAGCGCCGACGAGGCCGCTTCGCTCAAGGTCGGCATCGCGCCGCCCGACGCATTCCGGGCGGCCAGGCTGCAATACAGCAGTGCGCTGGCCGGCATCAACATCAAGCTCGAACGCGCTGCGGATGGACGCCCCTTCCTGCGGGTGACCTCGAGCAGTCCGATCAACGAGCCTTTCATCGATCTACTCATCCGTGCGCAGTGGTCTAGCGGTCAACTCACCCGCGACTACACCCTGCTGCTCGATCCGCCCAATTTCCAGCCCGCCCCCACGACTGCGCAAATTCCTGTGCAGACCCCGGTGCAGACTCCGTCCGCCCCGGCACCGGCGGTTGCTGCCGCGCCGTCCATGCCGCCGGCTCCGGCCTTGCAGTCCCCGGTCACGTCCCCGGCGAAGACCAAAACCGTCAGCAAAAAGGTCGCCACAGAAGGACAGTACGTGGTCAAGCGCGGCGATACCCTGAGCAAAATCGCCGCCCAGACCGGCGTCGAGGCCGTGTCGCTCGACCAGATGCTCACCGCGCTGTACCGCGCCAACCAGTCCGCCTTCATCGACGGCAACATCAATCTGCTCAAGGCCGGCGCCGTGCTGCAGATCCCGAGTGCCGAACAGGCGCAGACCATCCCGCAGCAGGAAGCGCGGCGCTTCGTGCTGACCCAGAGCGAGAATTTCAACGCCTATCGTCGCCGTCTTGCCGAAATGGGTGGCCAGACCAGGCCGCAGACCGCGCAAGCGCAGCGCGAGGCCAGCGGCAAGGTCCAGGCCCAGGTGCAGGAACCCACTACCGCAGTGGCACAGGAGCAGAGCAAGCTCAAGCTCAGCAAGGCAGAGGTCGCCGGGCAAGGCGCGGCAAGCAAGGCACAGCAGATCGCCGAACAGAAACAGGCGGCACTCGACGAGCAGAAAATCAAGCAGCTCGAAAAGAACGTCGAGGCGCTCAAGGCCCTGTCCAAACAGGCACAGAACATTGCCCAAACCAGGCCGCCAGCCACCGCACCAGCACCTGCTGCGGCTGCCAGCAAGCCGGCCGCGGCCGCCACTCTGCCGGCAACCAGCCCAGTGCCTGCTGCCGCGTCCAAGCCGGCAGCGGCGCCGTCCGCCCCTGCAGTGGCTGCCTCGTCTGCGCCCACCGCCTCGACTGCAGCGCCTGCCGCGTCCGCGGCGCCTGCTTCTAAACCGGCACCGGCAGTCAAACCTCCTTCGCCCAAGCCTGCCCCGCCCAGGCCGGCCAAGCCGGCGCCGGTCGAGCAGCAGAGCGTTTTCGACAGCCTGATGTCCAACCCCCTGTTGCTGCCCGCCGGCGGCGGGGTGTTGATCCTGTTGCTCCTGCTGGCCTGGCTGGCTCAGCGCAAAAAGGCGTCGCGCGCGCAACGCGATGTATCGGTGTTCGACAGCCGCATGAGTGTGGCCGACAGCTTTTTCGGTGGCACCGGGGGCGAGCGCGTGGATACGCGCAATGGCAATATGAGCTCGGCTTTTTCGTCGAGCCAGATCGATACCAACGATGTCGATCCGGTCGCCGAGGCGGATGTGTACCTGGCCTACGGGCGCGATCTGCAGGCCGAGGAAATCCTCAAGGAGGCGATCAAGGCCAACCCCGATCGCCTGGCCGCACGCCTGAAGCTGCTGGAAATCTACGCCAAGCGCAAAGATGCGCGCTCGTTCGAGGTGGGTGCTGCCGAGCTGTTCGCTCTCACCCAAGGCGTGGGCGAAGACTGGAAGCGCGCGCAGGACCTCGGGCGCAGCCTCGATCCGGTCAATCCGCTCTATCACAATACGGTCATCCCCAGCACCCAGGGCAATCCGTCGACCATGCCGCAGACCGAGTTCCCTGCGTCCAACCCCACCGCCCTGGCCGCACTGACACCGCAGACCCTGCCCAGCACCGAAATGCTCTCTGGCATGGACGGCGCAGCTGCCAAGCCCCCGCTGCCCGAGCACCTGGACCTCGATCTGAGCCTGCCGGTCACCGAGCCGACACCGCCCGCAGCGCCCAAGCCGACACCGCCCGAAGCGGCTGCGCCGTTGCCCGATATCGCTGTACCCGCAGCCGCTGGGTCTGCGCCGCCTGCCGTGCCGCGGTCTGAAGCGGACGATGCGCTGCTGTCCGAAGGACTGGATTTTCACGTGCCGTCGGACTTCGGCATCCCGGCCTCCACCGCGGCGGGTGGTGACACGGCGGCGCCAGCACACGACAACAGCCTGGACTTCGACCTCAGCAGCATTTCCCTGCCTGGCGCCGAGTCCAAATCCGCGACGCAGACGCAAGAGCCTCTGCCCAGCCTGGAGCCGGCATTCAGCGAATCCCAGCCCTCGCTCGATCTCCGCCTGGAGCTGGCGGCAGAGAGCATGGCCATTGGCGATGTCGAATCTGCGCGCAATCTGCTGGGCGAGGTCATGGCCGAGGGCGACCCACAGCTGAAGAAACGTGCCCAGGACATGCTCGACAAGCTTGGCCGTTGAACCGTTTTCGCAGCCCGATGTGGCGCACAGCCATGCGCAGGCCGGGCACCGCGTGGTGCTCGGGCTGCGCTATGACGGATCGTCCTACTGCGGTTGGCAGAGCCAGCCCAGCGGCTGCGGCGTGCAGGATCAACTGGAACGCGCGATAGCGCGCTTTCTCGGCTGCCCCGTGCGCACCTGTTGCGCCGGGCGCACCGATGCCGGGGTGCATGCGGTTGCGCAGGTGGTGCACCTGGACAGCGTGCTCGAGCGCGAAGCCGCGTCCTGGGTGCGTGGGGTCAACGCCTTCTTGCCACGCGACATCGCGGTGCAGTGGGCCCGGACCCAGGTCGATCCGCGGTTCGACGCGCGGCGCAGCGCCTGGCAGCGCCGTTACCGCTACGTGCTGCGCAACCATCCGGTGCGGCCTTCGCTCGATCATGGGCGGGTCGGCTGGACGCACCGCCCGCTCGATCTGGACCGCCTGCGGGCTGCGGCGCAGTGTCTGATCGGCGAGCACGATTTCAGCGCCTTTCGCTCCAGCGAGTGCCAGGCGGCCAGCCCAGTGAAAACCCTGCATGCCCTGGACATCGAGCGCATGGGCGAGTTGATCGTGTTCGACCTGCGGGCCAACGCCTTCCTGCACCACATGGTGCGCAATCTGATAGGCAGCCTGCTGGCTGTTGGTAACGGGTCCAAGCCCGTGTCCTGGCTGGCCGAGGTATTGCACAGCCGCGATCGCACCCGAGCCGCGCCGACCTTCATGCCCGACGGGCTGTATTTTCTCGGACCGGATTACCCGGCAGAATTCAGCCTTCCCGAGCCGCCGCACCGCATCGGCCTGCTGATCTGAATCCCGATGTCCGCATCTTCCCCGACACCGCATATTCCCCCTCACCGCACCCGCATCAAGATCTGCGGCATCACTCGCGTGGAAGACGCGCAGGCCGCGGCACGCTGCGGGGCCGATGCCATCGGGCTGGTGTTCTACCCGCCCAGTCCGCGCCATGTCACCCTCGCGCAGGCGCGCCAGATCGCCGCCAGCCTGCCGCCCTTCGTTTCGGTGGTCGCCCTGTTCGTCAACGCCGAGCCGCGCCTCGTCGACGAGGTGATTGCGCAGGTGCGACCGGCGCTGCTGCAGTTCCACGGCGACGAAACCCCGCAGGACTGCACCCGCTACGCATATCCCTACATCCGAGCGGCACGCATGCGCGAGGGGCTGGATTTGCTAGACTTTGCCTTGCGCTTTTCCACATCCCAAGCCCTCGTTCTGGACGCGGATCAGCCCGGATACGGCGGTGGCGGCGAGGTGTTCGATTGGTCACGCATTCCCGCAAACGTCGCGCTTCCCCTCGTTTTGTCTGGTGGGTTGCATGCTGCAAATGTGACGCAGGCCATCCGCCAGGTGCGGCCGTGGGCGGTTGACGTCAGTTCCGGCGTCGAAGCCGCCAAAGGCATCAAGAGCGCGCAGCGCATGGCCGAGTTCGTCGCCGCGGTGCGCGCAGCAGACCTGTAGATCGCGCACTGGCGCGGCCTGCGCCAGTCACCAGACGAGACCCCATCATGTTCGAGTATTCCTATCCCGACGCCAGCGGCCATTTCGGCCCGTATGGCGGGCGCTTCATCGCCGAAACCCTCAGTCACGCACTGGAAGAACTCCAGGCGGCGTACGACCATTACAAAAACGACCCGGACTTCCTGGCTGAATTCCGCTACGAACTGCGGCATTTCGTCGGCAGGCCCAGCCCGATCTACCACGCCGCCCGGCTGAGCGACCGGCTCGGCGGTGCGCGCATCTACCTCAAGCGCGAAGACCTCAACCACACCGGCGCGCACAAGATCAACAACACCATCGGCCAGGCCATGCTGGCCCGGCGCATGGGCAAGCCAAGGG
>JBMFIE010000018.1:0-21805 GCA_049976465.1 Thiomonas sp. | reverse complement strand
CCGGATATAAGGCAGCAGCCGACTTCTTCACAACACAACGCAAACGGCTCTTGATCGCCGGGAGGCATCCATATAAGTCCAGCCATGACCCAGCTTGCCCTGGTCATCGATCTGAATGTCTGCGTGGGTTGCCATGCCTGCGTGACTTCCTGCAAACAATGGAACACTTCCGGGGCTGCCGGCCATCTGAGCGACCACGATCCCTATGGCGAAAACCCGCTGGGGGTGTTTTTCAACCGGGTGCAGACCTATGAGGTCGGGCAGTTTCCGCAGACGCAGACGGTGCATTTCCCCAAGAGCTGCCTGCACTGCGAGGAGCCACCGTGCGTGCCGGTCTGCCCCACCGGGGCGTCGTACAAGCGCAAGGAGGACGGTATCGTGCTGGTCGATGCCGACAAATGCATTGGCTGCAAATACTGCTCCTGGGCCTGCCCTTATGGCGCGCGCGAGTACGACGACGACCGCGGGGTGATGACCAAGTGCACCTTGTGCGTCGACCGTATCTACGATGAAACCATCCCGCCGGCGCAGCGCCGCCCGGCCTGCGTCAACGCCTGCCCGACCAACGCCCGGCTGTTCGGCGACGTGCACGACCCCGAGTCCGAGGTGTCGCGCGCCATCCGCGAGCGTGGCGGCTATGCGCTGATGCCCGAACTGGGCACCCGGCCCGCCAATCACTACCTGCCGCGCAGACAGCCGCAGGAGGCAAAGGCGGCCGAAGGCCAGACGCAGCGCGCGCAGCAGCAGCCCGCGCCCGCTCGGCAGACCCCAACGCCGGCGCTCCGCGCGCAGCAGGCCGAGGAGGCGCTGGAAATCGAGTCGCGCAGCCTGTTTGCCCGTCTGTTTGGCGCGGTGTTCGACCCGGCCCGCGCAGCGGACGCAGGCAGGGAGTGAACCATGCGCCCGGCGTTTTCCGTGTTGTTGCTGACCACCCTGGTGGGCTGTGCGCAGGGCCTGGCGGTGGCCGTGGCGCTGCCCGCGCTGTGGGGCGTAGCAGATCCTGCGTCGTGGCTGGCGCTGTGGCGCATCAGTCTATGGGTGATCCTGGGGCTGGGCACGGTCGGGCTGGGCGCATCGTTCGCCCACCTCGGCCGCCCCGAGCGCGCCTGGCGCGCCGCGGCCATGTGGCGGACCTCCTGGCTGTCGCGCGAGGTCATTGCCCTGCCGACCTTTCTGGGCGTTGCGGCACTCAGCCAGCTCGCTTTGCTGACCCTGCAACGCTGGCCGGGCATGCTGGCCGCGCTGCTGGTCGCAGCGGCGCTGACGCTGTGGGTATGCACCGCGATGATCTATGCCGGGGTGCGTTTCCTGCGGGAATGGGCCACGCCGCTGACCGTGGTGAATTTCGCGCTGATGGGCATGGCCAGCGGCGGACTGCTCGCCGCGGCGCTGGCGCTGCGTTGGCGAGCAACTGTTGCGCTGCAGTACGGACACGCCGCCGCGGCGCTGCTGGCGTTGGCTTTACTAGGGCGGCTGGCGGCGCTGCTGCGGCTGCGGGGCCTGACCCCGGCGGGGTCGATGCAGAGCGCCATCGGTGTGAACAGTCCCGCGATCCGCCAGACCTCCAAGGGCTTCACCGCGCGGGCGTTCAACACACGGGAGTTTTTTCATGGACGCAGCGCGGCGTGGGTGACCGGGGTGCGCTGGGGCTTCGTCCTGCTGGGTTTCGTGCTGCCGCTGCTGCTGTTGCTGGGCACGCCGTCCGCGCTGCGCAGTGTGGGCTGGCCCTTGGCGCTGGCGAGCAATCTGGCGGGCATGCTAGCCGAGCGCTGGGACTTTTTCGCCCAGGTCCGGCATCCGCAGAACCGCTACTACCAGGCGGCGTTGTGACCGTTTGAAACCGTGGGGAACGCCAGCGCCCGGCGCGGCTCCACCCGAATTTTCGGCGGAGGCAGGCGATGCGTTGGGGCATGATGGTATGGGCGGTTTTGCTGACTTGTGGCGGGACGGGGCTGGCGCAGGCCGCCGTGGCGCAGGACCGGCCGCCGCCGATCTGCCGGTCGGCGCCCGAAAGCACCGCCTGCGCGGCGCAGACCCGCCACGCGCTCAATGCCCGGATGAACCGGCTCTACCGGCTGGAACTGCAAAAGGTCATGGGCACCTACGCCGAGCGACGGCTGGATCATGCACAAAACCTGTGGCGGCGCTGGGCGAATGCGGACTGCCTGTTCCGCAACGGCCCGGCCGATCGGGGCGGGCCGCAGTGGCAGGCTCGGCAGGATGTTTGCCTGTCTGACAAAATTCGCAGACGCATCGCCCAGCTCGATGCCGATCTGCACTGCACCGGCTCGCAGTGCCCGCCCAAATAGCGCCTGACGCAAGGCGCGCCGATTCGAGGAGACACGACATGCAAACCCCTGCTTCTCACCCGGACGTGCTGCTGCGCGAGACCGACGCGCGCGGCGTGGTCTGGCTCACGCTCAATCGCCCACAGGCATTCAACGCCCTGTCCGAGGCGCTGCTCGACGCGCTGCAGCAGCAGATCGATGCGCTGATGCAGGATGACTCGGCCCGCGTGGTCATCGTGCGCGGCGCGGGCCGGGCATTCTGTGCCGGGCACGACCTGAAGGAAATGCGCGCCCAGCCCTCGCAGGACTATTACCAGGCCTTGTTCACCCGCTGCAGCAAGGTGATGACCGGGCTGATGCGTCTGCCGCAGCCGGTCATCGCCCAGGTGCACGGCATTGCCACTGCGGCCGGCTGCCAGCTGGTGGCCAGCTGCGATCTGGCCGTGGCCAGCAGCGATGCGCGGTTTGCGGTCTCCGGCGTGAACTACGGGCTGTTCTGCTCCACGCCGGGCGTGGCGCTGTCGCGCAACCTGCTGCGCAAGCAGGCGATGGAAATGCTGCTGACCGGAGAATTCATCGACGCCGCCACCGCACAGCAGCGCGGCCTGATCAATCGCGTCGCTGCGCCCGATGCGCTGGAGGCGGAGGTCGAGCGCCTGGTCGCCAGCATTCTGGACAAACCCGCGGCGGCGGTGCGCATGGGCAAAGCGCTGTTCTACCGCCAGCTGGAGGCTGGCATCGACGCCGCGTACCAGATGGCCGCGCAGACCATGACCTGCAATATGCTTGACGAGTGTGCACTGGAGGGGGTGCAGGCGTTCATCGACAAGCGCCAGCCTGCATGGCGCAAGCCGGTCAACCAGCCGGCGCAGACAGCCGCGTCAGGGCAATGACGATGAGCGAAAGGTTGTCGCCCCGCCCGCCGGCGCGGTTGCGGGCCTTGTCGATCAGGTACTGACAACATTCGCGCGGCTGCAGCTTGGCGGTGGCGATTTCCAGATCCTGGTCGGTGAAATAGTGCCAGACCCCGTCGCTGCACAGCATCAGCACGTCGCCGGGCATCAGCAGCAGTTCCTCGACCGGCTTGACCGGCAGCTCCGACATGCCCAGGCTGCATGTGAGCACATTGCTCATCCGATGACTGCGTGCCTGGGCTTCGGTGATCTCGCCCTTGTCCACCAGGGTTTGCACATACGAGTCGTCGCGAGTGCGCAGCAGCAAGCGGCCGTCGCGGAAGACATACAGCCGGCTGTCGCCCACGTGCACCCAGTAGCAGCGACCCTCGTCGGCCTGGAACAGCGCGCACACGATGGTGGAATGCGGCTCCTGCTCGGTGGACAGCGCGGTCAGGCGGATCATGCTGTGGCTTTCCTGCACGATCTGCTGCAGCAACGCATGCGGGTCGTCGCTGTCCGGGTGGTAACGCTCGAACAGTTGCTGTGCGGTGAGTACAACCTGATCGGCCGCTTTGCGTCCGCCGCTCTTACCGCCCATGCCGTCGGCCACGACCGCCAGCATGCAGCCGGCCACGCGGGGATGCGCAATCACCCGCAATTGGTCCTGCTGGTAGGGCCGGTCACCCTTGTGCAGACCGCTTGCCGCCTGCAGCCGCCAGCGCGTTCCGGCTTGGTGCTGCACCGGCCTGGGCAGCGGCGGTAGCCGCGACGGCGGATAGTGGTCGGTCGAGTCCATAGAATCGGCAGCGGTTCGGCGGTGGAGCGGGCAAGAGGCGTCGATGAGCAGACTGATACGAGTGGTGGATTCTAGGCGGCGCGCAGGCCGGCGCCGTGGCGTGTAGTCGTATGGATGCTGAGCCCGTCGAGGCGCCGGTCTGCGACACCGCGCTGGTCGCGCACTGCGACGCGCTGTTTTCTCCGGGCAGCCCGCTACAGGCCGAGCTGCCGCAATGGTCGGTGCGCGAAGGCCAGCGCACGCTGGCGCGGGCGGTGGCAGGTGCGATCTGCGACCGTGCGATCCTGCTGGCCGAGGCCGGCACCGGCACCGGCAAAACCCTGGCCTATCTGGTTCCTGCACTGTTGCATGGCGGTCGGGTCATCCTCTCCACCGCGACGCGCAACCTGCAGGATCAGCTCGACCGCAAGGACCTGCCGGCAGCGCGCCGCGCGCTGGGCGTGGCGGTGAGCAGCTGCGTGCTCAAGGGGCGCGCCAACTATGTCTGCCTGTACCGTCTGCAGCGCGCCGCGCAGTGGGTGCATGGCCGCGCCGAGCATGCGCAGCTGCGTCGCATTCAGCAGTTTGCCCGTGCCGATGCGCGCGGTGACCTGTCGGCCCTGCCGGGCCTGGAGGAGAACTCTGCGCTGATCCATCTCGTGACCTCGACCGCGGACAACTGCCTGGGCGCAGACTGCCCCGACCACAAGGCCTGCTTTGTCATGAAGGCGCGGCGCGAGGCCATGGCTGCGGACTTGGTCATCATCAACCACCACCTGTTCTTCGCCGATCTGGCGCTGCGCGGCGAGGGCGTGGCCGAGCTGCTGCCCACGGCGGACACGCTGATCCTGGACGAGGCGCACCAGCTTGCCGAGATCGGCGTGCAGTTTCTGGGCGCACGTTGCGGCACCGCACAGATGGTCGATCTCGCTCGCGATGTGCTGGCCAGCGGATTGCAGCATGCCAAGGGTCTGGCCGACTGGCAGGCCCTGGCCGGCGCGCTCGAGCGTGCAGCGCGCGATCTGCGACTGGTGGCGCCTCAGGCGCCGGGCCGCCTGAGCTGGCAGCAGGTCAACGATCTGCCGGGATGGGATGTGGCGCTGCACGATCTGCAGGCGCAGCTGACCCACACCGCTGCAGTGCTGTCGGCGCATACCGAGGCGGCACCGGAGTTCGAACGTCTGGCGCAGCGCTGCACCGCGTTGCAGCAGGCGTTTGCCGACTGGCAGAACGAAGCGGTGCAGAGCACGCCGGGCGCCCCACCCCAGGTCCGCTGGGCCGATGTCGGCAGTGCGCATCTGCGGCTGCAATCGGCGCCGCTGTCGATCGCACCGGCGTTTGCCGCGCTGCTGGCGCAGCGCAGCCAGGCCTGGATTTTCACTTCGGCCACGCTGAGCGTCGGAGGCGATTTTCGCCATGCCCGCAGCGCACTGGGCCTGACCGCCGAGCACGGCGGCTGCGCACCAGTGGAGCAGGGCATCGCACCGCGTTGCCGCGAGCTGCGCGTGGTCAGTCCCTTCGACTACGCGGCGCAGGCCCGGCTGTTCGTGCCGCAGGATTTGCCGCTGCCGGGGCAGCCGGGGCATTCCGCTGCAGTCGGGGCACTGGCGGCTCGGCTTGCAGCGAGTAACGCAGGCGGCACCCTGGTGCTCACCACCACGCTGCGCGCGACCCGGATGATTGCGCAAACCCTGCGCCAGCTCCTGCCGGGGAGAACCGTGCTCGAGCAATTCGACGAGTCCAAGGCCGCCTTGCTCGCGCGTTTCGCCGACACGGCGCAGGCGATCCTGGTGGGCAGCCAGAGCTTCTGGGAAGGCGTGGACCTGCCAGGACAGCGACTGACCCTGGTGATCATCGACAAACTGCCGTTCGCCCCGCCGGACGATCCGCTAACCGCCGCGCGGCTCAAGCAAATCGAGGCGCAGGGGCGCAGTGGCTTTACCGAACACAGCCTGCCGCAGGCGGCGCTGTCGCTGCAGCAGGGGGCCGGGCGGCTGATCCGCACCGAAACCGATCGCGGTGTGCTGGTGGTGTGTGACCGTCGCCTGACCGCAACCGGCTGGGGGCGGCAACTGCTGGACAGCCTGCCGCCTTTCGGCCGGGTCAGCCGCGTCGAGCAGGCACAGGACTTCCTGCGACAGGCAGGTCAGGCTCACCATAGCTTCCAGAACGCATCGTCCCGCCGCGGCAGGCCCTGGGTGAGGTAGATGCTGTCGGGATAGTTCAGCTTGAGCACGCGCTCGGCATCGTCACGCAGCTGGGTCAGGCCCAGCTTGTCGTATGCGTGCACCAGCACCGCCAGCGCGAGCTGGTTGGCCGGCGCATCCTGATAGTTTTCGATCGCCCGCTGCGCGCGGTCTGCCGCAGCCACGTAGGCACCGCGGCGGTAATAAAACAGCGCCACATGGGTTTCGTAATCGGCCAGCGAGTTGACGATGTAGCGCATGCGCTGCAGGGCATCTGGCGTGTATTTGCTCTGCGGAAAACGGGTGACCAGTTCCTTGAATGCCTCGAAGGACTGCTTGGCTGCGGCCTGATCGCGCTCGTAGAGCTTCTGGTCGGACAGGAAGGAGAACCAGCCCTGATCGGTGTTGAAGTTGATCAACCCCTTCAGATACAGCACATAATCGGTGTAGGGGTTGTTGGGGTAGAGCTTGAGAAAGCGGTCGACCGCGGCCAGCGCCTGCTCGCGCTCGCCTTGTTTGTAGTGGCCGTAGGCGATTTCGATCAGCGCCTGCTGCGCCAGCAGGCCGTAGGGGTAGCGCGATTCGAGCTTTTCGTACAGCTTCAGCGCCTTGTCGGTGTTGCCGCTGTTCATCTCGTCTTTGGCCTCTGCATACAATTTCGAGGCCGACCATCCCAGGGTCTGATCTTTTTCCGGTGTGGACGCGCAACCTGCCAGACCCAGGAACAGCGCCGTAGCGGCAACTCCCAGAAGTCGCCGTATCCACGGACGGTACAACGCAACACGCATAGCAATCACCCAGGGTGGTGTAAAGCCTGCGGATTATAGGGAGCCCCTGGCCCCGTCTCGATGACCAAGTATTCCCAGACTGTCCCGCCGACCGCCGGCGACGCCGAGCCCGAGGACGACGACGCGCCGCCGCACGATCTGCTCGAAGCCCGCATTCCCGAGCCGCAGGCGGGCCAGCGTCTCGACAAGGTGCTGGCGCTGCTGTTTCCGCAGCATTCGCGCAGCCGTCTGCAGCAGTGGTGCGAAGCCGGGCTGGTGCAGGTGGATGGGCAGACTGCCGGGGTGCGCGACAAGGCACGCGCCGGGGCCTTGCTGCGCGTTGCCGTGCCTGCACTGCCGCAAGACAGCGCCTTCGTTGCGGAGGATCTGGCGCTCGCGGTGGTGTTCGAGGACGATTGGCTAGTGGTGCTCGACAAGCCCGCGGGTCTGGTGGTGCATCCGGCCGCGGGCAACTGGAGCGGCACTCTGCTCAACGGTCTGCTGGCCCGCTACCCTGAAACCGCTGCATTGCCCCGCGCCGGCATCGTCCACCGCCTGGACAAGGACACCAGCGGCCTGATGGTCACCGCCCGCACCCTGCAGGCGCAGACCGAGCTGGTGCGCAAACTGCAGGCGCGCGCGGTGCACCGTCAGTATCTGGCGCTGGTGTGGGGACGGGTGGAGCGTGCGTTCAGCGTGGATGCGCCGATCGGCCGTCACCCGCGCGACCGCTTGCGCATGGCGGTGGTCCAGGGCGGCAAGCCGGCGCGCACCGATTTCACCCCGCTGGCAGCGCTCGACACCCCCTGGGGGCCGCTGACCGCGTTGCGCTGCAAACTGCACAGCGGCCGCACGCACCAGATTCGGGTGCATTTGCAGTTTGCGCGGCTGGAACTGGTCGCCGACCCGGTGTATGGCGGGCGCACGCGGCCCGGGCTGCCCCTGCAGCGCCAGGCTCTGCACGCGGCCCGGCTGGGCTTTCGCCACCCCGGCAGCGATGCGCCGATCGACTGCACCGCACCCATTGCGCACGACATCGCCGCACTGTGGCTGGAGTGCGGCGGCGCACCGGCGGACATCGACCCGCAGCGCTGGCCGGCATTCATCGACTGAACCACAGGTGTCGTCCATGTCCGCCCCGATCTGGTTTGAATTCCTGCCACCCTGGTGCGACCCGGCACCGCACCACGCGCCCTGGCTGCGCATCGCTTGGCCCGACAATCCGCGGGTTCATGCGCTGTTCACCAGCTGCGCGGGTGGGGTCAGCAAGGCAGCCTATGCCTGCGCGCCGCATGCGCAGTGCGGGGGCATGAATCTGGGCTCGCATGTGGGCGATGCGCCCGAGCATGTGGCGCAAAACCGCGCCCGGCTGCAGCAGGCGCTCGGCGGCGCGCAGCCGCGCTTCTTGCAGCAGGTCCACGGTGTCGAGGTGGCCGATCTGGATGCCCAGCCCGATCCCAGGATTGAACCGGTTGCCGACGCGGCGAGCACCACCCAGCCCGGCGTGGCCGCGACAGTATTGGTCGCCGACTGCCTGCCGGTGCTGCTGGCCGCGCCGCAAGGCCGTGCGGTGGCGGCAGCGCACGCTGGCTGGCGCGGGCTGGCGGCGGGTGTGCTCGAAGCCAGCCTGCAGCGCGTTTGCGCGCAGGCCGGCTGCGACCCGTCCGAGGTGCAGGCAGTGCTCGGCCCGGCCATCGGGCCGCAGGCGTTCGAGGTGGGCGAGGAGGTGCGCAACGCCTTCGTTGCGCTGCACCCGTCGGCCGGTGCCGCGTTCCGGCCCGGTCGGCCTGGCAAGTGGTGGGCCGACATCTGGCAACTCGCCCGCATGCGGCTGGAGCATGCGGGCATGCGGCCCGGCTCGATCGCCGGTGGCGGGCTGTGCACCTTCAGCCAGCCGCAGCGCTTTTATTCCTACCGCCGCCAGCCGGTCACCGGGCGGCAGGCCGGGTGTATCTGGATCGACCGCTGAGACGCGGTGAGAATTTCGTCGCGAGTCGCTCGGCGACAGCGGCTGGTTGACACCTTCACCTGCCTGCTCAAGAATGCCGTCAGCTTTGTCGCCGACAATCGGCCAAGACGATCAGCTCCTGCAGCCGCTTCCCCATGGATCAAACCTTTCCAAGCCCTCAGGGCGCCAGCGCGACGTCCGACGCGGGTCAGGCGCCGCGCTGGCCGGATGCGGTGCAGACCTGGGCGACCTTGTGGCGCGGCGCAGCCGCGATCCAGATCGACCCGCAGCGACTGCAACAGCTGCAACAGCGCTATGTCGACGAATTGCGTCAGATCTGGGCCGCGCTGCTGATGCCGCAGCACAGCGACACTGCGCTGCCAGCGGTCGATGACCGGCGGTTCAGCGGTGACGCATGGAACCGCAGCCGCCTGTCGCGCTACACCGCGGCGCTTTATCTGCTGGGCGCGCGCGCGTTGCTCGAACTGGCCGACAGCGTGCAGGCCGACGAGCCGACGCGGCAGAAACTGCGGTTCGCGGTTCAGCAATGGGTCGATGCCGCCGCGCCGTCCAACTTTCTACCCCTCAACCCGGAGGCGCTGGACAAGGCGGTGCAGACGCAGGGCGAGAGCCTGCGCGCCGGACTGGAGAACTGGCTCAAGGATCTGAAACAGGGCCGCCTGACGCAAACCGATGAATCGATGTTCGAGGTCGGGCGCAACGTGGCAACCACCCCTGGGCAGGTGGTCTATGAAAACCCGCTGTTTCAGCTCATCGAATACACCCCGCTGACCGAGCGCGTGCATGCGCGGCCGCTGCTGATCGTGCCGCCGTTCATCAACAAGTACTACATCCTCGATCTGCAGCCTGACAACTCGT
The DNA here is from genome assembly GCA_049976465.1 of Thiomonas sp. Taxonomy (GTDB): domain Bacteria; phylum Pseudomonadota; class Gammaproteobacteria; order Burkholderiales; family Burkholderiaceae_C; genus Thiomonas. The sequence continues at coordinate 12,066 of JBMFIE010000018.1, read as the reverse complement.
TCGTGCGCTATGCGGTGGAGCAGGGGCATCGCACCTTTGTCATGTCCTGGGCCAATCCGGGCATCGACATGGGTCACCTGACCTGGGACGACTATGTCCAGGACGGTGCGATCCGCGCGATGGAAGTGGTGCGTGACATCGCCGCCGGTCGCAGCGAGCGTCGCATCAACACCCTGGGTTTCTGCGTCGGCGGCACCCTGCTGGCCAATGCGCTGGCCGTGCTGCAGGCGCGCGGCAAACAGTTCGCGCACAGTGTCACTCTGCTGACCACCATGCTCGATTTCAGCGACACCGGCATTCTGAGCGTCTATGTGGACGAGGCATCGGTGGCGCTGCGCGAGGCCACGCTGGGCAAGGGCGGCTTGATGACCGGGCGCGAGCTGGCCTCGGCCTTCTCCAGCCTGCGGCCCAACGACCTGGTGTGGAACTATGTGGTGGGCAACTATCTCAAGGGCGAGACGCCGCCGCCGTTCGATCTGCTGTACTGGAACTCCGATTCGACCAATCTGCCCGGCCCGCTGTTTGCCTGGTATCTGCGCAATACCTACCTGGAAAACAAGATGCGCAAGCCCGGCGCGCTGACCGTGGCCGGGGTGCCGCTGGTTCTGCAGTCACTCGACCTGCCGGCTTATGTGTACGCCTCGCGCGAGGACCATATCGTGCCGTGGAAGACTGCGTATGAAACCACGCAAATCCTCGGCGGGCCGATGCGTTTCGTGCTAGGCGCCTCCGGCCACATTGCCGGCGTCATCAACCCGGCCAGGCGCAACAAGCGCAGCCACTGGATTTCGCCCCCCCGGCAGCGCAAGCTGCCGCGCAGCGCGCAGGCCTGGTTCGATACCGCGACCGAGCGCCCGGGGAGCTGGTGGAGCGACTGGGCCGAGTGGCTGCGCCAGCAGGCCGGGCCGGACATCGCTGCGCCCCGCCGTCATGGCAATGCGCGTTACAAACCGATCGAACCCGCGCCCGGACGCTATGTCAAGGTGCGCGCTTGAGCCAATTTCACGAAAGGAAGCGACGAATGAAACAAGACATCGTGATCGTCTCCGCGGTGCGCACCGCGGTCGGCAAATTCGGCGGCGCGCTGGCCAAGGTGCCGGCGGTCGATCTCGGCGCGGTGGTCATCCGTGAGGCGGTGGCGCGGGCGAAGCTCGATCCAGCGCAGGTGTCCGAGGTCATTTTCGGCCAGGTGCTGCAGGCGGGCATCGGGCAGAACGGCGCGCGCCAGGCCAGCATCAAGGCCGGGCTGCCCGACATGGTGCCGGCGATGACCATCAACAAGGTCTGCGGTTCCGGGCTGAAGTCGGTGATGCTGGCCGCGCAGGCCATCCACGCCGGCGATGCCGACATCGTCGTCGCCGGCGGTCAGGAGAACATGAGCGCCGCCCCGCATGTGCTGCCGGGTTCGCGCGAGGGCCAGCGCATGGGCGACTGGAAGCTGATCGACACCATGATCGTCGATGGTCTGTGGGATGCGTTCAACAATTACCACATGGGCATCACCGCGGAAAACGTGGCGAAGAAATACGGCATCACCCGCGAGATGCAGGACGCCTTTGCCGCAGCCAGCCAGAACAAGGCCGAGGCGGCGCAGAAGGCCGGTCGCTTTGACGCCGAAATCGTGCCGGTGATGCTGCCGCAGAAAAAGGGCGATCCGGTGGCGTTTGCGACCGATGAATTCGTGCGCCACGGCGTCACCGCGGAGAGCCTGGCCGGGCTGCGGCCCGCGTTCGACAAAGCCGGAACCGTCACCGCAGGCAATGCTTCTGGGCTGAACGACGGGGCAGCGGCGGTGGTGGTGATGACGGCCAAGCGCGCCGCAGAACTGGGCCTGCAGCCGCTGGCGACCATTCGCGCCTATGCCAACGCCGGTCTCGATCCGGCCTATATGGGCATGGGGCCGGTGCCGGCGTCACAGCGTTGCTTATCGCGTGCGGGCTGGACGCCGCAAGACCTCGACCTGATGGAAATCAACGAGGCGTTTGCAGCGCAGGCCATCGCGGTGAACCAGCAGATGGGCTGGGATACCGCCAAGGTCAATGTCAACGGTGGCGCGATCGCCATCGGCCACCCCATCGGTGCCAGCGGCTGCCGCATCCTGGTCACTCTGCTGCACGAAATGCAGCGACGCAATGCCAAAAAGGGCCTGGCCTCGCTGTGCATCGGCGGCGGCATGGGCGTGGCGATGGCGCTGGAGCGCTGAAACGAACACACACGCATACCTGTCGAACCAGAAGAGGAGATTGCAATGGACAAGAAGGTGGCCTATGTCACGGGCGGCATGGGCGGCATCGGCACCGCGATCTGCAAGCGGCTGTGCGAAGCGGGACACAAGGTGATCGCGGGCTGCGGGCCCAATTCCAGCCGCAAGGACAGTTGGCTCGAATCGATGCGCGCGCAGGGCTACGACGTCTATGCCTCGGAGGGCAATGTCGCCGACTGGGAGTCCACCAAGGCGGCATTCCAGAAGGTATTTGCCGAGCACGGGCGGGTGGACATCCTGGTCAACAACGCCGGCATCACCCGCGACGCGGTGCTGCGCAAGATGACCTACGAGGACTGGGACCTGGTGTTGCGCACCAATCTGTACTCCATGTTCAATGTGACCAAGCAGGTGATCGATGGCATGGTCGAGCGCGGCTGGGGGCGCATCATCAACATTTCGTCGGTCAACGGCGAGAAAGGCCAGTTCGGTCAGACCAATTACGCCGCGGCCAAGGCCGGGATGCACGGTTTCACCATGTCGCTCGCACTGGAAGTGGCGGCCAAGGGCGTGACGGTCAACACGGTGGCGCCCGGCTATATCGCCACCGACATGGTCAAGAGCATCCGGCAGGACGTGCTCGACAAGATCATCGCCTCGATCCCGGTCAAACGTCTGGGCACACCCGAGGAAGTGGCGTCGATCGTGGCCTGGTTGGCCAGCGAGGACGCCGGATTCACCACCGGTGCGGAGTTCTCGTGCAACGGCGGGCTGCACATGAGCTGAGTTGTGAACATGTCGTCGCAAGCGGCCTGCTGCCCTTGCGCACGGCGCGCAGCAGATCGATTCACACCTTCTGGGCGGGAAAGTCTCGGTGGTCTGCGCCGCGGGTTATGGTTCAATCGCAACAAAAATCCTGCCCGCAGATTTTTTCCACCGGATCACCCGCCCATGCCCACGCCCGATTCTTCCACCCGCATCATCAAAAAATACCCGAACCGTCGCCTGTACGACAGCGAGGCCAGCGCCTACATCACCCTCAGTGATGTGAAACAGCTGGTGATGGACGGCACCCGCTTCGTGGTGCAGGACGCCAAGACCGGCGAAGACCTCACGCGCAGCATTCTGCTGCAGATCATTCTCGAGGAGGAAAGCGGCGGGGTGCCGATGTTCAGCGCGGCCATGCTCGAGCAGATCATCCGCTTTTACGGCCACGCGATGCAGGGCATGATGGGCAGCTATCTGGAAAAGAACGTGCAGGCGTTCATCGACATCCAGAACAAGCTGTCCGAGCAGTCGCGCGGCATGTATGAGGCCGGGGCGTTCAACCCTGAAGCTTGGAGCCAGTTCCTCAGCGTGCAAAGCCCCATGTTGCAAACCATGATGGGCAACTACCTGGAGCAGAGCAAGAACCTCTACATGCAGATGCAGGAGCAGATGCAGGAGCAGGCCAGGCAGATGCTCGGCGCGTTCAAGCCGCCCGAGAAGAAGTAACCCGTGGGGCGGCCGTCCTCTGCCGTGCTGCCTGCCCTTCGGCGACAATGCGGGGATGGAACAACAATCTCGTCCCTCTCCCGCCGCGGCAGCGGCAGCACCGAAAATCGGCTTCGTCTCGCTCGGTTGTCCCAAGGCCCTGGTCGATTCCGAGCGCATCCTCACCGCGCTGCGCGCGCAGGGCTATGCCACCTCCAAGAGCTATGCCGGGGCCGATCTGGTGATCGTCAACACCTGCGGTTTCATTGACGCTGCAGTCCAGGAGAGTCTGGAGGCGATTGGCGAGGCGCTGGCCGAGAACGGCAAGGTCATCGTGACCGGCTGCCTGGGCGCACGCACCGATGCGGCTACGGGCGGCAACCTGGTGCGTGCGGTGCATCCCAAGGTGCTTGCCGTCACCGGGCCGCATGCCACCGACGAGGTGCTGCAGCATGTGCATGCGGTGTTGCCCAAGCCGCACGACCCGTTCGTCGATCTGGTGCCGCCCGCCGGCATCAAGCTCACACCCAAGCATTACGCCTATCTCAAGATCAGCGAGGGCTGCAACCATCGCTGCACCTTCTGCATCATTCCGGCGATGCGCGGCGACCTGGTTTCGCGCCCGATCGGTGACGTCCTCAGTGAAGCCCGCGCACTGCTCGAAGCGGGAGTGAAGGAACTCCTGGTGGTCAGCCAGGACACCTCCGCCTACGGCGTAGACCTGAAATACCGCACTGGCTTCTGGGAGGGGCGCCCGATCCGCACCCGGATGACCGAACTGGTCCAGGCGCTGGGCGCATTGGCGGCAGAGCATGAGGCCTGGGTGCGGCTGCATTATGTCTATCCCTACCCGCATGTGGACGAGGTTTTGCCGCTGATGGCGCAGGGGCGCATCCTGCCGTATCTCGACGTGCCGCTGCAGCATGCGCATCCGGACGTGCTGCGGCGCATGAAGCGTCCGGCCAGTGGCGAGCGCAACCTCGAGCGCATCGCCCGCTGGCGCGAGATCTGCCCGGATCTGGTGTTGCGCTCGACCTTCATCGCCGGATTTCCCGGCGAGACCGAGGAAGAATTCCAGGCCCTGCTCGATTTCATCGCACAGGCCGAGCTCGACCGGGTCGGCTGCTTTGCCTATTCCCCGGTCGAGGGCGCCGCAGCGAACGCCTTGCCGGGGCAACTGCCCGAGGCGTTGCGCGAGGAGCGCCGCGCCCGGTTCATGGCCGTGGCGGAAGCCGTGTCCACGCGCAAGCTGCAAAAACGGGTGGGACAGGTGATGCAGGTGTTGCTCGATCAGGCCAGCCGTGAGGGTGCCGTCGGCCGCAGCTATGCCGATGCCCCGGAAATCGACGGCAAGGTCCATGTGCTGGCGCCGACCAAGCCGTCGCAGAAGCTGCGGCTAGCGCGCAGCGCAGGGCAGTTCGTACGGGTGCGCATCGTCCGCACCGACGGGCACGATCTGGTCGGTGAACTGATCTGAGTGCGGGCTGCATCGCCGCCGCTTCGCGCGACGCGCCGGGATGCGCGGCCTTGCGAAGCTCGCTCAATGTTGCTGAGCGATCCAGGCGGCGATCTGGGGCCAGGTTTCCTTCAGCGTGCGTGCGCCCATGAACAGGCCCACATGGCCGCCCGGCACGATGCGCTTTTGTATCTTGTCCTTGGCCGTGCCGCAGAGATGCTCGGCGGCGAACACCTGCGGCGGCGTGGTGATGTCGTCGCGCTCGCCTGCCAGCAAATAAAGTGGGCAAGTGATGTCCGCGAGTTTGAGTGCGCGTCCCAGCGCGACATATTCGCCTTTGGCCAGGAGGTTGCGTTTGAACAGCTGGTCGACGACTTGGAGATACCAGCGCCCGGGCAGGTCGAGCGGGTTTTCGTACCAGCGCTCGAAGGCCTCGGTCTTCGACAGCCACACCGGGTCGTCGAGGTGTTCGTACAGATCGATGTGTTCCTGCACATAGTGCTGCTCGGGGTGCATGTTCTTCCAGCCGGCCAGCATGTATTTGCCCAGCATCAGCCCGCCGCCAGCTGCCACCAGTTCCTCGTAAAAATGCATCGGCGTGTGCTTGACCATGTTCACCAGCGGGCCATTGCCGGCGTGGGTGTCGATCGGTGAGCCGGCCAGGACCAGGCTGGCGACCTTGTCTGGAAAGCGCGCCGCGAGCATGGCCGCCATCCACCCGCCCTGGCACAGGCCAACCAGATGGACGCGCCCGCCGAGATCGTCGATACAGGCCAGAAAATCGCCGAGGTATTGATCGACTTCCAGATCCTTCATGTCCGGCGTCGCGCTATGCCAGTCGGTCAGGAACAAAGCGCCGATGCCGTTGTTTTTCAACGTCTGCATCAGGCTCTGGCCTTCGTGGTAGTCGGCGATCATCGAGGTATGGCCGGCATACGGCGCGTTGACCAGGGTGGGGATGCCTTTGGCGCTTGCAGCGCTGTAGTCACAAAGATCGAGAGTGCGCAGCTTCAGCCGCACGCTGTGCGCGGTGGCCAGGCGCGGCTTGATGCCGCCGTGCAGCCGTAGCTCCTCGTCGAGAAACTTCACATTGCGCGCGACCAGTTCCAGACCCTGCGCGGTCATGCTGGCGGCGAGCTGCATCGGCCAGAACAGCGGCACGTTGATCAGCGGCGCGATCGTGGGAGTTTGGGCATCGGTCATACGGTTTCCTCAGGCGATGGCAAAGTGCCGCAGCAAGGGACGCTTGAGCGCGTCGAGCAGCAGGGTAAACACGACCGTGGCCAGCAGCACGGCACCGACCACCGGCCACGGCAGCGCAGCCATCAGCACGCCCAGACCGGCCAGCAGGCAGACGACCAGCACATCGCCGAGGCTGGCCGCAGCCATCCACGCCGAAGGCGCCAGCCGCCACAGCGGACCGTCGCTGCGCAGCAAATAGATGCCAGCCTGGTTGCCGAACACCAGCAGCAGGAACACCACGGTCTGCAACTGTGCCGGATTCAGACCCTGCGCGTGCGCCCAGACGTACACCGCGGCGGCAAACAGCAGGCTCAGCAGGGCAAGCACGATCGAGGCACCCATGAGCTTGCCGACCTGCCAGCGCTGCGGCAGCGCGGCGGGCTGCACGCGATCGGTGGCGATGCTCATGGTGGCAAAGTCGTTGGCAAACAGCATCAGCACGATCAACAGCGGCGAGATCAGGAACTGCCCCGTGAGCAGCAGGCCCAGGGTGAGAAACAGCACGATCTCCAGGGTGCGCAGCACCTTGTTCAGCGTGTAGGTGAGCATGCGTCTGTGGACCTCGCGCCCTTCGCGCAACACAGTGAGCACGCCGGACAGCCCGGGGTCGGTCAGCACCACGCCGGCCGCGGCCTTGGCGACATCGGTGGCGCTGGCCACGGCAATGCCGAGCTCGGCCTGGCGCAGTGCGGGGGCGTCGTTGACGCCGTCGCCGGTCATGCCGGTGACATGCCCGGTCTGCTGCAGCCGGGCGACGATGTGGTGCTTGTCCTCGGGCAGCACGCGGGCGAACAGATCGCACTGCTCGGGATGCTGCAGCGCTTCGGGTTTGGCCTGACACACGCGCGTGCCCAGTCCGAGCTTGGCGCCGATCGCACGCGCGGTTTCCTCCGCATCTCCAGTGGCCATGCACACACGCACGCCGAGCTGCTTGATCCGCGCGATCAACTCGGCGGCGTCTGGCCGCGGCGGATCGGACAGTCCGACGACGCCGAGGAGCTGCAGCGCATCGTCCGCGCCCGCGGCGACCGCGAGCACGCGCGCGCCGCTGCTGGCGAGCTGCTTTTCCGTCTGGTCGAGCGCCTGCTGCTGCGCGCTGCCCAGCCGACACAGCGGCCCGATGACGCTGGCGGCGCCCTTGACCGCATGCCAGGGCTTGCCGTCCACGGTGTAGATGCCCTCGCTGCGGCGCGTGGCCGGATCGAAGGGATGGAACGCAGTGCGCGCGGGTGCGTCGTCGAGGAGCTTGCGCGCACGCGCGGCGTCGAGCACGGCCAGATCGAGCGGATCCTGCGTGGCCTCATCGCTGGCCAGCGCGGCAGCACGCAGCACGGCGTCGTCGTCGGCTCCGGGCGCCAGCGCGATGGCGGCGGCAAAGCGCAGGCTGTTTTGTGTGAGCGTGCCGGTCTTGTCCGACACCAGCGTGTCCATCGCCGCGGCTTCTTCGACCGCAGGCAGCCGGGTGACCAGCACGCCCTGGCGCGCCAGGCGCAGGCTGCTGACCGCAGTGGCGAGGGTGTAGGTCGCCGGCAGCGCCACCGGCACCGAGGCGACCAGCAGCATCAGCGCGAACACCGCGGTGTCGAGCAGCGGCAGGTGATGCCACAGCGCAAAGCCGATGACCAGCGCGACCAGCACCGCATCGAACGCGACCAGCCGCTTGACGATGGCAAAAATGGTGCGCTGCATGTGGCTCGGCGCAACCGATGCGCGCACCAGCTCGGCGGTGCGGCCGAAGGTGGTGCGCGCGCCGGTGGCGGTGACCGTGCCGCTGGCCTCGCCCTGACGGACGATGGCGCTGGCGTAGGCCGGTTTGCCGGCAGCGGCGTCGACCGGCAGCGACTCGCCGGTGAGCGCGGCCTGGTCGAGCGAGACCGCACCGTCGAACAGCAGCAGATCCGCGGGCACGATGTCGCCGGCGCGCACATGCACCACATCGCCCGGTACCAGCTGCTCGGCGGGGATCTGCTGCCAGCGACCATCGCGCAGCACACGGGCGTTGACCTGCAGCCGCCGCCGCAGCAAAGCCAGCGCGTCCTTGGCGCGCTGCTCCTGCACGAACGCGACCACGGCGTTGAACACGAGCAGCGCGGCGATGATCAGCGCCTCGACGCCCCGCCCGAGCAAGATCTGCAGAACGATGACCGCCTCGAGCATCCACGGCACCGGCGCCCAGAACTTGGCGAGCAGCTGGCGCCAGGCGGGGGCGGTCTTTTCGCGGATCGCGTTCGGGCCGAAGCGCGCCAGCCGCGTGCTCGCTTCAGCAGTGGACAGGCCCTTGGCCGGGTCGGTCGGCGGCAGGCCATCGGACTGTTCAGGGCGGGTGACGGTTGCGGCGGAGGCGGACATCGGCGGCTTCCTCGCGGCGCTATGGACGGAACGTCCGCGCCGCCTTGTTGATGCCCTCGCTGAGCATCGGATGCGGAAACACCGTATCGGCCAGCGCGCCAGCGGTCAAGCCCTGCTCCAGCGCCAGCGCCAGCGGCGCGATGAGTTGCGCCGCGTCCATACCGGCGATCTGCGCGCCGAGCAGGCGGCCGTCCGCACGGCAGAACACCAGTTTGATGAAGCCCTGCGTGTCGCCGTAGATTTGGGCGCGCGCGTCCTGTGCGAAGTCGTAGCGGCTGACCGCCACCGCGCCAGCGCCGAGCCTGCTTTCGGCCTGTGTGGCGGTCTGGCCGACATGCGCCAGCTCCGGCTCGGTGAACACGGTCATCGGCACCGCGTCGAACCGCATGCGATCGACCGCCTGGCCGCCGGCGGCGATGCAGTGCGCCGCCACCAGGCTCTGGCGCACCGCGGAGTGGAACAACATGCTGCGGCCGTTCACATCGCCCGGCGCCCAGACGGCGGGATGGCTGGTGCGCAGCGTTTCATCGACCACCACATGACCGCGATCGAATGTCAACCCCAGTCGTTCGACACCGTCGGGCAGGACCGGCACACGCCCGGTGGCCATCAGCACCGCATCGCCCTGCACGGTGCGCTCACCTCCGTCCTGCTGGTAGCGCACGACAAAGCCATCGCCCTCCCGCGCGATCGACAGCACCCGGGCGGAGAGTTCGATACGCACGCGCTGCGACAGGCTGGCGTGCAGCAAGGCGGCCAGCTCGGCGTCGAACCCGGGGAGCAGCTGCGCTGCGAATTCGAGCACGGTGCACTGCACCCCCAGTGCCTGCAGCATCGAGGCGGTTTCCACGCCGATGTAGCCGCCGCCGATCACCACCAGATGCCGCGGCAGGGGCAGGTCGGCGCCGAGGCGGAACAGGTCGTGCGAGGTCAGCGCCAGTTCGGCACCGGGAATCGGCAGACGAGCAGGCGCCGAGCCGGTGGCGAGAATCAGGCGTACAAAACGCACGGTGCGCTGCGCGCCGTGCGGCGTGTCGATGCGTACCGCATCGGCGGCGACGATGGCCCCGCGCCCCTGCACGAAGGCGACTCCCCCTTGCGCGATCTCTTGCGCATGCTGCGCGTAGCGTGTGCTCTGCACCCGGTCTTTGTGCGCCAGCACCGCACGCCAGTCCACTGCGGGCGGGTCGCCGCGCAGGCCGAAGTGGCCCAGCCGCGCTGCCAGACTGCGCACCAGCGCGGCCTCGCGCACTGCCTTGGACGGCACGCAGCCCTCGGCCAGGCAGTCGCCGCCAAGGTTGCCGATGGGATCGACCATCGCTACCTTCAGCCCCGCCTTGGCGAGAAAGAACGCGCCGGGATAGCCCGCGCCACCCGCGCCGAGCACCAGCACGTCCACCATTTCGGGAAGATCGGAAAGCGGGGTTTGAAACGCAGTGTTCATCTGGAGGCTCCTTCAGGGTCATGCCAGCAGCGCGGCGGCCTGCAGCGCCATCACGCCTTCTTCGTCGGTGGGCAGAGCGAAAGCGGGGATGCGGCTGTCGCTGCGGGTGATGCAGCGCTGCCCGGCGGCGTTGGCCTGCGCATCCAGCGCCACGCCCAGCCAGGAGAGCGCGTGGCACACGTCGGCACGCACCCGTGCGCTGTGCGTGCCGATGCCGCCGGTGAACACCAGCGCATCCAACCCGCCGATGTCGGCGGCCAGCGCGCCGATGTGATGCACCACGCTGGCGACGAACACCGCGATCGCCTCGGCAGCGCGCGCGTCGCTGCTGGCTTCAAGCGTGCGCAGGTCGCCGCTGATTCCCGACACGCCCTTGAGCCCGCTGTCGTGGTAGAGCATCGCGGTGATCTGCCTTGCATCCAGTCCTTCCTCGGTGATCCAGTGCAGCACCAGCCCGGGGTCGACCGCGCCGCTGCGCGTGGACATGACCAGCCCATCCAGTGCGGTGAATCCCATGGTGGTGGTGACGCTCTTCAACTGCCGCATCCCGCACAGGCTGGCTCCGCCGCCCAGATGCGCGACGATCACCGCGCCCTGGGCACGCGCGCCGAGCAATGGCGGCAGTTTGTGCGAGATGGCGTCATACGACAGACCGTGAAAGCCGTAGCGCTTGAAGCCCTTGTCGTGCCAGTCGCGCGGGATGGCATAGCGCCGCGCCAGATCGCTTTGGCTGGCGTGGAATGCGGTGTCGAAGCATGCGATCTGCGGGACATTGGGCAGGCGCGCGCTGGCGGCGTCCACCCCGGCCAGCCCCGGCCCCTGGTGCAGCGGGGCGAGGCTGCGCAGTGCATCGAGCCCGGTGCGCACCTCGGGAGTGATGCGCTGCGCGCTGGTGTAGCGCTCGCCGCCGTGGACGATGCGGTGGGCCACTGCCGCAATCGGCCCGCAGCCGGCAGGCAGGATGAGGCGATCGAGCAGGGTATCGAGTTCGGCGCGGATATCGCCGCGGGGGGCGCTCGATGCACTGTGGTCCGACCGGCCCTGCGCATCGGTCCAGCGCAGCGTGGTTTGGCCGTCATGCTGGTCGATCTCGCCGCGCAGCAGCGCGGCGGGCAGGTGCGGGCCGCGGCAGTCGGCCAGGTCGAATAGGGCGAACTTCAGGCTGGCCGAGCCGGTGTTCAGGCAAAGCAGGGTGGGGGAGGGCATCGCGGCGTTCAGAGGTTCGGAACCGCAGCCGCCGCGGGATCGGCGGGGTCGAGTTGACCGGTTGCGCGCAGCCGTGCCTGGCGCTGCAGCACGGCCAGCGCGCACGAGGCCAAGCGCGCCTGCACGCCGTCGGCGCGACTGGTGAGGATGATGGGCACGCGGGTGCCGACCACCAGCCCGGCGATGGTCGCGCCGCCGAGATATTCGAGCTGCTTGGCCAGCATATTGCCCGACTCCAGATCCGGGGTGAGCAGGATGTCGGCCAGCCCGGCCACGGGGGAGTCGATGCCCTTGGTCTTGGCCGCGGCCAGCGACATGGCGTTGTCGAACGCCAGCGGGCCGTCGAGAATGGCGCCGGTGATCTGCCCGCGGTCGGCCATTTTGCACAGCGCGGCGGCGTCGAGCGTGGCCGGCATGCGGGCATTGATCGTCTCCACCGCGGCGAGAATCGCCAGCCGCGGTGTGGCAATGCCCAGCGCCTGCGCTAGATCGATCGCGTTTTGCGCGATGTCGCGCTTGGTGTCCAGATCCGGGGCGATGTTGATCGCCGCATCGGTGATGAACAGCAGTCGGTCGGCGGCAGGCGCGTCGATGACGAACACATGGCTGGCGCGCCGCGCGGTGCGCAGTCCGGCGTTTGGGTCGAGCGCGGCGTGCATCAGTTCGTCGGTGTGCAACGCGCCTTTCATCAGC
>JBMFIE010000017.1:0-21960 GCA_049976465.1 Thiomonas sp. | reverse complement strand
ACGACCGCCAGCGCCACGCCAAAGCCCTTGAACAGCCGCTTCCAGCCAGAAGCATCCAGCGGCAGACTGTCGAACGCGCGCAGATAGCTGGCGCTGACCAGCAGCAGCAAGGCCCACAACGCCATCAGCAGCCAGGTGGGCAGCACCGGGGCGATCATGTAGAGCGCAGTGGCGATCAGCAACACGCCGAAGAACGCCTTGACGCCGTCCATCCAGCCGCCGGCCCGTGGCAGCAGCGTGCCCGCGCCCAGGCCAACCAGCAGCAGCGGCATGCTCATGCCCGCCGCCAGCGAAAACAGCGCCACGCCGCCGATCAGCGCGTTGCCCGTCTGGCTGATGTAGAGCAGCGCACCGGCCAGCGGCGCGGCCACACAGGGCCCGACGATGAGCGCGGAAATGCCGCCCATGATGAACACCCCGGCAAAATGCCCGCCCTGCAGCTTGTCCGAGGTGGACGACAGCTTGCTCTGCAGGCTGCTGGGCACCTGCAGTTCGTAAAAGCCAAACATCGACAGCGACAACGCCACCAGCAGCAGCGCGAACACCGACAGCACCCAAGGGTTCTGCAGCGACGCAGCCAGCCCCTGCCCGAGCAGGCCTGCGGCCACGCCGAACGCGGTGTAGACGATGGCCATGCCCAGCGCGTACGCCACGGCCAGCGCAAACCCCCTGCCGCGCGACACTTTTTCACCCTGCCCGACGATGATGCTCGACAGAATCGGGATCATCGGCAGCACGCAGGGCGTGAACGCCAGCAGCAGCCCGAACACCAAAAACATCGGCACGATGGTCAGCAGGCTGCCTGATGCCAGCGCCGCGCCGATGCGCGAGGATTCACCACCCTGCGCTATCGCGGGGGACGGCGTGGACGCCGCGGCAGCTACCGCCGAGCCAGCCGCCGCGGGGGAGGACGCTGCCCTTGCCCCGCTCGCCTTCCCCATCAAGCCGGCGATCAGTCCGCCGCTGCCGCTCCCGCCCGCCACAGGCGCGGCTGCGCCGCCTTGCGCATCCGGCTCGGAAATACTGACCGTGCCATTGCCGCCAAAACCACTCAGGCTCACCGTGGCGAGCTTCTCGATCGGCGGATAGCACAGCCCGCTATCGGCGCAGCCCTGGTAGATCACCAGCATCTTGAAACTGGCTGGCGCCTTGAGCACTGGTATCGGGATGGACACCAGACCGCGGTAATGCGCCACCTCATGGCCGAGGTTCTTGTCGAAAATCACATGCGCCGGCGGAAAGTCGGGCTTGCCCAGTTCCACGTCCGGAGTCTGCGGCTCGAAATGGAAGCGCTCCTGGTACATGTAGTAGCCCTGATGCGCTTTGAACTGCAGCAGCACCGTCTTGGCGTCCTGCACCTTGGCGGTGAACTGGAACGCCTCGTCCGGCGGCAGGAAATCGCCCTGCTGCGCCTGCGCGACGGGCAACAGCACGGCGACCCATAGCAAGGCGATGCCCAGCAGCAGGCGGCGGATTTGCTGCGCCCAGCAGCGTGTGCAGTGCAGCGAGAAAGCGGCGCGTTGGCGCATGAACAGTCTCCGATTTGCTGTGTAGTGGTCAACTGGCTCGGCTGCGGGAGTGACCGTGTGAGGGGCAAGATCCGACCAACACCAGGGAATATAAGTCTGAAATCATGTTCGGTTCGGGGCGATGACTTTTTCGCGGGCTCTGGCGCTTTCGATCAGGCACGAAAACGGCGCAGCGTGAGGGTATGCGCCAGCCACCAAGCCAATCCGAGATCTACCACCAAAACCCCCAGATGCAGCAGCCATGACTGATCGAACCGACCAAAGAACAGCGGCCGCACCAGTTCGACTGCGGCATGCAGCGGCAAAGCCTGCGCCAGCCCTTGCAGCGGCCCGGGCAGCGCGCTGAGCGGGAAATACACGCCGGACAAAAAGGTCATCGGGGTGAGCACCAGGGTGAAGTAATAGGTGAAGAAGTCATAGCCTTGCGCCTTGGCATTGACAATCAGACCCAGCGCGGAAAACACCAGCCCGGTGAGCAGCAGCAGCGGCAGCGCCAACAACAGGGTCCAAGCGCGACTGATGCCCAGCCCGACGATGACCAGCAAAATCGCCGCGCCGCTGAATACCGCCTTACTCGCCGCCCAGGTGAGTTCGCCCAGCAGCACGTCGTCCAGCGAAGTCGGCGTGACCCGGATCGCATCCCATGTTTTCTGCACATGCATACGCGAGAAAGCGGAATACAGCGCCTCGAAGCTCGCAGCCATCATCACACTCATGCAGATCGCGCCAGAGGCCAGAAACTGGATGTACGGCACCCCCTGTACCTGACCGATGAGCGAGCCCACACCGAATCCAAAGGCCACCAGGGTGATCAGCGGCTCGGCGATATTGCCCACCAGACTGGGAACCGCGAGCTTTTTCCATACCAGAAAGTTGCGCCGCCAAATCGGCACAAAACGCAGTCTGCGGCGTGGTTCGAGGCGAAGAGAGGACATGGATGGATGTTGGCCGCAATCGCCGCGCCTAGGCCCTAATCGCGCAACTGCCTGCCGGTGAGTTTGAGGAACACGTCTTCCAGATTGGCGCGGCGATGAATCACCCGCAGCCCAGGCAGCGTGTCCAGTGCCTGCAGCGCCGCAGCGCTGTTGCAGGTGTAGGCAAACAACCCATCGCCGCTGCGTTCCATGCGTTGCACCAGCGGGCGCAGCAGTGCTTGCGCGGCGTCGAGCCCTTCGCCGTCGACCTCGATGACCTCTGGCTCCACCTGCGCAGCGATCAGCGCGCGCGGCGTGTCCTCTGCAATGCGGCGCCCGTGGTCGAGTACCAGAATGCGGTGACAGAGCCGCTCGGCCTCATCCATGAAGTGCGTAGTCAGCAGCAGCGATTTGCCCTGCGCGGTGAGTTCCTTCAGACGCTCCCAGATCAGATGCCGTGCCTGCGGATCGAGCCCGGTGGTGGGCTCGTCGAGAAAGATCAGATCGGGGTCGTTGACGAGCGCCCGCGCCAGGCTCAGGCGTCGGCGCATGCCGCCTGAGAGCTCACTGATACGCGCCTTGGCCTTGGACTCCAGCGCGGCAAAAGCCAGCAATTGCGGCAATCGCAGACGCAGCTCGGCATCACGCAGACCGAAATAACGGCCGAACACCAGCAGGTTTTCCTCGACCGTGAAATCGGGATCGAGGCTGTCGAACTGCGTCACCACCCCGACCCGCTGCCGCGCCTGCCGTGCACGCTGCGGTACCGGCTCGCCCATGAGCAAGATGCACCCGCTGTCGGGCGTGGCCAGACCGAGGCAGAGCTGGATGGTCGTGGTCTTGCCCGCGCCGTTCGGGCCGATGATGCCAAAGCACTCGCCGCGTCTGACCTGCAAACTCAGGCCATCGACCACCTGCAGCGCGCCGTAGCGCTTGGACACGGCGTTGAGCGCGAGCAGCACAGCAGCCGGATCGGCCGGGCGGGAGGAAGGGGCATCATGCATGGGCGACGATGCGCAGAGGCATGTGCAGGCTCGACCGCGTCCAATGATTCCAATGAAAAACGCCAGCACGGGCTGGCGTTGGGGTCTGGCAGCGGTGAGGGCCGATGCGTGGCCTCACTCGGACTTGTCTTGCGCCGGCGCGGCGTCCGGGTCGGGACGATCGACCAGCTCGATCAGCGCCATGGGTGCATTGTCGCCAACGCGAAAACCGAATTTCAGCGTGCGGGTATAACCGCCCGGTCGGTTGGCATAGCGCGGGCCGAGCACGTTGAACAGCTTGGTCACCGAATCGCGGTTGCGCAGGCGGTCGAACGCCAGGCGGCGGTTGGCCAGCGAGGGTTTCTTGCCAAGGGTGATCAGCGGTTCGACCACGGCACGCAGTTCCTTGGCCTTGGGTAGCGTGGTCTTGATCGCCTCGTGTTCGATCAACGCATTGGCCATGTTGCGAAACATGGCCTTGCGGTGGCTAGAAGTGCGGTTGAGTTTGCGAAGTCCGTTTCCGTGACGCATCGTGCTTTCCTTTCGTTATCGATCGAGCCAGCCGGATCAGGTACTGGCCGTGCACTGCCGGATACTCCATCCGGCAAACTGATGTGGCAATTCAAATGCTGAGTCAGCGCTTGTCCAGCCCGGACGGTGGCCAGTTCTCGAGCTTCATACCCAGGGTCAGGCCGCGTGCGGCAAGGACTTCCTTGATTTCATTGAGCGATTTGCGGCCGAGGTTCGGGGTCTTGAGCAGCTCGGTCTCGCTGCGCTGGATCAGATCGCCGATGTAGTAAATGTTCTCGGCCTTGAGGCAGTTCGCCGAACGCACGGTGAGCTCGAGTTCGTCCACAGGACGCAGCAGGATCGGGTCGTAAGTCTGCGCGCCCGTGCTCGCCTCGGCCGCCTCGGTCGTCTCGGCGCCTTCCAGGCTGGCAAACACTGAGAGCTGCTCGACCAAGATCCGCGCCGCAGAACGGATGGCCTCTTCGGCACTGATCACGCCGTTGGTCTCGATTTCCATGACCAGGCGGTCCAGATCGGTACGCTGTTCGACGCGGGCGCTTTCCACCGCGTAGCTGACCCGTCGCACCGGCGAGAACGAGGCATCGAGCACGATGTGGCCAATGCTCTTGCCGCCTTCATCGCCGTAGTTGCGCATCGTCCCCGGGACATAGCCGCGGCCCTTTTCCACCTTGATCTGCATGTCGAGCTTGCCGCCCTGCGACAAATGCGCGATCACGTGATCAGGATTGATGATTTCCACGTCGTGCGGGGTCTGGATGTCGGCAGCGGTCACCACGCCTTCACCCTCCTTGCGCAGCGACAGAGTCACCTCGTCGCGGTTGTGCAGTTTGAGCACCACACCCTTGAGGTTGAGCAGCACGGCGATGACATCCTCTTGCAATCCGTCGACTACCGAATACTCGTGCAGCACCCCGTTGATGCTGACCTCGGTCGGGGCGTAGCCGACGAGTGAGGACAGCATCACCCGCCGCAAGGCGTTGCCGAGGGTGTGGCCGTAACCGCGCTCGAAAGGCTCGAGGACGACCTTGGAACGGTTCTGACCAAGCGATTCGACCTGAATCGATTTGGGACGAAGTAGTGCTGTCTGCATGGGGCTTCCTGTTCAATACCCTCCGCTCGTTACGCGGATAAGGCCGAGGTGAGCAGCCGCGCCCGTCTGGGCTTGGCACAAACACGCCCTGCAACCGTACAGGGCGTGGCAATCTGGATCAGCGGGAATACAACTCGATGATCAGCGACTCGTTGATATCGCTGCCGAACGCATCGCGGTCGGGTGCTTTCTTGAACACGCCTTCCATCTTGGCCGTGTCCACCTGGACCCATTCGGGAAAACCGTTGGCTTCGGCCAGCTTCAGGGCTTCCTGGATGCGCGCCTGGTTGCGCGATTTTTCACGCACAGCGATCAGGTCTCCAGCCTTCACTTGCGCCGACGGAATGTTCACCGGTTTGCCGTTGACCGTGATGGCACGGTGGCTGACGAGCTGGCGCGCCTCGGCGCGGGTGCTACCAAAACCCATGCGATAGACCACGTTGTCCAGGCGCGATTCGAGCAGACTCAGCAAATTGGCACCGGTGTTGCCCGAACGGCGCTGCGCCTCCTCGTAGTAGCGACGGAACTGGCGCTCGAGCACACCGTACATGCGCTTGACTTTCTGCTTCTCACGCAGCTGCTTGCCGTAGTCGGAAGTGCGGGCGCCTGATGTGCGGCCGTGTTGCCCGGGTTTGGTCTCGAGCTTGACCTTGGAGTCGATACCTCGACGCGCACTCTTGAGGAACAGATCGACGCCTTCGCGTCGGGTCAGCTTGCCTTTGGCACCAATCAAACGAGCCACTTGGAATTCCTTTCAATACTGCCATGCCCTATTTCGCATGGGAGCCCGAAAACATCGGGCAGTGGGCTTAATGAAAAAAGCTCAGTTGCCTGCCACAGGATGGCGAACCGAGCAGACGGGGGGAATCTGCGCCAGCTTGTGGCGCCGCACCATCAGACGCGGCGACGCTTGGGCGGACGGCAGCCGTTGTGCGGGATCGGTGTCACGTCTTCGATCAGCGTGATCTTGATCCCGAGATTGTTGAGCGCGCGCACCGAGGATTCACGCCCCGGTCCGGGGCCCTTGATCTGCACTTCCAGATTCTTGATGCCGTACTCGAGCGCCACCCGCCCGGCCTGCTCGGCTGCGACCTGCGCAGCAAAGGGTGTGGACTTGCGCGAACCCTTGAAACCCTGAGCGCCGGAGGAGGACGCAGCCAACGCGTTGCCCTGGCGATCGGTGATGGTGATGATGGTGTTGTTGAACGAGGCATGCACATGCGCAATGCCATCGGACACGTTTTTGCGAATCTTCTTGCGGGTGCGTTGCGCCGCACTGCTTTGGGAGGATGGTTTTGCCATGAAAAGGATCCTTGCTTATTTCTTCAGCGAAATGCTGCCCTTGCGCGGCCCTTTGCGGGTGCGTGCATTGGTACGCGTGCGCTGGCCACGAACCGGCAGACCACGGCGGTGACGGAAGCCGCGGTAGCAGCCCAGGTCCATCAGCCGCTTGATGTTGACCGAAATCTCCCGGCGCAGGTCACCCTCGATGGTGAGCTTGCTAATCGCTTCGCGCATTTTCTCGAGCTCGGCATCGGTCAAATCCTTGATCCGCTTGTTATAGGGAACACCCGAAGCATCGCAAATGGCGCGCGCAGTGGTGCGGCCAATGCCGTAGATCGCCGTCAGGCCGATTTCGGAGTGCTGATGAGGCGGAATGTTGATACCAGCAATACGTGCCATTGAATACCTCGAACTTCAAATTGACCTGTGTTCAACCCTGGCGCTGCTTGTGACGCGGGTCAGTGCAAATCACGCGCACGATGCCGTTGCGTCGAATGATTTTGCAGTTGCGGCACATTTTCTTGACTGATGCGCTGACTCTCATGATGATCCTCTCTTGCTCTTACTTGGCGCGGAATACGATCCGCGCACGGGACAAATCGTAGGGCGTCAATTCAACCGTCACCTTGTCGCCAGGCAGGATGCGGATGTAGTGCATGCGCATCTTTCCGGAAATATGGCCGAGCACTGTGTGACCGTTTTCCAGCTTGACTCGGAATGTCGCATTCGGAAGGTTTTCCAGAACCTCCCCCTGCATTTGAATGACGTCGTCCTTGGACATAAAACTCCGTTATCGCGCTCCGCCAAGGCCGGATTTGAAATTGGCCTTCTTCAGCAGTGCATCGTACTGATGCGACATAGCGTAAGCCTGCACCTGCGCCATGAAATCCATCGTCACCACGACGATGATCAAAAGCGATGTGCCGCCAAAGCTAAACGGAACATTGTATTTCAGAACCAGGAACTCTGGAAGCAAACAGACCAGGGTGATGTAAATCGCACCGACCAGTGTTAGACGCATCAACACCTTGTCGATGAATTTTGCGGTTTGCTCTCCTGGGCGAATCCCCGGAATGAAGGCACCGCTTTTTTTCAGCTGGTCCGCGGTTTCCCGACTGTTGAACACCAACGCAGTGTAGAAAAACGCGAAAAAGATGATCGCAGCGGCGTATAGCAAAATGTAGAGCGGTTGACCAGGAGAAAGCGCACCAGCGATGTCCTTGAGCCAGCCCATGCCTTTGGTCGCGCCGAACCAGCTCACAGCAGTCGCGGGCAGCAGAATGATCGATGAAGCGAAAATCGGCGGAATCACCCCAGCCATGTTCAGTTTGAGCGGCAGATGCGAACTCTGGCCACCATACACCTTGTTGCCCACCTGGCGACGCGCGTAATTGACCAGAATCTTGCGCTGCCCGCGCTCGACGAACACCACGAAATACGTGACCAGCACGACGATCGCAAGCACGAACAGCGCCACCAGCACACTCATTGCCCCAGTGCTGACCAACTCCATCAAGCCCGCGATTGCCGAAGGGAGACCGGCGACGATGCCGGAGAAAATGATGATCGAGATACCGTTGCCCAGACCGCGTTCAGTAATTTGCTCGCCCAACCACATCAAAAACATGGTGCCCGAGGTGAGAGTCAGCACTGCGGACAATTGAAAGCCGATACCCGGATTGATCACCAGGCCGGGAGACGCCTGCAGCGCCACGGCAATGCCGAAGGACTGAAAGATCGCCAAAACCAGAGTGAAATACCGGGTGTATTGGGTCGTCTTACGCCGGCCTGCCTCACCCTCTTTCTTCAAGGCCTCGAGCGAGGGCACGACATAGGTCAGCAGCTGCATGATGATCGATGCCGAGATATACGGCATGATCCCCAGCGCAAAGACTGTGAACCGGGCTAGCGCCCCCCCGGAAAACATATTGAACAGACCGAGGATGCCGCCAGAGTTGTTTTTGAACAACTGTTGCAGATGCGCTGGATCGATCCCAGGCACCGGAATATGGGCGCCGATGCGATAGACCACCAACGCGCCGAGCAAAAACAACAGACGACGACCCAGGTCGCCGTACTTGCCCTGTTGTGCAATGCTCGTGCTGGCCATGTTCATGCCTCTGTGCTCAGGCCGACGCAGCTGCGTCCGCCACGCTGCCACCAGCAGCTTCAATCGCGGCGCGCGCGCCCTTGGTGGCGAGAACGCCCCGCAGCTTGACCGCGCGAGAGATGGTGCCGGAGGCGATCACCTTCACGGTACGCGCCAGTTCGGGCACCAGGCCATGCGCCTTGAGGGTGAGCATGTCGATTTCATCTTCTTGCAGACGATTGAGATCGGCCAGGTTGACCTCGGCGCTGAAACGCGCCAGTGGCGACTTGAAGCCGCGCTTGGGTAGACGACGTTGCAGCGGCATTTGTCCGCCCTCGAAGCCAACTTTGTGAAAACCACCCGAGCGGGATTTCTGGCCCTTGTGACCACGGCCGGCGGTCTTGCCCAGGCCAGAACCGATGCCACGGCCGACGCGCCGCTTGGCATGCTTGGCGCCCTGGGCTGGTTTGATGGTGTTGAGTTGCATAGTGATTCCCACAAATTCTTCTGTCATGCGTGACCGGTGCGCGGGGTGAATCCGCTGCGTGCTCGCCACACGGCATTTATGCGCAGATTTCGACCAGATAGCTGACCTTACGAATCATCCCGCGCACGGCAGGTGTGTCCTCGAGTTCACGCACGCTGCCCAGCTTACGCAGGCCCAGGCCGCGTACTGTGGCGCGATGTGACTCGCGCGTACCGATCACACTACGGACCAGCTTGACCTTGATGACTTTTTTGTCGCTCATGATGTTCAGCCCAAAATCTCTTCGACGGTTTTGCCCCGCTTCATCGCGATCTCCTGAGCAGAATGCATCTTGCCCAGGGCATTGAGCGTGGCACGCACCATGTTGTAGGGGTTGGTCGAGCCGTGGGCCTTGGCGACGATGTCGGTGATGCCGAGCACCTCGAACACCGCGCGCATCGGCCCACCGGCAATGATGCCTGTACCTTGCACAGCGGGCATCATGATGACATTGGCTGCGCCGTGCTGCCCATCGACTCGGTGATGCAGCGTCCCGCCTTTAAGCGGCACCTTGACCATATTGCGCCGGGCCTGTTCCATGGCTTTTTGCACCGCCACGGGCACTTCCCGCGCCTTGCCCTTGCCCATACCAATGCGACCGTCTCCGTCACCGACCACGGTGAGCGCGGCAAAGCCCAGAATCCGGCCACCCTTGACCACCTTGGTGACGCGGTTGACCGCGATCATCTTCTCGCGCAGGCCGTCGTCACGCGCTTCGTTGGCAAACTTGTTTTGAACTTTAGCCATGATGTGCCCGTTCTCAGAACTTCAAGCCGGCTTCACGCGCAGCCTCGGCGAGCGCCTTGACGCGCCCATGAAAGCGAAAGCCAGAGCGGTCGAAGGCAACGGATTCGATGCCGGCGGCCTTGGCCTTCTGGGCAATGCGTGCGCCCACCACCGCAGCTGCGGCGAGATTGCCACCATGCCCGGCCAGCTGGCTGCGGACTTCCTTTTCGACCGTCGACGCAGACACGAGGACGCGGTCGCCCTCGGCCGAAATGATGTTGGCGTAGATATGCTGATTGGTGCGATGCACCGCCAGACGAACGACACGCAGGCGTGCGATGCGGCGGCGGGTCGCCTGAGCACGGCGCAGGCGGGAAATTTTTTTGTTGATCATGATCCTGGCCCTTACTTCTTCTTGGTTTCCTTGATCACCACGACCTCGTCGGCATAGCGCACACCTTTGCCCTTGTAAGGCTCTGGCGGACGCAGTGCGCGCACTTCGGCAGCGACCTGACCAACGAGTTGCTTGTCCACACCCTTGATCACGATTTCGGTGGGACTGGGCGTCTCGACCTTGATGCCCTCAGGCATGTCTTTGACGACCGGATGCGAGAACCCGAGCGATAAATTCAATTTGGCGCCTTCCGCCTGCGCTTTGAAGCCCACGCCCACCAAAGTGAGCTTGCGCTCGAAGCCTTTGGACACGCCGTGCACCATGCCCGCGACCAGCGCACGCATCGTGCCGGACATGGCATGCGCCTGGCGCGAATCGTCGAGCGGCGCAAAGGTGAGCGCCCCATTGTCATGGGAGATCCGCACACCGGGGAATTGCGGGCGCTGCAATTTGCCCAACCCTCCCTTGACCGCGATCATGCCAGCGTCGAGGCTGACTTCGACACCAGCGGGCACTTGAATCGGATTTTTTGCAATACGTGACATCTCGCTCTCCTCAGGCCACGTAGCAAAGCACTTCGCCACCGACCCCGATCTGCCGCGCCTTGCGATCGGTCATCAAACCCTTGGGCGTGGAGACGATGGCCACACCAAGACCGTTCATGACCTGAGGAATGTTTTGCTTACCGCGGTAGACACGCAAACCCGGCCGACTGACGCGCTCCAGGCGCTCGATCACCGGTTTGCCAGCGTAATACTTCAGCGAAATCTCCAGATCTTCCTTGGCATCGCCCTTGCTGAGGATGCTGAATCCGTCGATATAGCCCTCTTCGTGCAGGACTTGAGCGATGGCCTTCTTGATCTTCGAGGCGGGCATCGTTACCTTCGCCTTTTCGACCATCTGCGCGTTGCGAATCCGCGTCAGCATGTCGGCGATGGGATCACTCATGCTCATCAATACTCTCCTAAAAACTTTTGGCGCCTGGCCGGAACGGTGAACCGCGCGGGACTGGCAACGGTTACCAGCTGGACTTGGTCACGCCGGGGATTTCCCCGCGGAACGCCAGCTCGCGGATCTTGCTGCGCGACAGACCGAAGCGCCGGAAGGTTCCGCGCGGACGCCCGGTGATGGCGCAGCGGTTGCGCAGACGCGTCGGGCACGAATTGCGCGGCAGCTGCTGGATCTTCAGACGCGCCTCTTGGCGTTCCTCGAACGACTTGGACGCATCATCAATGATGGCCTGCAGCGCAGCGCGCTTGGCAGCATATTTCGCTACCAGCGCCTCGCGCTTTTTCTGGCGATTGATGAGGGACAGTTTTGCCATGGTGACCTCAATTCTTGAAGGGGAAACGGAACGCGGCAAGCAGCGCCTTGCACTCTTCGTCCGTTTTGGCCGTCGTAGTGACGCTGATGTTCAGCCCACGCAGCGCATCCACCTTGTCGTACTCGATTTCCGGAAAGATGATCTGCTCTTTGACGCCGATGTTGTAATTTCCGCGGCCATCGAACGCACGCGCCGAAATGCCGCGGAAATCACGCACACGAGGCAGCGCAATGGTCACGAAGCGATCGAGAAAGTCATACATACGCGCACCGCGCAGAGTCACCATGCAGCCGATCGGCAGGTTCTCACGAATCTTGAAGCCGGCGATGGCCTTGCGCGCGCGGGTCACCACGGGTTTTTGTCCGGCGATCTTGGTCAGATCGCTCACAGCGTGTTCCATCACCTTCTTATCGGCCACCGCCTCGGAAACGCCCATATTGAGCGTCACCTTGGTCAGGCGCGGAACTTCCATCACCGACTTATAGCCGAACTTGGCCATCAACTCGGGAACGACTTTTTCTTTGTAAATCGTCTGCAGGCGCGACATAAATCCTCCGGTCAGCCCTTGATCTGCTCGCCGCTGGACTTGTAGATGCGCACTTTGGTGCCATCCGCCAGGGTCTTGAAGCCGACGCGATCGGCTTTGCCGGTCGCCGGGTTGTAAATCGCCACATTGCTCTGGTGAATCGGCAGATTGCGCGACACCACACCGCCGGCTTCGCCCTTCATCGGGTTGGGACGCACATTCTTTTTCGCCGTGCGCACCCCTTCGACCACGATGTGCTCGGCATCGACGCGCGCCAACACACGGCCGCGACGACCCTTGTCGCTACCGGCGATGACAATCACCTCATCATCCTTACGAATCTTGTTCATCACAAATCCTCGTTCCGTCTGCTTAGAGCACTTCGGGCGCCAGAGAGACGATTTTCATGAAGCGCTCGGTCCGCAGTTCACGCGTCACCGGCCCAAAAATACGGGTGCCGATCGGCTCGAGTTTGGAATTGAGCAGCACCGCAGCGTTGCCGTCGAACTTGATCAGGGAGCCGTCAGCCCGGCGCACGCCTTTGGCAGTACGCACGACCACGGCGCTGTAGACCTCGCCCTTTTTGACCCGACCACGCGGAGCAGCCTCTTTAATGCTGACCTTGATGATGTCGCCCACGCCGGCATAGCGCCGCTTGGAGCCGCCCAGCACTTTGATGCACATGACGGATTTGGCGCCCGTGTTGTCGGCGACGTCCAACCTGGATTGCGTCTGAATCATGTAATTTCCTTTACCCAACTTAGCCGCACTAAGTGCGCCAGTCTTGGCCCCTGGAGCGGGGATTGGTCTGTGTAGCTCGCCAGCAGCTGCGTCGCCGCCCTCAAAGCGCTCCATCATTGAACGAGCGACCCCAAAAGCGATGCGCAAAGGCAAGCATGAAATTGTCTTCCGGATAAAAGGCGGTTGTCAAGGACTTTTTTCAACGCGTCCGCAGCTCCAGGCGATCGCAAGCGAACAGGCCAGCAGCACGGCAGCGTAGTCGAGGAGCGACCCTTCGCGCACCAGGCTGCTGCCCACGAGGACCAGATGGACGAGCCAGGCGATCAGGCCAGCGGCGGAAGCGCGGCGCATAGCGGGTGAGCCGCACCCGCGCCCCCACACCCACGGCGCGAGCGTTCCCGTCACTACCCCAACGAAGAGCGGCATGATGCTGGTCTGGACAAACCAATCAAAAAATAGTGAAAGCACGGAGCGTGATAGAAAGGCGGGCTGTCTGGATCGCAGAGCCTGGAAATTGCCGTTTTCCCGCTGGACGCAGCGGCCAAAATCGCCATACTCTACCCAGTACGGTCAACCACAGCTCGTCGTCGCGCATTGCGGGATTGACCGAGATCAGACGCCCTAAGGCGCGACAGTTCTTAAAATTACGATTCGTCTATGTTGCTCGCAGCCGTTGGACTCAACCACCAAACCGCTCCGCTCCGGGTGCGGGAGCGTTTGGCGTTCTCGGCAGACACACTCGTGGACGCGCTGCAGCGTCTGAAGGCATCGCTGCAAACGGGCAGGCGCGGTACGCCAGTCGAAGCAGCAATTTTATCGACCTGCAACCGCACCGAAATTTACTGCGCCTCCGAAACTGACCCGCGGGAAGCGCTGCTGCACTGGTTGTCGGCGGAACGCCATGTCGAACTCGATGACCTGGCCGAGCACAGCTACCGGCTGGTGCAAGACGGCACCGTGCGGCACGCGTTTCGCGTGGCCAGCGGACTCGACTCGATGGTGTTGGGCGAGCCGCAAATCCTCGGACAGATGAAGGAGGCGGTGCGCGTGGCCTCCCACTCGGGCGCGCTGGGCAGCACCCTCAACCAGATGTTTCAGCGCACGTTCTCGGTGGCAAAGGAAGTGCGCACCAACACCGAGATCGGAGCGCATTCGGTGAGCATGGCCGCGGCCAGCGTGCACCTTGCACAGACCGTATTCGAAAGCCTGCGCGACTGCCGCGTGCTGTTCATTGGCGCGGGCGAGATGATCGAACTCGTCGCCACCCACTTTGCCGCGCATCAGCCCAAGAGCATGGTGATCGCCAATCGCACCATCGAACGCGGCATGCGTCTGGCGCAGCGGTTCAACGCCGAGGCCATCCGCCTGAGCGATGTGCCGCAGCGCCTGGCAGAGTTCGACGTGGTGATCACCAGCACGGCCAGCAGTCTGCCGATCATTGGCCTGGGCGCGGTCGAGCGCAGCATCAAGCAGCGGCGACACAAGCCGGTGGTCATGGTCGATCTGGCCGTGCCGCGCGACATCGAACCGGAGGTGGCGCAGCTGCGCGATGTCTATCTCTACTCGGTGGATGATCTGTCGGCGCTGGTGCGCAGCAATACCGAAAAGCGTCAGGCAGCGATCGAGCAGGCAGAAGCCATCATCGAAAACCGGGTGCACGGCTTTCTCGAATGGCTGGACCAGCGCGCGCAAGTGCCGCTGATCCAGCGGCTGCAGGCGCAGAGCGAGCAATGGCAGGCGCATGAGGTCGAGCGTGCCCGGCGTTTGCTGGCGCGTGGTGAGCCGCCCGAGGCCGTGCTCGAGGCCCTGGCTCGCGGTCTGTCGCACAAATTCCTGCACGGCGCCTTCGCTGCACTGCATCACGGCGACCCGCAACATCGCCAGATGGTGGCGCAGGCGGTCGAACGGGTGTTTCTCTGCCCGCACCGGGGCGACCATTCCGCAGACTCGTCGGTCTAGCGCTCCCCTCGCGAACCGTTCGCCGCGCCTGCGCGCTAGCGCCGGGCACAGCGCCCTTGTTCCAACGCCTTCCATGACGCCTTCCCTGCTGGACAAACTGGAGCAGATGCAGCGCCGCGCCAGCGAGCTGCACGCCCAGCTGGC
Organism: Thiomonas sp.; assembly: GCA_049976465.1. GTDB lineage: Bacteria > Pseudomonadota > Gammaproteobacteria > Burkholderiales > Burkholderiaceae_C > Thiomonas. Next base: position 7,200 of record JBMFIE010000017.1, on the reverse strand, counting down.
CGATCCCGACTGCACCGCCGACCTGCAGCGCTACCGCGCGATGACCCGCGAGCTGGCGGAGCTGCAGCCAGTGGTCGCGCTGTTCGAGCGTTATCAGAAAACCACCGGCGAGCTCGGCCAGGCCCAGGCGCTGCTCGACGATCCCGACATGAAGGAGCTGGCGCAACAGGAGGTGCAGCGCGCGCGCGCCGCGCTGACCGAGCTGGAAGCGCAATTGCAGGTTGCGTTGCTGCCGCGCGATCCAGACGACAGCCGCAATGTGTTCGTGGAAATCCGCGCAGGCACGGGCGGAGAAGAGTCGGCGCTATTCGCCGCCGATCTGCTGCGCATGTATATCCGGTTTGCCGAGCGCAAGCGCTGGACGACAGAAATCATCAGCGAGAGTCCGAGCGAACTGGGTGGATATCGGGAGGTGATTCTGCGCATCGCCGGCGAAGGCGCATACGGCCTGCTCAAATACGAGTCGGGTGGACACCGGGTGCAGCGCGTGCCCAAGACCGAGACCCAGGGGCGCATCCACACCAGCACGGCGACCGTGGCGGTTCTGCCCGAGATGGACGAGGCGCAGGCGGTGCAAATCAACCCGACGGACCTGCGCATCGACACTTTCCGCGCTTCGGGCGCTGGCGGGCAGCACGTGAACAAGACCGACTCGGCCATCCGCATCACCCATCTGCCCACCGGACTGGTGGTGGAATGCCAGGACGAGCGCTCGCAGCATCGCAACAAGGCACGGGCGCTGTCGGTGCTGGCGGCGCGGCTGGCCGAGCGCGAGCGCCAGGCGCGGCACGCCGCAGAGGCCGCCACGCGCAAGAGCCTGGTGGGCAGCGGCGACCGCTCCGACCGCATCCGTACCTACAACTTCCCGCAGGGTCGGGTCAGCGAACATCGCATCAATCTGACGCTGTACAAGATCGACGCGATCCTCGATGGCGACCTGGACGAACTGCTCACCGCACTGCAGACCGAAGACCAGGCCGAGCAGCTCGCCGCGCTGGGGACGGCCTGACATGATCCGGCTCGATCGCTGGATGGCGCAATGCGGCCTGCCGCGCCGCGAGGCGCAGATCGTGCTCGGGGCGGTGCTGGGCTGGAGCCGCGCGCAACTGCTGGCCCATCCCGAGCATCTGCTGAGCGCGGCCGAGCTGCAGCGGCTGGAGCGGCTCGCCGTGCGGCTGCGCGCGGGCGAGCCGCTGGCGTATGTGCTGGGTGAGCGTGAATTCCATGGCCTGATGTTCCGGGTCACGCCGGATGTGCTGATCCCGCGTCCCGAAACCGAGCTGCTAGTCGATCTGGCGCTGCAAAAGCTCGACGCCGTGGGGCTGGCAGCATGCGTGCTCGACCTGGGCACCGGCAGCGGTGCGATCGCAGTCGCGCTGGCGCATGCGCGGCCGCAGATGCAGGTCTGGGCGGTCGATGCCAGTGCCGCCGCACTGACCGTGGCGCAGGACAATGCACGGCGGCTGCTCCCTGCGCAGCGCACCGGCGGGCCGGTGCGTTTTGTGCAATCGGACTGGTTCGCCGCGCTGCGCGACCCGCTGGCGGCCGCGCCGCGCTTTGACTGCATCGTCTCCAACCCGCCCTACGTCGCGCAGCACGACCCGCATCTGCCCGCATTGCGCCACGAACCGGCGCTGGCGCTCACCGGGGTGCGCCCCAGCGCCGACGGCCTGGACGATTTGCGCCGCATCATCGCGCAGGCCAGCGATTTTCTGCATCCGCACGGCTGGCTGCTGCTCGAACACGGCTACGACCAGGCGCAGGCCGTGCGCGACCTGCTGCATGCGCAGGGTTGGCGCGAGGTATTCAGCGCTCGCGATCTGGCCGGGATCGAGCGGGTCAGCGGCGGGCGATGCCCCAGCCGGCAGCAGACGCCAGCCGCCCCTTAAAATGAGGAGACGTTCGTCAACCGGAAAGCCAGCCATGTCCAGCGTGCAGGAACAGATTGATCAAATCGTCAAGAGCCACGATGTCGTGCTGTTCATGAAGGGGACGCCGCAGTTTCCGATGTGCGGCTTCTCGGGCCGCGCGGTGCAGTTGCTCAAGTCGTGCGGAGTCACGCAGTTCAAGGCGATCGACGTGCTGCAGGACGAGGCCATCCGCCAGGGCATCAAGGAATACGCCAACTGGCCGACCATCCCGCAGCTCTATGTAAAGGGCGAATTCATCGGCGGCTCGGACATCATGGCCGAGATGGCGCAAAGCGGCGAGTTGCAGACGCTACTGTCGGGCCTGAAGTAAAAAAACCGCAGCGGTTGCGCGCTTGAACTCCAGCCCTGACAGCGTCCGCCCCAGGCTGATCGTCGCGCTCACCGGCGCCACCGGCATCGTCTACGGCGTGCGCCTGCTGCAGCATCTGCGCCGGCTGGGTACGGTGGAAACCCACCTCATCCTTTCCGCCGCGGGCATTCTCAACCTCAAGGTGGAGCTGGACATCGACCGCAAATCGGTCGAAGCCCTGGCCGATGTCGTCCATCCGGTGGGAGATATCAGCGCCAGCATCGCCAGCGGCTCGTTTTCCACCCTGGGCATGGTGGTGGCACCGTGTTCCATGCGAACCCTGGCCGCCATCGCCCACGGTTTTTGCGACAACCTCATCACCCGCGCGGCGGATGTGTGCCTCAAGGAGCGGCGCAAGCTGGTGTTGCTCCCCCGCGAGGCGCCGCTCAACCTGGCGCATCTGCGCAACATGACCGCCGTGACCGAAATGGGCGGCATCATCTTCCCGCCGCTGCCCGCGTTTTATCTGCGCCCCAGCAGCATCGAGGCCATGGTGGATGGCAGTCTGGCCCGCGTGCTCGATCAGTTCGGTCTTGCGCATGACCTCGGCGTGGAGTGGAGCGGGATCAAATCAACCTAAATTCGGCGTAGCAGCGTGGCGGTTTGTTCAATGTCATTGTGAGCACGTGTTACTCGGGCCTATAAAGACAGATACTCTTGGAGCCTGAAATGAACAAACCCGTCGCCACACGTCGTACCGCCTCTCGCCCTGCCGCAAAAAAGGGCGCCACCAAAACCACCGCCAGTCGTCGCACCGCGCCGCATGACAAGGTCGCCCAGGGCGATATTCCGCCGCATCTAACCCCGGCCGGGGTGCGCAATTTCGTGCTTGAGCAATCGCAGGAGGCCGCGCAGCAGGCCGAACTGGCCGCGCTGAACACCATCCTCCACAGTGCATCTGCACCCGATGGCGCCAGCGAGGGTGTCCAGGCCATTCTCGAGGGCGATGCGCCCGACGATGCCCAAGCCATGCGCGCAGCACTCGGCCTTGCGGCAACCACGGCCGCGCCGCGCGGCACCAGCGACGAACTGGCAGAAGACTGGCGCAAGGGCGGCTATCCGTACAAATACAAGATGCTGCGCCGCGATTACGAGCGCGAAAAATTCGTGCTGCAGACTGAACTGCTCAAGCTGCAGGCCTGGGTCAAGGAAACGCGACAGCGTGTGGTCATCCTGTTCGAGGGCCGTGACGCTGCAGGCAAGGGCGGCACCATCAAGCGCTTCATGGAACATCTCAACCCCCGCGGCGCGCGCGTGGTGGCGCTGGAAAAGCCCAGCGAGATCGAACGCGGGCAGTGGTATTTCCAGCGCTATGTGCAGCATCTGCCCACGGCGGGCGAAATCGTGCTGTTCGACCGGAGTTGGTACAACCGCGCCGGAGTGGAGCGGGTGATGGGATTTTGCACCCCTGCGGAATACACCGAGTTCCTGCGGCAGGCGCCCGAGTTCGAGCGCAATCTGGTGCGCAGCGGGATACATCTCATCAAGTTCTGGTTTTCGGTCAGCCGGGATGAGCAGCGCCGACGCTTCAAGGAGCGGCAGGTGCATCCGCTCAAGCAGTGGAAGCTGTCGCCCATCGACATGGCCTCGCTCGACAAATGGGACGACTACACCCGCGCCAAGGAAGCGATGTTCTTCCACACCGATACCGCCGATTCGCCCTGGACGGTGGTGAAGTCGAATGACAAGAAACGCGCGCGACTCAACGCCATGCGCTATCTGCTGCATTCCATGCCCTACACCGGCAAGGATGTGAGCCGGATCGGCGAGGTGGACAACCTGATCGTCGGCCGCGCCAACTTCATCCACGAACGCGGCGAACACGATCTGAGCAAGGGCGAGTACGTCGCCTGACGGGCGCGGCGCGGCCTGGTGCTACTTCACGCCGAACCGCGCACTGAACGCTTGCGCCAAAGCAGCATCCACCATGGGCAGCCGTGCTCGCAGCGCGCTCAGACATCCTGGATCGGCAGGCCGCTGCGCCGCCGACCAGACCGACTGCGGCCAGAACGCGTCCCAGCGCCAGCGTGCGATCACATGCCAGTGCAGATGCGGCACCACATTGCCCAGGCTGGCCAGATTGATCTTATCGGGCTGCAATTGCCTGCGCAGAGTCTGCTCGGCCAGCGTCACGGCGTCGATGCAGCTCAGGCGCTGCAAGGCAGTGAGATCCGTGAATTCGGCCACATGCGCGGTCCACACCACGCGGTAAAACGCTGGCACGAGCGCCTCATCGGCGCGGATCAGGCGAAAGTCCGCGCCGCGCCAGATCACCTGCCCGGCGTCGCCGCGGCACAGCACGCAGCTGACGTCTTCTGCCACCATGCGGCTCAGGCGCGCTGCGCCGCGCCGACCATGATGACCGCGCCGGTAGGCAATCCGGTCGGCGAGCCGCCCGGGGGCTCCACGCTGACCGCAAAGGCCTTGGCCTGCGCCAAACGCGCCTGCGCCGCAACCGGAATGGGATAGCGTGTCCGCCCCGGCGCCAGCACACCCAGTGAAATCGGCTGGCCCTGCGTGGGCAGCAACCAGAGCTGGTAGCTCTTGCCGCTGGGCGGTGTCAGCCGGCCCACGGTGGTCACAGTCAATGCGCCGTTTTCGACCGTGACCACGGCCGACTGTCCACCCTCACCGTGCAGCAGTGCGGCCATCTGTACCGATGCGGCGGGGCCGCTGCCCTGTCCGGGCGGCTGTACCGCGAGCAGCACCGCAAACGCCACCGCCGCAGCCGCGACGCCGCCAAGCAGCAATGACAGCCGCTGCCAGGCGCGCACGCTCCAGCCGCCCTGCGCCGGGGCAGCAGCCGCCTCCTTTTGGCGCGGTGCGCCGATTCGCGCGGCAATACCTTGCCAGACCGCGTCGGACGGCTGACCGAATTCCTTGGGCGACAGCAGGCCGGCGTCGAGCCGCTCACGCCAGCGCTGCACGGCACTGGCGAATGCCGGACTCTGCTGCAGCAGACGCTGCGCACGGCGCTGCGCGGCCGGCCCGAGGCCGCCGGTGAGCCAATCGGCCGCCAGACGATCGAGTAGGTCTGGATTTTGATAACGTGCGGGCAGCTTCACCTTGCGCCCTCCCCCAGACAGTCGCGCAACAGCAGCACCGCGCGCCGGATCAGGGTCTTGACCGTGCCCAGCGGCATGGCCCGCTCGCGGGCCACTTCGGCATGCGACTGTCCCATCACATACGCCGCCGCCAGCAGATCGCGCTGACGCGGCTGCAGGCGGCCGAGACAGTCCTCCATCGCCTGCCCTTGCAGCCCGGCCTCGAGCAAGGCTTCTGGCGTGCGGTGATCAGCGATTTCCTCCGGGTCGTCATCGTCCGATGACGGCGCAGCCACGACATATTGCGCCTCGCGTCTGCTCGCACGCAGGCGGTCCAGGCAGGTATTGCGCACCAAGGCAGCCAACCAGGCTTCCGCGCTGCCCAGATGCGGCCGGTAGCTGGCCGCCTGGCTCCAGATTTTGACATAGGCATCCTGCATGGCTTCCTCGGCAGCGGCCGTGTCGCGCAACAGCCGCAGGCAGATGGCCCAAGCCCGGCTGCGCGTGGCCGCGTACAGCTGGGCGAACGCCTCACGGTCGGCCAGCGCGGTGTAGGCAAGGAGAGACTGCAGGTCGGGCATGGATGCGGTGCGGGAATACAGCCATCTCCCCGCGCGCAGCCAGGCAGGGGCGTGCAGGCTTGCGGAGAAACGCGCCGCACATCTTACCGACATGTGGCGCGTCTCTGTCTGATCGAGCGCCTCAGGCGATGAACGCCGCCGGCACCGGGTCCTTGCCCAGCGCGTTGAGCAGGATGGCCCAGTGCATGGTCTCGTCGCCCATGATGCTGGCGGCCGCCTTGGCCAGATCCTTGTTGTGGAACTGCGGGACCGCACCCAGGTAGGCACTGGCCGCGCCCTTCTCCAGCCCGGCGGCAAACTCCAGCACATCGGCCTGGGTCTTGAGCGAGGCGGTCGGGAAACCGTATTCGTCGGGCTTTTTCGCCTGCACCGCGGTGCCGCCCAGTTTGGCGATGGTCGAGGCCAGCACCTCGGCATGCGCCTTGTGCTGCCCCTGGAATTTCACCGCAACAGCCAACACCGGCTTTTGCAGCAGACCGGACTCGGCGCCCACCTGATAGGCAGCGATGGCCTGGTATTCCAGACCGAGTGCGGTGTTGAGGATGGCGATGTCATCCGCGGTGGATTTGGACACCGTTCCCGCCCAACTCGCCACTGGCGCGAGTGCGCTCGATGCGGCCAACCCGGCGGCGAACAGGCCGCCAGCGCGGAAAAATTGACGACGGCCCGTGCTTTGCTCGGTCGTGTCCTGCGTGTTCAAAGCGGTGTCTTGCGTGCGTTGCATGGTGAAACCTCCTGATGACTCACAGCGCGCCCAGTGCGGCTGTTGCAGGAGTTACGACGCATCGGCGCAAATGGATTCATAGCCGCTTGCACCCCCCGCGTGGGTTTATCCCAGATCAAGCGACTGAAATTCCGGCATCCCGGCGCCCTGAATTTTTGCGCCCGTCACATTTGCAACCACTGTGCCGGACATGATGCGCTCGTCGATCGATGTGTTTGGCACATCGCGGGAGTTTCGTCATGCCGCTTTCTCTTCGTTTCGCGTTCCCAGCCCGCGTCGCACGCTGGCTGGGCCTGACCATTGTCGGCGCTGTCCGAGGTGAACACCTATTCGCCCTAACGCATGGCGCCGCCGATCCTGATCGGGCACAAGGCCAACGCAGATACAGGCACAAGGTGATGAACAACTTTTGCGTGCCCACGCCGAGCAACCAGCAGTTCTGCACCGGCTGACATGTTGGCTATGGCGATGCCAGGTCGGGCGAATTCGTCGCCCCTAGGGCCTGTTCACGCTATTGGTGCACCCGCGTTGCCCCCAGGCGGGGATGGATGCAAGGCGCAGGCCCGGGGCA
>JBMFIE010000016.1:0-22434 GCA_049976465.1 Thiomonas sp. | reverse complement strand
GGCGCCGAAGGCCACGGTTCCGGCCTTAATCTGGGCAATGCCCCCGCCCGAGCCGATGGACTGATAGTTGATCTTGTTGCCGGTTTCCTTTTCGTAGGCGGCGGACCACTTGGCGATCAGCGGATACACCCAAGTGCTTCCCGCACCAGTCAGGCTCACGCCGGCGAATGCGGAGGTGATGGCACCAGTTCCAACAGCACCTGCCACTGCGGCCGCGATGGCCGCCTTGGCAAATGATCGACGATTGATTTTCATAAAAACTCTCCTTGGGATGAACGTGCAGTTTCGAGCACGCCGCCATCCTAGGAACGCATTATGACGATAACGTGACAGCGTCATCTTTGCGAGGGCGAAAAGATCGGAGAATCAAACCCTTATGAACCGACCAGCGCCACTCTCAGCGCATCGGCATGACGCTGCGCTTCATCCGGGTCGGCATGCTCGACCATGATGCGCAGCACCGGCTCGGTACCGGAAGGACGGATGAGCACGCGCCCGCTGCCGTTGATCTGCCCTTCCGCCGCCGCGCGTGCCTTGGCGAAGCCCGCGTGGTTCTTCCAGTCCAGCCCAGGCGGGAGCTTGACGTTGACCAAGGTCTGCGAGTAGAGCTGCACCGCCTGCAATTGCTCGCCCAAGCTGCGGCCGGTACGCACCACCAGTTCGAGCATCTGCAGCGCAGCGACGATGCCGTCCCCGGTGGTGTGGCGGTCGAGCAGCAAGAGGTGCCCTGAGCCTTCGCCGCCGAGCTGCCAGCCTCTGGCCAGCAGTTCTTCGAGCACGTAGCGATCGCCCACTGCGGCACGGACGAATTCCATGCCCTGCGCTCGCAGCGCTTGTTCGACTGCCAGATTGGTCATCAGCGTGCCCACTACCCCGGCCGGCCGGCGGTCCATCGCAAGCAGGTAGAGCAATTCATCGCCGTTGAACAAGCGGCCGTTTCGGTCGACGAGTTGCAGCCTGTCGGCGTCGCCGTCGAGTGCAATGCCGTAGTCGGCGTGATTGGCGCGCACCGCACGGATCAGCGCGTCGGGTGCGGTCGCCCCGACCTCCTTATTGATGTTGAACCCGTCAGGCTGGACTCCAATGGCGATCACCTCGGCGCCCAGTTCGTGAAACACTGCCGGCGCAATGTGGTACGCAGCCCCGTGCGCGCAATCGACCACCAGCCGCAGGCCCTTGAGGGTGAGATGGTTGGGGAAGGTGCTTTTGCAGAACTCGATGTATCGCCCCGCGGCATCGTCCAGCCGCCTTGCCTTGCCAAGCTGCTCGGACGGCACGCAGCCCTCGGCCTGCGGCAGCGCGGCTTCGACCTCAAGCTCCCAGGCATCGGGCAGTTTGCTGCCGCCCGCGGAAAAGAACTTGATGCCGTTGTCGGCAAACGGATTGTGCGAGGCGCTGATGACCACGCCCAGGTCCAGCCGCAAAGCGCGCGTGAGGTAGGCCACCCCCGGCGTAGGCAGAGGCCCCACCAGCACCACGTCGCAACCGGCGGCGGCGAAACCGCACTCCAGCGCCGCCTCGAGCATGTAACCGCTGATGCGCGTGTCCTTGCCGATCAGCACCGTGGGACGTTGCACGCCTTGCGCTCGCAACACCTTGCCCGCGGCGTGTCCCAGGCGTAGGCCGAATTCGGGCACGATTGGGCTCTTACCCACCAGGCCACGCACCCCATCGGTGCCGAAATACTTTCTGCTCATTCCTTTCTCCATTGGGGGGCTCAATCCGCGCGCAGGGCACGCCACACCTTGATCGCATCCACGGTCGGGCCGACATCATGCACCCGCACGATCTGCGCTCCTGCCGCCAGACAAGCCAGCGCAGCCGCAAGGCTGGCTGGAAGGCGCTCGTCCACGGCCCGCCCGGTCAGCGCCCCGAGCATGGACTTGCGCGACACGCCGACCAGTACGGCGTAGCCTTCAGCGACGATGTCCCCCAGCGCGTGTGCCAGCGCCAGATTGTGCTCGAGCGTCTTGCCAAAGCCAAACCCCGGATCGAGGGCGATGCGCGCGCCATCGACCCCGCATGCCACGGCCGCCCGAGCCCGCTCGACCAGGAACGCGCGCACCTCAGTGACCACATCGACATAGTGCGGCGCCTGCTGCATGGTGCCGGGCTCGCCCTGCATGTGCATCAGACAGATGCCGGCCGAAGTGGATGCCACCGTATCGAGCGCCCCGGGCTTGCGCAGGGCATGGATGTCGTTGATGATGTCGACGCCCAGGTCGAGCGCGCGGCGCATGGTCTGCGGCTGATAGGTATCGACCGAAATCGGCACGCCCCATCGCACCACCTCGCGCAACACCTCGCCAATGCGCGCCCACTCCTGCTCGGGCAGCAGCCGCTGCGAGCCCGGCCGCGTTGATTCTCCGCCGATGTCCAGAATGTCCGCGCCCTGCTCGAGCAGCGACTGCGCGTGCGCGACCGCTGCGCGTACCTGGGCATGCCTCCCGCCGTCGGAAAACGAATCGGGAGTGACATTGACGATCCCCATGACCAGCGGTCGATCCAACTGCAGGCGGAATCGCCCTGCCTGCCATTGCTGCGCCTTCATGCTCGCTCCAAAAAAATGGCCCGGTCGAAGACCGGGCCGGGCAAAGGAGATGACCTTCAGGCTGCGGTGGCCGACGGTGCATCGGTGGTGGTCCCAGCCGACGGTGCCAGCGGCGGTTTGGGTGCCGAGGTCGGCCCGCTGCTAGGCGGCAACTTTGGCGGACGCGGCTCGCGTCCGGCCATGATGTCGGCCAGTTGGTCGGCATCGATGGTTTCCCACTCCAGCAATGCTGCCGCCATGGCGTGGATTTTGTCTTTGTTTTCCTCGATCAGGCGGCGAGCCAGCGCGTATTGCTCGTCGATGATGCGCCGGATTTCCGCATCGACCTTCTGCATGGTCTGTTCGGACACATGCGTGGTCTTGGTGATCGAGCGGCCGAGGAACACTTCGCCCTCGTTCTCGGCATACACCATCGGCCCGAGAGACTCGGACATGCCGTAGCGCGTGACCATGTCGCGGGCGAGCTGGGTGGCACGCTCGAAGTCGTTCGATGCCCCGGTGGTCATCTGGTTCATGAACACCTCTTCAGCGATCCGGCCACCGAACAGCACAGAAATCATGTTGAGCATGCGTTCCTTGTCCATGCTGAAGCGGTCGTTTTCGGGCAGCTGCATGGTCACGCCGAGGGCACGGCCGCGCGGGATGATGGTGACCTTGTGCACCGGATCGGTCTTGGGCAGCAGCATCGCCACCAGCGCGTGCCCTGACTCGTGGTAGGCAGTGTTGCGGCGCTCTTCCTCGGGCATGACCATGCTCTTGCGCTCGGCGCCCATCATGATCTTGTCCTTGGCGCGCTCGAAGTCTTCCATCTCGACCACCCTGGCGTTGCGACGTGCCGCGAACAGCGCTGCCTCGTTGACCAGATTGGCCAGATCGGCACCGGAAAAGCCCGGCGTGCCACGCGCCAGGATGTCTGCGCGGATGTCGGCGCCGACCGGAATCTTGCGCATGTGCACCTGCAGAATCTGCTCGCGGCCGCGGATGTCGGGCAGGGTGACGTAAACCTGCCGGTCGAAACGGCCCGGACGCAACAGCGCGGGGTCGAGGATGTCTGGCCGGTTGGTCGCGGCGATGACGATCACGCCGAGATTGGTGTCGAAACCGTCCATCTCGACCAGCATCTGGTTGAGTGTCTGCTCGCGCTCGTCGTTGCCACCGCCCAGGCCCGCACCCCGGTGCCTGCCGACGGCGTCGATTTCGTCAATGAAAATGATGCACGGCGCATGTTTCTTGGCGTTCTCGAACATGTCGCGCACACGTGACGCGCCCACGCCGACGAACATTTCGACAAAATCGGAGCCGGAGATAGTGAAGAACGGCACCTTGGCCTCGCCGGCAATGCTCTTGGCCAGCAGGGTCTTGCCGGTGCCCGGCGGGCCGACCAACAGCACACCGCGCGGAATGCGCCCGCCGAGTTTCTGGAATTTCTGCGGGTCTTTGAGGAAATCGACCAATTCCTTGACCTCTTCCTTGGCCTCATCGCAGCCGGCCACATCGGCAAAGGTCACGGTGTTGCTGGATTCGTCGAGCAGGCGAGCGCGCGACTTGCCAAAGCTGAACGCCCCGCCCCGGCCACCGCCCTGCATCTGACGCATGAAATACACCCACACGCCGATCAGCAGCAGCATCGGGAACCAGGAGATGAAGATCTGCGTCAGGAAGGACTGCTCCTGCCGCGGGGCACCGATGACCTCCACCCCGTCCTTGACCAGATCGCCGACCATCCAGAGGTCGCCAGGGGAGGTCAGGGTGAACTGACGCCCCTCGTTCGTGGTCACGTCGAGGATGCCGCTCTGGTGCACGATGACCTTCTTGATGCGCCCGGCTTTGGCATCCTGCATGAACTGGGTGTAGCTCACCGCATCCGAAGACTGCTGAGGACGGTCGAACTGCTTGAACACCGTGAACAGCACAAGGCCGATCACCAGCCAGATAGCCACCTTGGAAAACCATTGATTGTTCAAAACCGACCTCCGGAAACAGTACCAGTCCAGTTGCTGGACATGCAGGTCATTTTAGGCATTTCAAGAGTGCGGGCGCACACGCGCCGCAAAACCGATCCGTCAAAATGGGCTATTGAATCTATCGATCTGATCGAATTTGACAAAACACAAGTCCAGGTCGCTCCGTTCCGGTCCTAGTGTGCTGGCCTCTTGAGATGACGCGCGAGCAGGAAGGTTTCGGCCGACTTGTCGCGCGAGGCCTGCGGCTTGATCGCCTTGACCTGCTGGAAGGTCTGCTTGAAGGCCTGCACGATCTGGCTGTAGTAGCTGCCGTGAAAGGTCTTGATGAGGATTGCCCCCTGGGGCTGCAGCCAACGTCTGGCAAAGTCCAGCGCCAGTTCGCTCAGGTGCTCGACGCGGGCGGCATCGGCCGAAGGAATGCCGGTCAGGTTCGGCGCCATGTCCGACAGCACGACATCGACCTTGCGACCAGCGAGCTGCTCTTCGAGCGCATGCACGACCGCGTCCTCGCGAAAGTCGCCCTGCAGAAAATGCACGTCCGGCACGGGCTCCATCGGCAGCAGATCGAGCGCGAAAATCGCGCCGTGCAAGACGCCGCCGCGCATCAGCCGGTTGCGCGCATACTGCGACCAGGAGCCGGGCGTGCTGCCCAGATCGACCACGATCTGCCCGGGGCGCAGCAGGCCCTCGGCCTCGTCGATCTCCTTGAGTTTATAGGCCGCGCGCGCGCGGTAGCCCTCCCGCTGTGCCAGCTTGACGTACGGATCGTTGAGGTGATCGTGCAGCCAGGCTTTGCTGAATTTGTTTTTTTTCGCGCTCGACATGGGTTCTTCAGGGACAATACCGAGTTTTGGATTCGAAACAGCCTAGCGCGCCCCAACCGGCCCGCGCTCACCTGTCATGACCACATTGGAACTCACACCACAATTGCGCAGCGCCCTGCGCGCGCAGGCCCATCCGCTCAAGCCGGTGGTGCTCATCGGCGAGCAAGGGCTGAACCCGGCGAACCTGGCCGAGATCGATCTGGCGCTCAAGGCGCATGAACTGATCAAGGTGCGCGTGTTCGGCGACGACGCCACTGCCCGCGCGAGCGTGCTGCACACCATCTGCGACACACTGGGCGCCGCGCCAGTGCAATCCATCGGCAAATTGCTGGTGATCTACCGCCCGCGGCCGAAAACGCCGCAGCCGCCCGTCGCGGCGGACACCCCGCCGGCCAAACGCGGACGGGCACCGCGCACCGTCAAGCTGGTGGTGCCTTCCAGCAGTCCGACGCATCGCCCCAAGGTCAAGCGCATCACCCTGCTAGGCAACCAACGCCTGACTGCATCCGGCAAAATCAAGCGTGCCAAGCCGCGCCAGGGCAGCGTGAAAAAGTCCTCGCGCGGCTGACCGTCCGTCAACCGGGGCGGCGTGCCGGCAGCCGCCAGACATACGCTGCCACGCACAGAGCCTGCAACGCAAACACTGCACTGGCGATGCCGTGCCACATCCCGGCCTGCGGCGAGTGGCTGAACGCGGCCTGCAGCAAGCGCGGCACGACGCCGAACTCGCCCAACACGGCGAAAAACACCCCGCCCAGCGGCAGCAGCAGATCGGCTGACATGGTGGCTCCGCCGGCCAAGCGCTCGAGCACGACGATCGCCACGCCGCAAGCAACTGCAGCGAGGGCCATGAGATAGAACATACGGCTGGCCACCGCAGCGGCCAGCATTTTCTCGGGCACGGTCGCGAATGCGGTGGGCGCGCCGATCAGCCCGACCGCGACCATGCCGCCCAGCCAGAGCGCGGCCAGAAACCAGCGGGCGCGCAGGCTGATCATTTGTAGTGCACCGCGAGGATTTCGTAATGCCGTACCCCGCCGGGCGCCGCGACCTGCGCCACGTCGCCGGCCTCCTTGCCGATCAAGGCGCGGGCGATCGGCGAATTGATCGAGATGCGGCCTTGCTTGAGGTCGGCCTCGTCGTCGCCGACGATCTGGTAGGTGATTTCCTCGCCGCTGGATTCATCGCTGAGTTCCACCGTGGCACCGAACACCACCCGTCCATCGGCCTGCAATTCTGTCGGGTCGATGATTTGCGCGGTGCTCAGCTTGGCCTCGATATCGGCAATGCGTCCTTCGATGAAGCCCTGGCGGTCACGGGCCGCGTCGTATTCGGCGTTTTCCGACAGATCGCCTTGCGCGCGCGCCTCGGCAATGGCCTGGATCACGGCCGGGCGTTCGATGGTCTTGAGCCGGTGCAGCTCTTGCTTGAGTTGTTCTGCGCCTTTGCGCGTCATGGGGGTCGCCATGGTCGTGCCTCCGTCAAACCGTGAAAAAAACGAGCACCGCAGCCACTGGCGCGCTGCGGTGCTCGGTTGATCGGGATTTTATGCTGTTGCGAACGATTGCAGGGGATAGACCGTGATTTTCTGCAGCTCTTTCATGCCTTCGACCGCGGCGAGCGCGCCGGAGATGGTGGTAAAAGTGGTCACGCGTGCGGCCAGTGCCGAAATGCGGATCGCGCGGGAGTCCGCAATGGCATTGCGGCGCTCTTCCACCGTGTTGATGACCAGAACGATCTCGTCGTTCTTGATCATGTCCACCACATTGGGGCGTCCCTCGGTGACCTTGTTGGTCACCTGCACCTCCACCCCGGCGGCAGCGATCGCAGCGGCCGTGCCGCGGGTGGCCACCACACCGAATCCCATGGCCACCAGTTGCCGGGCGATTTCCACTGCATCGGGCTTGTCGCTTTGCTTGACCGACAGGAAGACCTTGCCGCCGGCCTTGGGATCTGGCAGGCGGGTGCCGGCGGCGAGCTGCGACTTGACGAAGGCCTCGCCGAAGGTGCGGCCCACCCCCATGACCTCGCCGGTGGACTTCATCTCCGGCCCGAGGATGGGATCGACCCCGGGGAATTTATTGAACGGAAAGACCGCTTCCTTGACGCAGTAATACGGCGGCGTGACTTCACGATCGATGCCCTGCTGCGCCAGGCTCTGGCCCACCATGCAGCGTGCGGCGATCTTGGCCAGCTGCAAGCCTGTGGCCTTGGACACATACGGCACGGTGCGCGAGGCGCGCGGGTTGACTTCGAGGAGGTAGATGCGATCAACGCCGTCCTGCTGCTGGATTGCGAACTGCACATTCATCAGCCCGACCACGTTCAGCGCCCGCGCGAGCGTGACCGTCTGCTCCTTGATGCGCGCCACGGTGGCCGCCGAGAGCGAATATGGCGGCAGCGAGCAGGCCGAGTCGCCGCTGTGTACCCCCGCCTGTTCGATGTGCTCCATCACCCCGCCGATGAACACCTGCGAGCCGTCGCAGATCGCGTCCACGTCGCACTCGATGGCGTCGTTGAGGAAGCGGTCGAGCAGCACGGGCGAGTCGTTGCTCACCTTCACCGCCTCGCGCATGTAGCGCTCCAGGTCGCGCTGCTCATGCACGATCTCCATGGCCCGCCCGCCCAGCACATAGCTGGGGCGCACCACCAGCGGGTAGCCGATTTCCTCGGCCCGGCTCAGCGCCTCGGCCTCGGAGCGCGCGGTGCGGTTGGGCGGCTGCAGCAGACCGAGATCCTCGACCAGATGCTGGAAGCGCTCGCGGTCTTCGGCCATGTCGATCATGTCCGGACTGGTGCCGATGATGGGCACGCCATTGGCCTCCAGGTCGAGCGCGAGCTTGAGCGGGGTCTGCCCGCCGTATTGCACGATCACGCCGTCCGGCCGCTCCTTGTCGACGATTTCCAGCACGTCTTCCAGGGTCAACGGCTCGAAATAGAGGCGGTCGGAGGTGTCGTAATCGGTCGAGACGGTCTCCGGATTGCAGTTGACCATGATGGTTTCAAACCCGTCTTCGCGCAGGGCGAGTGCGGCATGCACGCAGCAATAGTCGAACTCGATGCCCTGGCCGATGCGGTTTGGCCCGCCGCCCAGCACCATGATCTTCTTGCGCGAAGTCGGCGCGGCCTCGCACTCCTCGTCATAGGTCGAGTAGAGATAGGCGGTTTCGGTACCGAACTCAGCTGCGCAGGTGTCCACACGCTTGAACACCGGCCGCACCTGCAGCGCCCGGCGGCGGTTGCGCACTTGCGCCTCGGTGGTGCGCAGCAGCTTGGCCAGACGCCGGTCGGAAAAGCCCTTTTGCTTGAGGGCGTAAAGCATGTCGCGATCGAGCGAGTCCAGGGTGTGATGGCGCTCCAGATCGAGCTCGGTCTGCACGATGTCCTGGATCTGCGCCAGAAACCACGGGTCGATGCGGGTGAGCTGGTGCACCTCCTGCAGGCTCATGCCCTGCGCGAACGCATCGCCCACGTACCAGATGCGCTCGGGGCCGGGCTCGCCCAGTTCTTTTTCCAGCACTTCGCGGTCCTGGGTTTTTTCGTTCATGCCGTCCACGCCGACCTCCAGCCCGCGCAGCGCCTTCTGAAAGCTCTCCTGGAAGGTGCGGCCGATGGCCATGACCTCGCCGACCGATTTCATCTGCGTGGTCAGGCGCGAGTCCGCCTGCGGGAATTTCTCGAAGGCAAAGCGCGGCACCTTGGTGACCACATAGTCGATGGTCGGCTCGAACGAGGCCGGCGTGGCACCGCCGGTGATGTCGTTGCGCAGTTCATCCAGGGTATAGCCCACGGCCAGCTTGGCTGCGATCTTGGCGATCGGAAAGCCGGTGGCCTTGGACGCCAGCGCCGAGGAGCGGCTCACCCGCGGATTCATCTCGATGACGATCAGCCGCCCATCCTTTGGATTGACAGCGAATTGCACATTGGAGCCGCCGGTGTCCACCCCGATTTCGCGCAGCACCGCGATGCTGGCGTTGCGCATGATCTGGTATTCCTTGTCGGTCAGCGTCTGCGCCGGGGCGACGGTGATCGAGTCGCCGGTATGCACGCCCATCGGGTCGAGGTTCTCGATCGAGCAGACGATGATGCAGTTGTCCGCGCTGTCGCGCACCACCTCCATCTCGAATTCTTTCCAGCCGATCAGCGACTCCTCGATCAGCAGTTCGCTGGTGGGCGACGCCTCCAGGCCGCGCTTGCAGATGATCTCGAATTCTTCCGGGTTGTAGGCGATGCCGCCGCCGGTGCCGCCCAGGGTGAAGCTCGGCCGGATGATGACCGGAAAGCCGATGGTCTTTTGCACCGCCCAGGCCTCTTCCAGCGAATGCGCGATGCCCGAGCGCGCCGAACCCAGACCGATGCGGGTCATGGCCTGCTTGAACTTCTGGCGGTCTTCGGCCATGTCGATGGCTTCGGGCTTGGCGCCGATCAGCTCCACACCATATTTTTCGAGCACGCCGTTGCGGTGCAGGTCGAGCGCGCAGTTCAGCGCGGTCTGCCCGCCCATGGTCGGCAGGATGGCGTCGGGCCGCTCTTTTTCGATGATGGCCTCGACCACCTGCCAGGTAATGGGCTCGATGTAGGTCACGTCCGCCGTTTCCGGGTCGGTCATGATGGTGGCCGGATTGCTGTTGACCAGGATGACCTTGTAGCCCTCCTCGCGCAGCGCCTTGCAGGCCTGCGCGCCGGAATAGTCGAACTCGCAGGCCTGGCCGATGACGATGGGGCCGGCGCCGATGATCAGAATGCTTTTTATATCGCTGCGCTTGGGCATGGGCGAGTCTCTTGTTGCGGATGGATGGGTGAAAGCTCAGTGTGTTTGCGCGGTCGCAGCCAGCGCCAGCTTGATGCCAAAGCCGAAAAACCCGGCGCCGGTCGCGCCCATCGTCAGCGCCGACAGACGGCGACGGCGGCGAAACGCGTCGGCCACCCGCGATCCGCCAAAGATCAGCACTGACAGATAGATCAGGCTGACCGTCTGGACGATGCCCCCCAGAATGGCGAAGGACAGCGCCGGATGCGGGTAGTGCGGATCGACGAACTGGATGAAGAACGACACGAAGAACAGGATGGCCTTGGGATTGAGCAGACTGATGAACAGCGCCTTGCGAAACGGGTCTTCCTGGCGGCGGGCCGGCGGTTCGGGATGCTGATGCTGATGCTGATGCGGTGTGTGTGCGTGCAGGCCGGTGTCGGGCGTGCGCCAGCGTCTGAGCGCCGCGCGCAGCATGTTGATGCCCAGCCAGCCCAGATACAAAGCACCTGCGGCCTGCACAAGGTGGTAGAGGGTGAGGTTGGTCTCCAGCAGCGACGCGGCACCCGCTGCTGCCAGCACCATCAGCACCGTGTCACCGAGAAACACGCCCAGCGCAGCACGATAGCCCGCGCGCACTCCGCGCTGCGCGGCTACGCTGAGCACGTAGAGCGAATTCGGCCCGGGCAACAGGACGATGAAAATCACCCCGAGCAGGTAGGTCCACGGATGGATGACGCCGAACACTGCCGTACCCGCCTCAGACCCGGTCCATCATGGCGACGAAGCGGTCGAACAAATAGCCGATGTCGTGCGGCCCTGGGCTGGCCTCCGGGTGGCCCTGGAAGCAGAACGCGGGCCTGTCCTTCCAGGCCATCCCCTGCAGGGTGCCGTCGAACAGCGAGACATGCGTGATGCGCACCGTGTCGGGCAGGCTGGCCGCATCCACCGCAAAACCGTGGTTCTGGCTGGTGATCGAGACACGGCCGGTGTCAAGGTCCTTGACCGGATGGTTGGCACCGTGGTGGCCAAATTTCATCTTGAAGCTCTTGCCGCCGGCTGCCAGTCCCATGATCTGGTGACCCAGGCAGATGCCGAAGGTTGGCATGCCGCTGGCAATGATCTGCTGGGTCGCGGCAATCGCGTAATCGCAAGGCTGCGGGTCGCCCGGTCCGTTGGACAGGAACACCCCGTCGGGGCGCATGGCCAACACCTCGGATGCGGGTGTTTGCGCCGGCACCACGGTGACGCGACAACCCCGCGCGGCCAGCAGGCGCAGGATGTTGTACTTCACGCCAAAGTCATACGCCACCACATGGCGGCTGGGCGTTGTCATCTCGCCGTAGCCCCGCTCCGGCGACCAGGCGGTCTGCGTCCAGGCATAGGGTGCCTTGGTCGACACCACCTGCGCCAGATCCATGCCGGCCAGTCCGGCAAAGCCGCGTGCGGCCTGCAGCGCGGTCTGCAGCACGCCGTCATCGATTGCCTGCCCGGCGTCCAGGGCGATGATGCAACCGCTCTGAGCGCCCTGGGTGCGCAGCAGCCTGGTCAGGCGCCGGGTGTCGATCCCAGCGATCGCCACCGTGCCGTGGGCGCGCAGGTAGGCATCCAGCGGCTGCTCGCTGCGATGGTTCGACACCAGCGGCGGCAAATCCTTGATGACCAAACCGGCCGCATGCACCGCGGCAGCCTCGACATCCTGCGCATTGACCCCCACATTGCCGATGTGCGGATACGTCAGGGTGACGATCTGGCGGCAGTAACTCGGGTCGGTGAGGATTTCCTGGTAGCCGGTCATCGCGGTGTTGAACACCACTTCACCGACCGTCTGCCCTGTTGCGCCAATGGATCGTCCGCGAAAAATCGAACCGTCGGCAAGAACCAGGACGGCTTGGGGCAACTTGGGCAACATGAATCTTCTCCGGTGAGCGCCCGGATATTGGAATGATGTGCCAGACGATCTGGCCAGTGCGGGGCGCGGTTCGCGGCAAGGGCGGTGGCCGGCTTGCGCGTTCTTCGCGGCCCCGTGCATGCGCCGCAGCTGGGCAGCGGCATCGCAACGGTTCGGGCGCGCAAAATCTGTCGGATTATATTCACGCAGCCTGCGCAAAGTTCGCTGCGAAGCAGTGTTCGATGTCCACGATTCCTCCATCTCCCCGCCCCCTACCCGCGCTTGCGACCGCCGCCATCGTGCTGCTTGTGCACGCGCTGTTGCTGGGCTGGCTGATGCGCTCTCCCAGCAGCCCGGCTAGCAGACCAGAGCAGCGCCTGACGTGGGTTTCGCTCGAGTCGGCCAAAGCCCCGCCTGAGCTGCCCAGGCCATCCGCACCGCCCGCGCCGGAACCGGCGCCGACCGCCGCAAATCAACCTCAACCGGCGCAGCCCCCGCGCCACAGACCCGCCATCACCGAGCCGGTGCGCCGAGCGCCCGCGCCCCGGTCGGAGCCGACCAGACCGCAGCCGCCCGTTCCCGCCGCCCCTGCCACGCCGCGTCCGGTTGTCCCACCGCAGACGGTAGCGCCGTCCGCACAGCCCGGACCGTCGGCGCCAGACGTCGTCACGAAGCCAGCCCCGCCAAGCTCCGCAGCCGGGCCGCGCACAGCATCGACAGCACCGACACCCTCCGCACCGCCGGCAGAAGCGCCGGCGGTGGAAACCGCGGCGTCGTACAAGGCCGACTATCTGGACAACCCGCCGCCGCCCTATCCCCGGCTGTCGCGGCAACTCGGGGAGGAGGGCACGGTGCTGCTCAAGGTGCAGGTCGGCGCGGATGGTCGTGCGCTGCAGGTCCTGCTGCTGTCGTCCAGTGGCTTCGCCCGGCTGGACGAGGCCGCCGAAACCACGGTGGCCCAATGGCGTTTCGTTGCCGCCACGCGCAACGGTCAGGCCATCACCTCCTGGGTGCTGGTGCCGATCAAGTTCAAAATCCTGAATTGACCCGAGCGCTCAGGCCGTCTGCAACGCCCTGTCGAGCAGCAGGTCGAAGTCGGTGGCAGTCGGCAGGGTGCCAAATCCCCCGCCCCACTCTCCACCCAGGCGTGTGGCGCAGAACGCCTGCGCGATGGGCTCAGGCGCGTGCTGCAGCAGCAGCGCAGCCTGTACCGCCAGCACCAGGTCGTGGGTCAGGGCGCGGGCACGGCTTTGCCTGTCGTCGGAGCTGCTCAGAGCGGCGGACAGACGCTGCACATGCGCGTCGAAATGGGGGTTGCGGCCCTGCGCCGGGGCGAGTTCGGCCATCAGCGCATCCGCAGTGCGCGGATTCTTGCCCAGGGCGCGCAGCACGTCCAGGCACATGACATTGCCCGAGCCCTCCCAAATGGAGTTGACCGGCATTTCGCGGTAGATGCGCGCAAGCACATCGTCTTCCACATAACCGTTTCCGCCCAGCACTTCCATGGCTTCGGCAGCGAGCTCGGCGCCGCGCTTGCAGATGCGGAACTTGCCTGCGGGGGTCAGCAGGCGGCGCAGCAGCAGCTGCGCCTCGTCATGCTGCGCGTCAAAGGCCTGCGCCAGCCGCATCGCCAGCGCAATGGCGGCCTCGACCTCCAGCGCCATGTCGGCCAGCACATTGCGCATCAGCGGCTGGTCGATCAGCGCGGCGCCGAACGCCCGACGATGCCGCGCATGGTGGACCGCCTGACTCAACGCCTGACGCATCAGCCCGGTCGTGCCCAGCACGCAGTCCAGCCGGGTGTAGGTGCCCATTTCCAGAATGGTCGGGATGCCGCGCCCTTCTTCTCCGAGCAGATGGCCCCAGGCGCCCTGGAACTCCACCTCGGCCGAGGCATTGGAGCGGTTGCCCAGCTTGTCCTTGAGTCGCTGGATCAGCACCGGGTTTTTGCTGCCGTCCGGCGCCCAGCGGGGCACGAAAAAACAGCTCAGGCCTTGCGGCGCCTGCGCCAACACCAGATGCGCGTCGCACTGCGGCGCCGAGAAAAACCACTTGTGGCCGGTCAACCGCCAGCCGTGCGCGCCGTCGGGCACGGCCTGCGTGGTGTTGCTGCGCAGATCGGAGCCGCCCTGCTTTTCGGTCATGCCCATGCCGATCAATCCGCCGCGCTTGCGTGCAAAGGGTTGGTCGCTCGGGTCGTAGTCGCGCCGCAGCAGGGTGGGCAACCAGTCGCGCAAGAGCACCGGGTCGCGTGACAGCGCGGGGATGGCGCCATAAGTCATGGTCGTCGGGCACATCGTCCCGGCCTCGATCTGGGTCTGCAGAATAAAGCCTGCCGCCCGCGCCACATGCGCGCCAGGCCGGGGCTGCGCCCACGGGCCGGTGTGCAGACCGCGCCGGGCGATGTCGGCCATCAGCGCGTGCCAGGCGGGGTGAAACCCGACCTGGTCACGACGAAAACCGCGCGCGTCAAAAGCGCGCAGTTCGGGGCCAAACCGGTTGGCCAGCCGTCCCTGCTCGAAACTGGCCGCGGTGCCGAGTTCCTGCCCGTGCTGCATCAACTCGTCCTGCGCCCAGGCCGCACCGCTGCGTGCCAGCGCCTCCTGCAATGCGGGGTCGGCGGCGAACAGGTTGTAGTCCTGCAGCGGCGGCGATTGATTGGTCACGGTGTGGGTTGGCCAGGTCATGTCGATCTCCTCGGTCTGTGCTGCAGCCATTGCAGCACCAACGCTCAGTTGCGTGCAAGACTTCGCCCGCTACCATGCCGGGTTGTGCTGCGGCGCCCGCACGGCCTGCGCTGACCCGTCCTTTTCCATGTCCATCTCGCATTCTTCGCAAAACGTTTCCACTTCCGATGCCGGTCCTGGCCGCGGCCTGCTCTGGGCGCTGTTTGCCGCGCTGGTGGTGCTGTGGTTGGGCACCTTGGGCTGGCGCGATCTCGTGCCCACCGATGAGGGCCGTTACGCCGAAATTCCGCGCGAAATGGTGGCCAGCGGCGACTGGGTCACCCCGCGGCTCGACGGCTTCAAGTATTTCGAGAAGCCGCCGCTGCAATACTGGACCACGGCGCTCGCCTACGAAATGTTCGGCCAGGGCGAATGGCAGGCGCGGCTGTGGACCGGGCTGACCGGACTGCTGTCCATTGTGTTCACCGGCTGGACCGGAGCGCGATTGTTCAACCGCCGCACCGGGGTGTTCGCTGCGGCAGTGCTGGCCAGCATGTTCTACTGGAACGCGATGAGCCACATCAACACGCTGGACATGGGCACTGCGGCCACCATGTCCGCGAGTCTGATGGCCTTCCTGCTGGCGCAGCGCCCAGACGCGAGCCGCGTGCAGACCCGCTGGTGGATGTGGGCCTGCTGGGCGTTCATGGCGCTGGCCATGCTGTCCAAGGGGTTGATCGGCATTTTGCTGCCTGGCGCGGTGCTCGTGCTCTATACCCTGATCTACCGCGACTGGGCGCTATGGACGCGGCTGCACATCGTCAGCGGGCTGCTCATCTTTCTGGCCATTGCCGCGCCGTGGTTCGTCTGGGTGCAGCTGCGCAACCCGGAGTTTTTCGACTACTTTTTCATCTACCAGCAGTTCACCCGTTTTCTCACCGATGAGCTCAAGCGACCGGGGCCGTGGTGGTATTTCTTCCCCATCCTGATCCTGGGGGTGCTGCCGTGGCTGGGTAGCCTGGTGCCAGCCTTGTGGCAGGGCGCGCGGCAAGCGGCGATGCGCGCCACACCGTTGGGCGCTGCGCAGGGGCGTTCGCTGCATGCGCAGGGCCTGTTGCTGATCTGGGCGGTGTTCATTTTTGTGTTTTTCAGTATCTCCAAATCCAAGCTGCCGTCCTACATCCTGCCCATCTTCCCGGCCATTGCGCTGCTGATCGGCGACTATCTCGACCGGGCACAACGCGGCGCGCTGCGCTGGCAGTTTGGGCTGCTGGCGCTGCTGGGGCTGGCGGCGGTGGTCGGCTTCACGCAGTTGCACCGACTGGGCAACGCGACCACCCCCGGCGCGCTATATCAGCAGTTCGGCTGGTGGCTGGAAGGCACCGCCGTTCTGGCGCTGGGCAGCGGTCTGATGGCCTGGCGCTGGGAAATGCAGGGGCGGCGCACGGCGGCAGTGCTCCTGGTCAGTGTGGCGATGACCCTGGGGTTCTCGCTGGGCATCCAGCAGTTCCAGATTCTGGGCCGCACGGCTTCGACCAAGGACGTGGTGAACGCCATCCGCCCCTGGATTCACCCGGGCCAGCCGTTTTACGCCGTGGGCACTTATGACCAGACCCTGCCGTTCTACCTCGACCGCACCGTGACCCTGGTGGAATATCAAGGCGAACTGCACTTCGGCATCGCGCAGCAGCCAAAGCTGTGGGTGCCGACCTATGCCGACTTCGCCAGACGCTGGGAGGCGGACAAGCTGCCGCTGGCGCTGCTGCCGCCGTCCGTCCTGCCCGCGCTGCAAGCCCTGCACCTGCCGATGACCGTGATTTACCGCACCACGCGCTTTGTCGTCATCGCCAAGCCGGGGCAAGACTACGGCGCCGCTGCGCGGGCTGCCGCCGCGCGCCTGCCTGCACAGTGGAACGCAGGCGCTTCGCTCACCCCGCCCGCGCAGGCAGGTGCACGATGAGCGCGGTCGCCTTCGCGCTGGTGCTCACCGGTGTGCTGCTCAACGCCGCGGCACAACTACTCATCAAGTCTGGCGCCGACACCGTGGGGCGTTTCAGCTTCACCCCGGGGAATATCTGGCATGCCGGACTGCATTTCGCGCTGCAATGGCAGATCCTGCTCGGGTTGTGCTGCTACGCGGTGTCGGTGGTGGTGTGGATTCTGGCGCTCACCCGCGTCCAGGTCTCCATCGCCTACCCCATGCTGTCGCTGGGTTATGTGGTCACTGCGTTCGCCGCCTGGTGGCTGTTCGGCGAGGCGCTCACCGTGCAGAAGCTCGTCGGCATCGCCATCATCATCGCGGGCGTGGTCATCGTCGCCCGCGCCTGAACTGTCTCGCATGACTTCTCAAGACACCCTTCCCTTCACCCGACCCGACATCGACGACGACACCATCGCCGGGGTCGTCGAAGTGCTGCGCTCGGGCTGGATCACCACCGGGCCGTGGTGCGCCCGGTTCGAGCAGGCGCTGTCCGAGTATTTCGGCGGCCGCACCGTGCTGGCCTTTGCCTCGGGCACGGTGACCATGGAAGTGGCGCTCAGGCTGCTGGGCATCGGCTCGGGCGATGAGGTCATCACCACGCCGCTGTCCTGGGTGGCGACCAGCAATGTGATCCTCACCGTGGGCGCGACCCCGGTGTTCGTCGATATCGACCCGGTCACGCGCAACATCGACTGCAACCGCATCGAGGCGGCGATCACCCCACGCACCCGCGCCATCTTGCCGGTGCATCTGGCCGGTCTGCCGGCCGATCTGGATTGCATCTATGCCACTGCAGCCCGCTACGGCCTGCGGGTGATCGAAGACGCGGCGCAGGCCATCGGCAGCTGCTGGCGCGGCCAGCGCATCGGCAGCTTTGGCGATTTCGCCTCGTTCAGCTTCCACCCGAACAAGAACATCACCTCGATCGAAGGCGGCTGCCTGGTGCTGCCGCCGGATGCCGACGCGGATCTGGCGCGGCGCCTGCGGCTGCAGGGCGTGCAGCGCAGCGGACTCGACGGCATGGACGTGGACGTGGTCGGCGGCAAATCCAACCTCACCGATGTCGCCGCCCGCGTGGGCTGGGGCCAGCTGCAGCGCCTGGAAGAATTCAACGCCCGCCGGCGGGATCTGGCGCAGCAGTACTTCGCCGCTTGCGATGCCATCGGCCTGGAAACACGCGGGGTGCAGCTGCCGCCGCGCGACTTCACCCAGAGCAACTGGCACATGTTCCAGATCGTGCCACCGCCACAGGTGCCGCGCGCAGCGCTGATGCAGGCGCTGAAGGACCGCGGCATCACCACCGGCGTGCACTACCCGCCCATCCATCTGTTCAGCCTGTACCGTGCGCGCGGCTTTGCGCCCGGCGACTTTCCGCATGCCGAGGCCGTGGGCGCGTCCATCCTCACCCTGCCGCTGTTCCCCGCGATGCGCGACAGCGACGTGGCCCGAGTGACTGACACCCTCGACGCCGTGCTGCGACAATTCGGTCTATGACTTTGCATTCCCACCCTGCGGTGTCGGTGGTCGTTCCGGTCTACAACGAAGAGGCCGGCCTGCCCGCCCTGTTCTCACGCCTCTACCCCGCGCTCGACGCGCTGGGCGAACCCTACGAAATCCTGTTCGTCAACGACGGCAGCCGCGACCGGTCGGCCGCGCTGCTGGCCGCGCAGCAGCGCCTGCGTCCGGATGTGACCCGTGTGGTGCTGTTCAACGGCAACTACGGCCAGCACATGGCCATCCTTGCCGGGTTCGAGCACACCCGCGCGCCCATCGTCGTCACCCTGGATGCCGATTTGCAAAATCCGCCCGAAGAAATCGCCAGATTGGTCGCCAAGATGCGCGAAGGCTACGACTATGTGGGCACCATCCGCCGCATGCGGCAGGACAGCTGGTTCCGTCGCTACGCCAGCCGGGCGATGAACTGGGTACGCGAAAAAATCACCAACGTGCGCATGACCGACCAGGGGTGCATGCTGCGCGCCTATGGCCGCCACGTGGTCGACACGGTCAACCGCTGCACCGAGGCCAATACCTTCGTGCCGGCGCTGGCCTACACCTTTGCGCTCAACCCCACGGAAATCGAGGTGGCGCACGAGGAGCGGCAGGCCGGCGAGTCGAAATACTCGCTGTTCAAGCTCATCCGGCTGAATTTCGACCTGGTCACCGGCTTTTCGCTGGTGCCGCTGCAGCTGATGTCGTATTCCGGCATCCTGCTGTCGCTCGCCTCGGGCGCGCTGTTTCTGTACCTGATGGTGCAACGCTTCGTCGAGGGTGCGCAGGTGCAGGGCGTATTCACCCTGTTTGCCATCACCTTCTTCCTGCTCGGCGTGGTGCTGTTCAGCATCGGTCTGCTGGGCGAGTACATCGGCCGCATCTACGAGCAGGTGCGCGGTCGTCCGCGCTATCTGGTGCAGGCCGTGCTGCAGGATCTGCCTCCCGAGCCCGGCGTGTTCGTGCGGCAAGCCGCGCCCATGTCCGCCAGTGCGAAACCATCGCAGGCCGATATCACGTGAGAGCGGTCGTCTTTGCCTATCACAACGTCGGCGTGCGCTGCCTCAAAACCTTGCTGGCACGCGGTATGTCGGTCGACCTGGTCGTCACCCACCCCGACAACCCCGCCGAATCCCTGTGGTTCGACCGTGTCGCAGACGTGGCCGCCGAAGCCGGCATTGCGGTGGCTTTTGTGGACGAAGCACCTGGTGATGCGTTGATCGACCGTGTGGCCGCACTGGCGCCCGACTACCTGTTTTCCTTCTACTTTCGCCGCATGTTGCCCGCGCGGTTGCTGGCCACCGCGCGCATCGCCGCGTTGAACATGCACGGCTCGCTGCTGCCCAAATACCGCGGGCGGGTGCCGGTGAATTGGGCGGTGCTGCACGGCGAGACCGAGACCGGCGCCACACTGCATGTCATGCAGGCCAAGCCGGACGCCGGCGACATCGTCGCGCAACAGGCCGTGCCCATCCTGCCCGACGACACCGCCAAAGACGTGTTCGACAAGGTCACGGTGGCAGCCGAGATCGCGCTGTGGAATGTGCTGCCGCAGCTGCTGCGCGGCGAGGTGCCGCGCCGCCGCAACGACCTGGCCGCTGGAAGCTACTTCGGGGGCCGCAAGCCGGAGGACGGCCGCATCGACTGGGCGCAGCCGGCGCAGGCGGTCTACAACCTCATCCGCGCGGTCGCCCCACCCTACCCCGGAGCGTTTTTCGAGCTGCACGGCCAGCGCTTCATCGTCGCCCGTGCCAGGCTGGCCTCCCCTGCACGCGCCGCGCTCCTGCCCGCCACCGCTGCACCCGGCGTGCATCCAGCGGGAGACCGCCTCCTGGCACGCGCAGGCGACGGCGGCGTGATCGAACTGCTGGAACTGTGGGCCGCAGACCACCCGGGCCTGCCGCTGAGCGCAGAACAATTCTCAAATCTCGCTGGATCGCAACCATGAAAAAAATCCTCATCCTCGGCGTCAACGGCTTCATCGGCCACCACCTGTCCAAACGCATCCTGTCGACCACCGACTGGCAGGTCTACGGCATGGACATGAACACCGACCGTATCGACGAACTGCTGCCCAATCCGCGCTTCAGATTCTTCGAGGGCGACATCACCATCAACAAGGAATGGATCGAATACCACGTGCGCAAGTGCGACGTGATCTTGCCGCTGGTGGCCATCGCCACGCCTGCCACCTATGTGAAAGCGCCGCTGCGCGTATTCGAGCTCGATTTCGAAGCCAACCTGCCCATCGTCCGCGCCGCAGTCAAGCACCGCAAGCACCTGGTGTTCCCCTCCACCTCCGAGGTCTACGGCATGAGCAGCGACGCCGAATTCGACCCGGAACACTCGCCGCTGACCTACGGGCCGATCAACAAGCCGCGCTGGATCTATGCCTGCTCCAAACAGCTCATGGACCGGGTCATTGCCGCCTATGGCCAGCAGGAAGGGCTGAACTACACCTTGTTTCGGCCGTTCAACTGGATCGGTGCTGGCCTTGACACCATCTTCTCCGCCAAGGAGGGCAGCTCGCGCGTGGTCACGCAGTTTCTCGGTCATATCGTGCGTGGCGAGGCCATCAGCCTGGTCGACGGCGGTCATCAAAAGCGTGCGTTCACCGACATCGACGACGGCATCGACGCGCTGATGAAAATCATCGAAAACAAGAACGGCGTGGCCAGCGGCAACATCTACAACATCGGCAACCCGGCCAACAACCACTCGATCCGCGAACTGGCCGAGCGCATGCTGCGCATCGCCGCGTCAATGCCCGAATATGCCGAGTTTGCCCGTCAGGTGCAGCTGGTCGAGACCAGCTCCGGCGCCTATTACGGCAAGGGCTACCAGGACGTGCAAAACCGCGTGCCCAAAATCACCAACACCATGCGCGACCTGAACTGGGCACCCAAGACCGACATGGACACCGCGCTGCGTAAGATTTTCGACGCCTACCGCGGCCACATCGCGCAGGCCCGTGCGCTGATGGACGAAACCGACAACTGAAACCGCCCTGGCCACCCAACCGCGCCATCGTCCGTGAGCCGCAAAGGGAAACCGCTTAGAATGCAGGATGACGGGCCGCCCCGCATCGCGGCGCGGTGAACCTGGTCAGGTCGGGAACGAAGCAGCCACAGCCGTTTACCGAGAGTGCCGGGGGTACGGCTCGTCACCTCCTCTCACTTTGGCCAAGACCGACGCGTCATGCTGGCCGCAACGGCACCGCCGAGGCGCAGACCAGGCCAGGATCGCAAAGCGACCCTCTGGACAACGCGCCGACCCGACATTTTGTGTCAAAATCCCCATCAATTCTTTCCATCGAGGTGACCAGACCATGGCTAGCGAACTAATCAAACACACCAACGACGCGAACTTCGAGCAGGATGTGCTCAAGTCCCAAGTGCCCGTGCTGGTGGACTTCTGGGCGGAATGGTGTGGTCCGTGCCGGATGATCGCCCCGGCGTTGGACGAACTGGCCAGCGAATATCAAGGCAAGCTCGCGATCATGAAGGTCAATGTCGACGAGAACCGCACCATTCCCGCCAAGTTCGGCATCCGTGGCATCCCCACCCTGCTGCTGTTCAAGAACGGCGAACTGGCCGCCAACAAGGTCGGCGCCGCATCCAAGTCCCAACTGGCTGCCTTCGTCGACGCCCATCTATAATTCCTTCTGTCGTTGTGTTGCGCGGTCGATACCGCCGCGCAACGCCTGCAGCGGCTGCCGACCTTCTGCCGCTGCCCGCCGTGAACCCGAACACGGCGCATCACTTTCCCCTCGTCCCACTCGTTTGACGCTGCCCGCGTGAACCGCCAACTGGTTCATGTACCGCCCAGGCGACTGCAGCCCTATCCAAGCCCCCGCGAGCTTTTCATCATGCATCTGTCCGAACTCAAAGCGACGCACGTCTCCAAACTGCTCGAAATGGCGCAGTCCCTGGAGATCGAGAACGCCAGCCGCTTGCGCAAGCAGGAGCTGATGTTCGCCATTCTCAAGCGCGTGGCGCGCAACGGCGAGCAGGTGTTCGGCGACGGCTGTCTGGAAGTGCTGCCCGACGGCTTCGGCTTTCTGCGCGCTCCCGAGTCGAGCTACATGGCCTCGCCCGACGACATTTACATCTCGCCCAGCCAGATCCGTCGCTTCAACCTGCACACTGGCGACTCGATCGAGGGCGAAGTGCGTGTGCCCAAGGACGGCGAGCGTTACTTCGCGCTGGTCAAGGTGGACAGGGTCAACGGCGTGACCCCGGAGGAAAACAAGAACAAAATCATGTTCGAGAACCTGACGCCGCTGTTCCCCACGGAGCACATGCGTCTGGAGCGCG
>JBMFIE010000015.1:0-22740 GCA_049976465.1 Thiomonas sp. | reverse complement strand
CGGATCGGCCGCGTCGTAGCACATGCGCCCGAGCGTCTCGAACAGCCGAATCCACAGCTGGCGAAAATACCCCGCGTCGCCCGCGGTGCGCTCCAGAACCGGGGTGTTGTCGCTGATCCAGTTGGCCGAGAACAGGTCGATGCGCCGCTCCTTGGTGTAGATGCCGTGTTCCGACAGGATCAGCGGCTTGTCGTACAGCCGCGCCAGCACCGCGCCCAGATACCCGGCATAGCCGGTGGAGACCGTGTGATAGACCCTGGCGCGCGGCAATGTGCGGGCCAGCGTCGCCAGGGTCCAGATCGGGGTGTGCATGGTGCGCACCGTCCAGAAATAGTCGACGAAAGACGGGTCGGTGCAGCGCAGCTGGTACTGCTCGGTCAGATACGCCCAGGACTGGTGCGAATGCAAAAAATAATGCAGGTCGAGCCTGTCCTGCATGGCTTCGAGACTGGCGCGCAGCACCTCGGCACGGCTGGCGCGATCCTTGCCCTCACGGATCAGGGTGTGCAGCTGCTCGACCAGTTCGGCCGTCCTGGCGTCGCCGCGCACCTCGCGCGCAGGCGGCAGCACCGCCTCGCTGAACAGGTAGTGATGGGTCAGGCCGACTACATTGGACGGCATCTGGTAGCGCGGCTTGCCGTAGTCCTGCTCGCGCGAGCCGAGGAACACCAGATGAAAGCGCAGGTCGGCAAAGCCGCTGACGATCTGGTGCACCCAGCTCGACACCCCACCCGACACGTAGGGATAGGTGCCTTCGAGCAGCAACATGACATCGATCTCGGCTGCAGCGTCGTGCGGCAGCGGCTGGGTGTCGGAAAAGTCGGGCTGGGGCGGGGTAGGGCGATTCATCGCAGGTCAGCCGAGCAGCAAACGGTCAGTGTCATCCAGCGGGCCTGGCCTGGGCGTCACTGTCGGGGCGACTGGTGCGTCGCCCGGTCGGGGCACGGCCGGTTCGAGGCCGATGGTCGGCGCCGGCGCTGCGCCTGCGGGGATTGCCTGCCAGAGCCGCACCACTGGGCGCAGGCGCGGTGCCACCTGGCGTGTGCCCAGCGGCTGCAGGGTTGCGGCAATGCGGTCGAAGCGACGCAGGGTCCATTCCAGTTCGGCGGCGTAGGGCCGCCACAATGTGGGGCTGGCACCCTGCGCGGCCAACAGCTCGAGCGCGGCGCGGGCGTTGGCGGTGTGTCCGGCAGCCAGCGACAGACGCAGAAACATCAGCTGCAGCCCGGTGTCCTGCGGCAGCGCGTCGCGGGCGATCTGGCAGTAGTGCAGCGCCTGTTCGAGCGCAAAGTCGCGCAGGTCGCCTTGCGCCAACCCCTGATAGATGAATTCCATCTGCAGTTCGGCCACGCGCTGCGCGGCGCGCGCCAGTGCCGGACCGCTGGCTGCGGCCTGGCGCAGCGCCTCGATCTCGCGCAGCGCCTGCTGCAGGCTGTCGGTCAGGCGCTGTTCCCAGGTGTTGCTGATGCCGTAGGCGAGCAGCCGGATTTCTTCGTCAGGGTCGGACAGCAGCCTGCGCAGCACCGGCAGGGCCATGCGCGGCGACATCTCGCGCAGCGCCAGCACGGCGCGGATGCGCCGCGCCTGTGGCTGGCTCTGGTCGCGGGCGATGCGGGCGGTCTGCCCCGGGGGTAGTTCACGCTGCTGCGCATCGCTGATGTGCGACACCGCATATACCTGCAGCTCGGGCGCCTGCCGCAGATGGTCGGTCAGTCGCTGCCGCAGCGGCAGCCAGTGCGCCAGCCGCGCGGCGAGCAGCAACCCGAACACGCCGACGATGGGAAAGAACAGCGCCAGCACGGTCAGCAGACTCAGCGACAGGCGCCGCGGCCGGCGCAACGGGGCAGGCAGTAGCGTCCACAGCAAAATGCCCAGCAGCACCGCGGCGGTGCCGTGGACGAGCCAGAACAGCAGCAGGTCGATGTCACTGCGGCTCACCAGCAGCCATGCGGCCACCGTCTCGAAGGCGATGATGACCGTGCCGAGCTTGTAAAACAGCGGACTCATGTGCGTGACCCGGCCTGCGCAGGCGCCGGGGACCCGGGCGGTGGGCTCGACAGCAGACGGTGCAGCTCACGAAAGCCCGGCGCCCCATTCACCTCGAGAAAGTCCAGATCGAAGGCCTGATCCGGCCGCTGGCTGCTGCGGGCGAGAATCTGGCCGAGTTGCATCGCCATGTCGCGGCGATAGTTGGCCAGACCGGCCGGGCTGAGTAGCGGCAGCAACACCACCAGCGCCGGCTTGCCGCCGCGCCCCTTGAGCGTCCAGGTGGAGCTCTCCACCGGCTGCAGCCCGGCGAATTCGGCCAGCACCTCGTCGCTGACCCGGCCTTGTCCGCTCCACACCGCGCAGTAGCTGCGCAGCTTGAAGTTGCGCCCCAGATCGCTGAGCTGCGCCCACTCCTGCTGCAGCCCAATCGGCGCCTGCACCCAGGCCGAGCGCACGTCAGCGACCGCGAGTTCGAGCTGACTGAAGTCGAGATACGAGGCGCACAGCACCTGCAGGCGCTGCAGATTGTTTTCCTCGAAGGACATGAACGGCATGGTATGCACTGCCAGCAGTGCGTCCACTTCGTCGTACTCGTCCAGGCGCAGCGGGGCGGCAAACACCCAGGGCAGATCCTGCGCTGATTCGCGCAGCGCCGCCTGCGCCACATGCACCGCCTGGTGCGTCTCCAGGGTGCGACTGATCAGCAGGTCATCCTGATCGAGCGGTGGTAGATCCTGACCCAGCGCGGCGACCAGCCGCCATTGCAGCCCCTGCGGGTTGATCTCGCGCACAAAAATGCCCGCTTCGACCAGTCGGCACGACTGGCTGAGCAACTGCAGGAAGGCGCGTGGATCGGGCAGCGGGCGCGGCGCTGGCAGCCCGGCGATCGATTCGGGAGCGGACAGCGCCGGGCGATTGCCCTGGAAGACGAAGGTGCGCCGCAGGTCGAGCAGGGCGTCGCGCAGGGTCATCGGCCGGTCTGCGAGCTCCTGCTCCAGCGTGGACAGCGCTTCCTTGATGACGAACAGCCGCCGCTTGGTGCGCTCCAGCCGTGCGGTGAGATCCTTGACCGTCTCGCGGTGCAGCACCTGCCGATTGCGGAACGCCGCGCCGAATTCGCCCAGGATCAGGGTCATCAGCATGCCGCCGAGAAAGAACTCGGCGGGAAAGGGTTCTGCGGGAAGCGCAGTGATCAGCAGCGGGCCAAATTTCCAAAACCCGGCGTAGAGTGCCACACCGAACAGGCCGTATCCCGCGCCGTAGCGCACCGCGATCAGCCAGGGGCCGAACCAGCCCCACGGAAATCCGGCATGCACGCCCAGCGGATCGGTCGGCCGCAGTTTCCACCCCAGCCAGAGCACCAGCACTGGCAACAACACGCTCTCGACCATCGCCACCAACCGCCCGGACCGGGTGTTCGGCCGCCAGTAGCGCAGCCACTGCCAGCGCAAGCGCGCGCCTGGCCCGCGCATGCGGCGCGTGACCCGGGTGGAGAGTTTGTCGAGTTTCATGCAGACCGGCGGGCAGCGAGGCTCAGGACTTGGCCGCTGCGGTGGTCACGCGGATGCCGCGCAGCAAAGCCTCGATCTGCGACTGCCCCACGGCAGACAGCGCCTGATAGCCCCAGCCCGAGCGCCCGCCGCTGGCGCTCCAGACCACCTGGCCGGTGGGCACATCGATGACCTGCAGGGTGATGCCCACGGCGGGCTCGCTGTCCACTCCGGTCTTGTAGCGCCACTCGGTGACCGTGCCCGACAGCGCGTAGCGCGCGCCCTGCTGCCTGGCCCAGGCCAGCGCCTGCGCGCTGCTGACCGCGGGCTCGGCATCCAGCGGGTTGTCGCTCGC
Source organism: Thiomonas sp. (assembly GCA_049976465.1). Classification (GTDB taxonomy): domain Bacteria; phylum Pseudomonadota; class Gammaproteobacteria; order Burkholderiales; family Burkholderiaceae_C; genus Thiomonas. The sequence continues at coordinate 18,906 of JBMFIE010000015.1, read as the reverse complement.
CTTCTGCGGATAGACCAGCACATCGCGCAGCCCCTTTTGCTGCAGCAGCGACACGGTGATGGCCTGCGCCCGTCGCTCGACCATTGGCACGTCGGTGGCGTTGGCCAGCGGCAGCACGGCGAATTTGGTGTCCGCCGGAATCGAGAGTGTCTGCGCCGGCAGGGCAGTCACGGCGCAGCCGGCCAGCGGCAACACCGCCGCACCGAGAAGACCGAGCGCAGCGCGGCGCGAGGGAAAGGATCGGGTCATGGATTTCTCCTGCATCATCAAACAAAAGAACGCGGTCAGCGGCCGAACCACAGCCGGTATTGCACACTCCACTGGCGGTTCAGACCCGAGGTGTTCTGCTGGCGCTGGTAGCTCAAGGACAGTTCGTCCGGGCCGAACACCGGGCCGTGGATGCCCAGGTTGAGGTTGTTGGTCAGCCCCAATCTGCGCGATTGCAGCACATCGACCTCGGCATACGGCAGCCAGCGGCGGGTGTAGGTGTCGCTGTGCGCCATGTTGAAACCCAGCCCCAGGCCGAATACATCGTCCCCGGCCGGGATGAAAAAGGCCGCGTTCGGCGCGGCGCCGCCCGGAACCAGTGGGGCGTAGGGGGGCAGCGGTGGGTCGGCATTGGCGCTGAACCGGTTGGAGTATCCGAGCAGCCTGACGCTGAGGTCGGGCTCTTCCCGGCGCAGCCACAGGCCGAGCGCGAACTGAGTGCTCGTGCCATGCCCGAGCGGGTCGCCGCGGCGGGTGTCGTACTTCATCACTGCGGTGCTCAGATCGACCCAGGCACGGCCGAGGTCGCGCGACAGTCGCAACTGCAGCCGGTCGCGGCGGCCTGCGATCTGCAGCGGGCCGGATTCGTCGGCCACGGCGTTGTGCTCGGCTTGCAGCTCGGCGCGCACATGGCCCGGCAGTTGCGTGGCCGCGTCGATGCGCCAGCCGTTGAGCGTGCCGACTGCGGTGTTGTGCGTGAGTGCGGCACCGATCCGCGTGTGTTCACCTTGCCACTGCGCGCCGATTTGCGCATCGCTCCAGGTGGAGGGCACAGCGGCCAGCGCGGCGGCGTTGTTGCTGTGCATGGGCTGACGGCTGACCTGCGCCAGCACGCGCCACTGCCCGCCGAGCTGTAGCGACAGCCGCAGCACCGGCCCCTGCCGCACCACGCTGTCGATCTGGCGATGTTCCAGCGTGAGGGTGGCGCGGTGCGCCAGCGCGAGCTGTTGCTCGGCGGTCTGCCGCGCGAGCCGCTGCAGCGCCGGGTTGTCCTGGCCGCGTTCGGCGGCGGCCTCTAGCACCTGTTCGGCCTCGGCCAGCGCCGCAAGCGGCTTGCCGGCGATGCGCTCGGCCTCGGGCTTGTCCTGCGGCAGCAAGTGGCGCGCCGCGCCTTGCTGCAGCAAGTGGTTGACGGCCTCGCGGTCGTTGTCGCGCAGCGCCATCTGCAGCTCGATCGATTGCCGTGCTGCCGGGGTGAGCACGCGCCGCGCCAGCCACCAGCGCGCCGCCGAGTTGGTGTCCAGCCGCAGCAGCCAGTCGGCGATCGCGGCGTTGGCCTGCAGGGCTTGCTGGCTGGTCAGCGTGCCGCTGCGCAGCTTGTCGCGCAACCGGGCGAGCAGCGCCTGCTGGCCGGCAGCGTCCAGCCGCCCGTGGCTCAGGCGCAGCCGGGCGAGCAGGTCGTCCAGATCCTTTTCCGTAGTTTTGCCGGGTGCGGTGGGCTTGCGCGGCTGTTGCAGCAGCGCCCACGCCTGGTCGTAGGCTGCCCGGGCGCGGCGGTCGTCGCCCGCCTGCGCCAGCAGGTCGCCATAGTTCAGCAGCCAGAGTGGGTCGGTCTTCCTGCGGGGGTAGAGGGCCTGGCTGTAGCGCAGCGCAGCCGCGCTGTCGCCCACGGTCTGTGCGGCGGCGGAAAGCACGTCCAGGCCATCGGGCAGGCGCTGCAGGCCGCGGGCATACCGTGCCATGTCTGCCCGCAGGGCGTCGGGTTGGTTGGTGTCGATCTCCATCCACAGCAGCGCGATCTGGTTATCGGTGTCGTTTGGCGACAGGCGCAGCGCGGTGCGCAGATCGGCCAGCGCCAGATCGGCGCGGCCCAGCGCCCGCCAGACCTGCGCGCGGGCGGCGTACATCTGCGGCTGCTCGCGCAGCGGGGCGCCGGCCTCGCTGTCCAGCACCACGCGTTGCCACTGGTCGATGCCCTGCTGGCTGGGTTGGCGCACCAGCGCTTGCAGCCACAGCAACGCCAGCGCCTCCGAAGGCGCCTTGGCCCAGGCCTGCGGCAGCAGACGCAGCGCCACGGCATCGCCCTGCGACTTTTGCACCAGAAGAATGTAGCGCTGCAGTTGATAGGGTTTGATGCGGTCGCGCAGCTCGGGGGTGTTCCAGAGGCTGCCGTAGGCGGCTTCGGCACGGCGCTGCTCACCCATGTCCCAGGCGATGTCACCCAGCAGCCCTTGATGCGCGGCGAGCAGGCTGAGGTCGCCGCACGGCGGGGCTGCTGCAGCTGTTTCGCCTTCAACCCGCACCGTGCCGCTCGATCCGGGGCCGCAGTCCGGATTGCCGGGCAGATGTTGTGTGGCTTCGAGCACCTGCCGCGCCTGCTCGAACCGGCCGTTTTGCAGCAATGCGATCGCATAGTCGATGCTGCCGCGCAGGTCGAGCGTGCCGCGCTGCATGGCCTCGGCGTAGGTGGCCAGGGATGCGTCGATGTCGCCTAGATTGCCCAGCAGCCAGGCCAGCGCGGGCAGCACCGCAGGTTCCTTGACCGCAGCCTGGCGCAGGATGCGCACCGCCTGCTCCGGGTGGCCGCGCACTTCCAGCGCCTGGGCATACTGCAGCCACTCGGCGGCGGTCAGCGTGGTGTGCGCTGCGCGCTGTTCCCAGTATGTGTCCAACCCGCTGCTCGAATGCAGCGCCAGCGCCAGGCGGTAGAGCTGGTCGAGCGCCTGGCGGCTGAACTGGGCGCGCAGCAGGGCGATCCACTGCTGCATCGCCGCTTCGGGCTGGCCGTTCCACTCCAGCACCTGCGCGCGGCGTTCGGCCCAAGTGCGGTCGCCCGGCTGCTGGGCGAGCGCGGCATCGGCAATGCGCACCGCGCCGCGTAGGTCGCCGCCGGCGAGCAGCACCTGCCAGGCCAGTTCGCGTTGCGCGGGGCTGAGCGCCTGGCCGAGTTGTGCCGCGGGCAGGTTCAGATCGACCGCCCGCTGTAGCCAAAGCCTTGCGTCGCTGGGTCGGTCTGCGCCCAGCGCCAGTTGCACCATGAACCAGGCCATGTCGGGGGCGATTGGACCCGAGCCGAGCGCCGCAGCGGTCTGGCGGTAGGCAAATGCGGGCTGGCCGGATGCCAGCAGCGCCCGCGCGGCTGCCTGGATCAGGCTGTTGCGCTCGGCCGGTGTGACCCGGGCCCTGGCGGTGTCGAACAGCACCTGTGCGGCCAAGGCATAGGCATGCAGGCCGACGAGCAGTTGCGCGGCCTGTTGCGCGGCCGCAGGTGGCAGCGGCAGGTACTGGGTCACCATTGGAGCCAGCCGCTGCGCGGCTTGCGGCGCGTCCAGCCCCTGCAGCAACAGCACGGCGTCGCGCCAGGCGGTGTAGCTGTCGGGTTGGTGGCGCTGCAGCAGGGCCAAAAGCGCCTGCCGTGCCTGCGCCTCCTTGACGGGCTGGTGCAGCGCCCGGGCATCGAACCAGCGCCTCTCCCAGATCTGCAGCCGCAGCGCATCGGCCTGCGGGCTTTGCAGCGTGCCTAGCGCGTCCAGTGCCTTTTGCGGCTGGCCGATGTGCATATAGCGCTGCGCCAGCATCAGCCGCAGGGCGATGTCGTCGCCGCGCAGACGCACCAGGTGGCGCAGGTAATCGATGGCCAGGGCGTCGTCGGTGCTGGTGGCCAGCAGGGGGATCAGGTTCTGCCCCGGATAGACCAGCGCCAGCGTGCCGGCGCAAAGCACGGCCAGGCCGAGCAGGGCGCCGCGCGGAAACAACCGGCTGCGCTGCGGATCATCGGGAGAGATGTGCAGCGGATCGCGCGCGGCGGGGCGGGGGCTGTCCTGCATTGGCACCAATTGTCGATCAAGCCCGCTTCAAGACGAGGTCGACCGTGGTCCCGTTGCTGCGCACGCGCACGCCTGCTGGCGTGCTGTCCACGCTCACCCCGCTGGCAGCCTGTGCCGACCATCCGGGCGGAAGATCGAAAACTGCCTCGACCGGCAGATGGCCCTGCAATCGCAGTTGCACCGTACCGCTGGTTTGCACGGCCCATTGCGTGAGATCGGCGTTGGCCTCGACCAGCCTCGGCAGGGCTGCGCTGGCGGGACCGGTCTGCAGGACGACCTCGGCCGCACTGGCATGCAGGTACCGCCGCTGCCCATGCGCGTTCCAGCCGGCGAGATTGCGGCACTGTGCCAGCACGGGCTTGGCGGCGCTGACCGGCTGCGCCCATTGCCGCAACTCGGCACCGCCGCGCAGCCGCCAGCCACCGGAGAGCCGCCGCGCGACCGTGGCCTGCCGCCAGGCGAGCACGCTGCGGAAGTATTGATGGGCATAGATGGCGTGCGTCGCTTGTTTGAGGGCCCACTGATACACCGTGTGCAGGCTTTTTGCTCCGGCGGCCTTGGTGACGATGTAGGGGTGGTAATAGACGTCGATCGGCTTGAAGCGGCGCGGAGTATCGGTCATCTGATAGCTCTCGATCACGCGCTCGAAGCCGAAATAGGAGCCGGTCCAGTTGTGCGTGTAGCTCTCCTCGTTCGAGCACGGTGCATAGACCTGGAAATATTTGCCCTTCGGGATCCCCATCGGCCAGATCTCAGACAGCGTGGGCCGGGTTTTGTTGATTGGCGCACCGCCGCCGTTGATATTGCCCAGGCCGTATTCATAGGCCATGGCCACGGCCTCATTCGGCGGGTTGCAGTCACCGGGCCAGAGAATCATGTCGCACTTCTTGCCGGGCGGGCAGAGCTTCTCATTGATGTACTGCGCGGCCTCGATGACATTGCTCCTGGTGCTGAAGGTGTAGTTGGGCAGCGGCAGGTAGTTGCCGTAGGGAAGACTTTTTGTCTCCTTGCCGAGGCTGTGCGTTTCGCTGGCGGCAACCCAGTTGAACGGATGCGACCAGGTGTGGCTGCCCACCTCGACCCAGGGCAGCGCGTACATGCGCCGCGCCCATTTCTGCGAGGTATCGGCCAGCTTGGGGTAGAGGCCCTCATGGCTGATCTCGCCGATGATCACCGAGGCCAGCGTGGGCACCTTGTACTGTTCGAGGAATTCGCTGACCAGCACCTCGCAGGCCAGCGGCGAGCCGGGCCGGTCGCAGGCGTTGGGCCAGCCGTCGCCGTCGAAATGCACAAAAAACACCCGCCGCCCGGTGCGGGTGGTGATGTCGGGCATCGGATCGTCGCCCACGCGCAGCGCGGCGCGGAAGAACTCGACCGGGTCGATCGCCCAGCGCGTGCCGGTGTTGCCCGGCAGGTTGAACAGCCCGAACGCCCCCATCGCATAGCCGCCCCAGGGGGTGATGGCCGCGCCGTCCATGGTCTGCCCGTCTGCGCCGGTGGCCTGCAGCCAGACTTGCGACCCAGGCCCGGCGACCAGTTGGGCGGTATCCTGCGCACTGATCAGCGGGATGACCTCGCCGTTGGGCGTGCCCGGCTGGCGCTGCACCTTGATCGGCGCAGCCAGCGGGGCGTTGCCGACCTGCTCACCCAGCTCGGCCAGCACATCCAGATCGGCGTATCCCAGCACGGCCACCGGCACGCCTTCGGCCTTGGCGCGCTTGAGCAGGGCGCGGATGTCCGGCGGCACCTTGCCGTCATCGGGATAGAGCACGATGGCCGCATAACGCCCGGCCAGCGGCTCGGTGATGGCGGACGCGCCGACATAGCGATACTCGGGCACCAGACCCAGATATTCCAGCGGCATCGCGCCATAGAGATGCGCGCTTTGCGCCTGCAGTTCGGGGCTGTCGCCCTGCTCGCAGGAATGCAGCAGCAGCACGCGGCGCGGCACCAGTTCCACCGACCCCACACCCAGGCTCTCCAGCGCCGGATCGGCCACCCACGGGATCAGGCCGTGCGCGGCGATTTTTTGCGCAGTCTGCCGTGCCAGCGCGCGATCAGCCGGCGCGCAGTAGTCGATCGCGATGCATGGCAGCTTGAACCGGGTGCGCATGTCGTCAAACCGCGCGAGCAGCCATTGGCGATCGGACGCGCTGACCTCGACATAGCGCGAGCTGCCCTGATCCCAGCCGCGGTAGAGCGATTCCGCCGCCACCGCGAGAATGCTCGGCGCCAGCGTGGCATCGACCAGTTCGAAGCCGCGGTTGAACATCAGCCGGATGCCTGGAAAAGCGGCCACCAGGCTGCGCAAGGTTTCGGCGAGCGCCTGCGCCTGCTGCTGCCGGGCCTGCGGGGTCTTGGCCAGCAGTTGGTATGAATCGAGGGTGTCGAGAAAAAACGCGCGAAACCCCGCGTCCCACAGCGGCTTGACGATGCGCTCGCGCAAAAACTGCGGCCAGCCGGCAGCGGTTTGGTCAACCACGCGCGAACCCCAGGCGGCGTTCGACGCGGGCAGCCAGGCCTTGGGCATGTCGGGGTAGTACGGACGCTCGGGCGTGACCTCACCGATCGAGACATACGCCAGCGCCAGCGTGTCTGGGCTCAGAGCGGAAACGATGCGCGGGTCTTGCGCCAGCGCATGCTGCGGCTCCAGCACCACCCAGTCGAATGCGCGCAGGTCGTCCACCGGAATGCGCGCGCCGTAGTAAAAAGCGACAGCGGGCGTGGTTTCGGGGCTTGCGGAGCCTTGCATGCAGTCGGGGCATTGTCCGCATGCACAGGCGGCAGCCTGCGCGGCGTTTTTTGTGGCACCCGCCCCGAGCAGTCCCAGCCCAAGCAGACTCTTGCGCCCCAGGGGGTTGGCGAACAGGCGACTCTGGGCGAGGGATTGCAGAAAATGACGGCGTTGCATGGGCGGCTTGATTGTTTGGATTCAACTTCAGAGCCTCTCCTGACCGGAGCGGGTCCGTGAATCAATACGTGTAAGCCCCAGATTTTCCAGGTTTTTCACGCTGTTTGCCCAAGCGATTCCCTCGTTTTTCCCAGAATTGTGATTTTTTACATTGATTGCAAGATGTGGACTCCCCAAGAAGGCTGACTGCATGCGTACCCACCCGATCTGGCTCGACACCCACGCCCATCTGGATGCGGCCGAATTTGGCGGCCACGCACTGGAGGTGGCTGCGCGCGCGCGCCTGGCCGGGGTGGCGAGCGGCGTGATTCCAGCGGTGGAGCGCAGCCATTTCGCCACGGTGCAGACCCTGGCCCGGCAGTGCGGCTGGGCCTATGCGCTGGGCATTCATCCGCTCTACGTCGAACGGGCGCGCGACTCCGATCTGGACGCGCTGCGGCGGGAGGCAGAACTGGCGCTGGCAGACCCCTTGTTCGTCGGCATCGGCGAGATCGGACTGGACTTCTTTGTTCCCGGACTGGACCGGGATCGGCAACAGCATTTCTACGCCGCGCAGTTGCGCATTGCCCGCGACCTCGACCTGCCGGTGATCCTGCATGTGCGCAAATCGCAGGACGCTCTGCTTGCCGGATTGCGCCGCACCGGGTTTGCTGCCGGACGACCTGCGGGCATCGCCCATGCGTTCAACGGCAGCATGCAGCAGGCGCATGGCTTCATCGATCTGGGCTTTGCGCTGGGCTTTGGCGGCGCGATGACCTTTGAGCGCGCGCTCAACATCCGCCGCTTGCTGGCGGAGGTGCCAGACACCGTGCCCGTGCTCGAAACCGACGCTCCCGATATTCCGCCGCTCTGGCTCTACCGCCCGCGCAACGCGCCGCCGCAGGCGCCGCCTGCGCCCAATTCGCCGGAGCAGTTGCCTCGCATTGCGCAAACCATGGCGGCGCTGCGCGGCTGGTCGCTGGAGCAGACCGCGGCGCAGACCACATCGAATGCCCTGCGCGCCTTGCCGCGTCTGGCGGGCATGCCTTCCTTGGCGGCAGGTCTTCCGCCCGTTGCGACGGCGGCGTCTTGATTTTTGCGTGTTTGACCGCATGTGCCAGCGCAGGTTTTTTTCTCTTCGTTTCCCTCACACACCATGAGCACAGAACAAACCACCGAAACGTCTGCCCCCGCGCATACCCATGCTTTCCAGGCCGAGGTGCGCCAGCTATTGCATCTCGTGACCCACTCGCTGTATTCGAATCGCGACATCTTTCTGCGCGAACTCATCTCCAACGCCTCGGATGCCTGCGACAAGCTGCGTTTCCAGGCCATTGATGATGCCGCGCTGATGGAGGGCGATGCCGATCTGCGCATCCGCATTGCGGTCGACGCGGACGCCCGCACGCTGACCATCAGTGACAACGGCATCGGCCTGAGTCTGGACGATGCGGTGGAACATCTGGGCACCATCGCCAAGTCCGGCACGCGCGAATTCATGCAGAAGCTTGGCGACAAGCAAAAGCCCGATGCCGCGCTGATCGGCCAGTTTGGCGTGGGCTTCTACTCGGGGTTCATGGTGGCCGATCGCATCACCGTGGAGTCGCGCAAGGCTGGCATGGCCGAGAGCGAAGGCGTGCGCTGGGTGTCCGACGGCACGGGTGAGTTCACCGTGGAAACCATCCACCGCGCCAAACGCGGCACCGACGTCATCCTGCACCTGCGGCCCGACGCCGAAGACACGCCGCATGAGGACAAGATCGACAAATACCTGCGGGTCTGGACCCTCAAAGACCTGATCGGCAAATACTCCGACCACATCTCCCTGCCCATCGAGATGCGCAAGGAGCGCTGGGACGCCGAGCAGAGCAAATACGTCGCCACCGACGAGTGGGAACAGATCAACAGCGCGGCCGCACTGTGGACGCGCAGCAAATCCGACATCACCGAAGCGCAGTATCTGGAGTTCTACAAGCAGCTCAGCGGCGACAGCAACCCGCCGCTTCGCTGGACGCACAACCGCGTCGAGGGCCGCAGCGAATACACCCAACTGCTCTACATCCCGTCCAAGGCGCCGATGGACCTGTGGGACCGGCAGCAGAAGGCCGGGGTCAAGCTGTATGTCAAGCGCGTGTTCATCACCGACGATGCCGAAAGCCTGATGCCGACCTACCTGCGCTTCGTGCGTGGGGTGATCGACAGCGCCGATCTGCCGCTCAACGTCTCGCGTGAAATGCTGCAGGAAAGCCGCGATGTGCGCGCCATCCGCGAAGGTTCGGTCAAGCGCGTGCTGGCCATGCTCGAAGACCTGGCGGGCAGCGAAGACCAGGCCGAGCGCGACAAGTACGCCGCGTTCTGGAAGGAATTCGGCGCGGTCCTCAAGGAAGGCTTCGGCGAGGACTTCGCCAATCGCGAGCGCTTGGCCAAGCTGCTGCGCGCCGCCTCCACCCACAACGAGGATGATGCGCAAAGCGTGTCGCTGGCCGACTATGTCGCGCGGATGAAGGAGGGCCAGAAGGCCATCTACTACATCACTGCCGAGACGCCGAAAATCGCCCGCTCCAGCCCGCAGCTCGAAATCTTCCGCAAGAAGGGCATCGAGGTGCTGCTGCTCACCGATCGGGTGGACGAATGGATGCTGGGCTTTCTCAACGATTTCGAGGGCAAGCCCTTGCAGTCGGTGGCGCGCGGTGCGGTCGATCTCAGCGCGGTGAAGGGCGAGCAGGACAAGCCAGAGGAGGCCAAGGACGACTCGAAGCAGTCCGCCGATCACCAGGCGCTGATCGCGCGCTTCAAGGAGGCTCTGGGCGAGCGGGTGCAGGATGTGCGCGTGTCCGAGCGTCTGGTGGACTCTCCCGCCTGTCTGGTGGCAACCGAAGACGGCATGAGCGCCCATCTGGCGCGCCTGCTCAAGCAGGCCGGGCGCAATGAAATGCCCACCAAGCCCGTGCTGGAGATCAACCCCGGCCATGCGCTGGTCCAGCGCGTGGCACAGGACGAAACCCATGCCGGCGATCTGGCGCAGGTGGTGTTCGATCAGGCGCTGCTGGCCGAAGGCGGTCAGCTCGACGATCCGGCGGCCTATGTGCGCCGGGTCAATGCATTGCTCGTCGGTTGATCCAGGGCGTGCAGCGCGACTGCACCGAGCGGCAATCGCTGGGTGCGGTGCGCTGGAGGTGGTCAGTTCACCCAGCTCACCACGCTGAGCATGGCCAGCAGCAGCATCCACAGCAACACCGAGCGCCACACCAGCCCCACCACATTGCGCAAGTGGGCGGGCTGGGGAATGGCGCCGGGCATCTCAGCGGTGCTGCCTGCCAGATCGTTTTCGCTCTCCTGCGTCCAGCCCGGCTCCGTGGGGGGGGCGGGGGGCAAACCTGCGGTGGCGCCCAGCCGAATGCCGACCGCACCAGCGGCTGAGGCCAGCATCACGCCTGTGTTGCGGTTGGGCCAGAGCTGCGCATAGCCGCGCCAGACGTCCACCGCATCCTCGAAGTTGCCCACGATGGCATAGCCGCTGGCAGTCAATCGGGCCGGAATCCAGTCGAGCAGGTCGAAGGCCTTTTGCGCAAAGCTGCGCAGGGCCGGGCTGGCCTCGCTGTCGGCCTGGTTCCATTTGCCCGCAACATAGTCGCTGAGGCGATACAGCACGGCACCCGCCGGACCGATCGGCAGGATGAACCAGAAAAACACCCCCAGCACATAGCGCTGCACCGACACCAGTGCATGCTCGATGGTCTGCTGGGTGATGTCGCTGGTGCTCATGTCCACCGTGTCCAGCGCCTTCCACTGCTTGAGCAGGCTGCGTGCAGCCGAGGCATCGTTGTGATTGAGCGCATCCTGGATGTCGGTGAAGTAGTGGCTGAACTGACGAAAACCGAGGGTGAAATACAGCACCGCAATATTCCATGCCAAGGCCAGCAGCAGGCTGTAGTGCAAGGCGAGAAGGTAGATGGCCAGCGTGATGAGGCTGGGCAGCAGGACGGCGATGAACCAGGCGGCGACGCCGTGCCGCGATTGTCCCGCATCGAAATTGCGCGAGGCCAGATCCGCCAGATGCTGCCGAAGCCGATAGACGGCGCTGCCACGACCCAGGGGCTTGAGCTGCTCGATCAGCAGGGCGATCAGGACGGAGAGAAAAGCCATGCGTCTATCCTACGCAATCAGCAGCCGATACAAGTTGCGCAGCATCGCCGCCGTGGCGCCCCAGATGACATAGCGCCGGTCGCCCTCGACATACGGCATCACCAGAAACCGGCGGCGCAGCGCCGCAGACTGCAGGGTGTCTTCGCCTGCGGGCGTCCACTCCCGGTGCTCGTGGTGGCGCGGGTCCATGAGAAAGCGCAGGGGCACTTCGAACACTTCACTGACCTCGTCCGGTTGGGCCTGCATGCCCTCGGTGTGCTCCAGCAAGGCAACGACTGGCGTCACCGCATAGCGCGAAGCGGTGCAATACAGGGGCAGGGTGCCCAGCACTTCCGTTCCTGCCGGATGCAGGCCGATTTCCTCGTGCGCTTCGCGCAGGGCCGTGGCGGCAGGGTGGAGATCCTGGCGATCGCAACGACCACCGGGAAAGCTGATCTGACCGGCATGCTCGTGCAGCGCAAGGGTGCGACGGGTGAGCAGCACCTGCACGCCGTGCGGGCGCGGCACCAGCGCAACCAGCACCGCTGCGCCGCGCAGAGGCAGGCTGTTCAGGCGCAGCGAATCTTCAAACAGTTCGGGTTGCCAGGCGGGCGGGCGGGCAAAGCGTTGCCGCAGTCGCTCCGGGGTGAGATCGACGTCCGGCACGGCGGGCAAGGTGTCGTCGCATCCGAGGAAGCGTGCGTCCTCGGGGTCGATGGTCTTGGCGCGGGATTCAGACAAGGTGAGTGGGGCGGGACAACAAAAAAGCCGACATGCGGCGCAAGTCGGCTTTTTTGGCAAGCCACGCTGGAACGTGGCGCTGCTTCAAAAGATCAGGCTTCTGCCGTCGCGGTCTGTTGGGTTGCAGCAGAGCGAAGCACCAGCTTTTCCTTGATGCGGGCCGACTTGCCCGAACGGTCGCGCAGGTAATACAGCTTGGCACGGCGCACATCGCCACGGCGCTTGACTTCGATCGAGGCGATCTGCGGGGAGTAGAGCTGGAAGGTGCGTTCCACGCCTTCGCCAGCGGAAATCTTGCGCACGATGAAGCTGGAGTTCAGGCCACGGTTGCGCTTGGCGATCACCACGCCTTCATACGCCTGGTTCCGTTTGCGGTTGCCTTCAACCACCTTGACCGACACGACCACGGTGTCGCCGGGATTGAATTGGGGAAAGTTCTTGCCAGCGCTGACGCGGGCGATTTCTTCCTGTTCGAGGGTTGCGATCAGATTCATGTTGGGGCTCCAATGATCTTGCTGTCTGGATTTATCAAAGGTGTTGGCCGTTGCTCGCAAGCGCGTCACGCGCGGGGGATGTCGTGCAACGAAAACAGCAGAGGATCAAACCTGCAGAGTATAGCCCAGAGCGCTCAGGAGCTTGAGGTCGCTTTTGGTGAGGGACTGAGTCTTGGTCAATTGTGCGATCAGGTCCGGGCGGCGTTGGAGGGTCAGCCGCAGGGATTGCTCGCGTCGCCACTGCGCGATGCGCGCATGGTCGCCGCTGAGCAATGCCTCGGGAACTGCCTGGCCGTCATAGACCTCCGGGCGGGTGTAATGCGGGCAGTCGAGCAGGCCGTCGGAGAAACTGTCCTGTTGTGCAGATTGCGCGCTGCCCAGCACGCCAGGCAGCAGGCGGCTGACGGCATCGAGCAGCGCCAGTGCCGGGATTTCCCCGCCTGACAGCACAAAGTCCCCGAGACTGATTTCGGCGTCCACCCGCCGATCGATCAGGCGCTGATCGACGCCCTCATAGCGGGCACAGAGCAGCGTCACTCCGTCCGATTGCGCCAGGTCGTCCACCAGCTTCTGGTCGATGCGCCGTCCTGTGGGAGAGAACAGCCAGACCGGCGCAGCGGGCTGAGCCGCTCGCTGCCTCGCCGTGGCAATGGCGTCGATCGTGCGTTCCAGCGGTTCGGCCAGCATCACCATGCCGGGGCCGCCACCATAGGGGCGGTCGTCGATGGTGCGGTGGGCGTCGGTGGTGAAATCGCGCGGATTCCAGCATTCCAGTTGCATCTGCCCCGAGTCGAATGCCCGGCGCGAGACGCCATGGTGCTTCAGCGGCTCGAAGTAGGCGGGAAACAGGCTGATGACATCGAAACGCGGCATGGCGTCAGTCGTAACTGGCGTCCCACTGCGCGACGATGGTTCTGGAGGGCAGATCAACCGAGTCGATGTAGGCATCGACAAAGGGAATGAGCCGCTCGCGCGTCTTGGCATCTGGGCTCACGCCCGGGATCTGCAGGCGCAGGACTGCGTGGGCAGCGCTGTCGAGCAAGCCGATGACCGTGCCCAGATCGTCGCCTTGCGGGCTCAGCACCTTGCAGCCGATCAGGTCGGCCCAGTAGAACTCGTCCGCCTCTGCCGGAGGGAAATCGGCGCGCCGGACGGCGATCTGATGGCCGCGCAGGGCTTCGGCCGCGCTGCGGTCTTCCGAGCCATCGAGAAGGGCGACGATCGCGCTGCCGTGACGACGCGCCAGACGCACCTGATAGGGCTTTTCCGCTCCGTCGAAGCCCGGTCGGCTCAGCCACCAGGTCTTGGCCTTGAGCAGCGCGGCGGCCTGCGGATCGTCGGGTGCAACTTTCACCCAGCCACGCACGCCCCAGGCATCGAGCACATGGCCGACTTGGTAGAGATCGTCCGGCGCAGTCACGGCGGCTAGGTTGTCAGAGAAGCAGAAAGCAAAAAGCGGCGTGAAGACACACTGTCTGCCCGCCGCTCTCAGGCAAGAATCTTGCGGTTCAGGCTGCAGCCGGAGCCGACTTTTTCGCGGTTTTCACCAGACGCTGCACAGTGGGCGAGACTTGCGCACCGACACTGGTCCAGTGGTTCAGGCGCTCTGCAGCGATGTGCAGGGGCACTTCGGCACCACGCGCAACCGGGTTGTAATAGCCCAGACGCTCGATGTAGCGGCCGTCGCGGCGGCTGCGGGAATCGGTGGCCACGATGTGGTAGAAGGGGTGCGACTTGGCGCCGGCACGGGTCAAACGGATCACAACCATTTTGCTTCCTTGTCAAAAAAACGGGGCCTGCGGGGTTGACCGTGGCCGGTGATGAGGGCGTCTGTTCTGCCCGCCGTCAACCGCCAATGTGCGGGCCTTGGGCGCCACCACACGGCGATGCTTCGCGGTGTGGTGCGCTTGGGACAAGCTTTGGACGGTCTGTTGGTGCGGGCATTTCAGCCGCTTCAGTGTCGATTCAGCGCTTCCCCTTTTTCTCGGCATCGCTTCAGGGCAAGGCGCGTGCGGATGAGGAAAAGCAACACTCGGATAAACTCGCCATTATAAACACGACCAATGCGCGCACAGCACCCCATGCCGGAATTTTCGATACGCCCCGCCACTGCAGCCGATCTCGCATCCATCACGGCAATCTACCGTCACCACGTCCTGCATGGCACGGGCACTTTCGAGACGCAGCCTCCAGACGAACCGGAGATGCAGCGCCGCATGCAGGAGGTCGCGTCCCGCGGTCTGCCCTGGCTGGTCGCCACACGCGCTGAGGGCGGTCTGGTGATGGGCTTTGCCTACGCCAACTGGTTTCGTCCAAGGGAGGCGTTCCGGTTCACTGTGGAGGATTCCATCTACATCGCACCGGAAGCGCAGCGCCAGGGACTGGGCGGGCGCCTGCTCGATGCGCTGATCGACGCCTGCACGGCATGCGGCGCGCGGCAGATGCTTGCGGTCATCGGAGACGCGGCCAATGCCGGTTCCATCGGCGTGCATGGTGCCAAGGGATTCACCGAAATGGGGCGCTTGCCCGCAGTGGGGTGGAAATTCGAGCGCTGGCTCGATGTGGTGCTGATGCAACGTGCGCTTGGCGCGGGCGCCGAGACAACCCCTGCCTGAGTGCCGACCATGACCAACCAAACGGGTTTCAGGAACAAATTCATGGCCTCTTTGCTGGCCCTGCTGACCGGCGTCTTCGGCGGGCATCGCTTCTACCTGCATGGCTGGCGCGATTCCTGGGCCTGGGTGCATGGCCCTTTGTTCCTCGTCGGGCTGTATGGCCTGTACCGCTTCGTGCAGAAGGGTCAGGATGACATGCTGACTTGGGTGCTGCTCGGCGTGTTTGTCGCCGTGGTGATTGCGGTCGTGGTGCAGACCCTGGTCATCGGCCTGACCTCGGATGAGAAATGGGATGCGCGCTGGAACGCCGCCCAGAGCCGCCGCAGCGCGAACGGCTGGGGGCCGGTTCTGGTGGTGATCTTCGCGCTGTTCATGGGCGTGGGCTCGCTGACCGGCGGGCTCGCCTATGTCCTGCAGCGGTTTTTTGGCGGCAGTTGATCACAGCGGGCCGAGCCGCTCGATGCGCTGGCCCTCGGCAATGCGCCGGGCAGCCAGTTCGGCAGCAGCAACGCCTTCCAGTGTGCCCTCCGGCCAGACCTCGGCCAGCGGGGCCAGCACAAAGGCGCGCTGCACCATGCGAGGATGCGGCAATGTCAGCACCGGGGTCTGGCGGCGCAGGGTGCCGTACATCAGCAAGTCCAGGTCGAGAGTGCGTGGGGCATTGATGGCGCCGCTGGGGCGCTCGCGACCCATGCTGGATTCGATGCGCAGCAGGGCGTCGAGCAGCGCGTCCGGCGACTGCGCGGTCTGCAGCTTGATGACCGCATTCCAGTAGTCCGGCCCGCTGGATTGTTGCGGCGCGGTGCGATAGAGGCTGGAGCGGGCCACAACCCGCACCAGCGGCAAGGCATCGATGGCTTGCACTGCAGCCTGCAGCGCGGCAGCGCCGTCGCCCAGATTCGCGCCCAAGGCGACGAAGGCCACGACATCATCGGCGCAGGACATCGGGATTCAGTTGTTCTGTGGTGCGTCGGAGCCGTTGCCGGACTCGGGGGCAGCAGCCGGTTTTTTGCGCCGCCGCCGCCGTTTGGCCTTGGTCGCTGCGCTGGGTTGCGGGGCGGAGGCCAGCATCTCGGCGCGAACGTCGGCGTCGGCGAATTGAAAGTCGTCCCACCATTGCACCAGTTCCTGCTCGGCCTGGCCGCTGCGGGCGCGCAGGCTGAGAAAGTCGAAGGCGGCGCGGAACCGGGGATGCTCGACCAGGCTGTTGGCGTAACGCGGCGTGCGGCGCTCGAAGCGCGATTGCAGCGACCAGATTTCCCGCATGTCGGTGGCAATGCGCCGCTGAATGGCCAGCCGCTCGGCCTGTGCCGCAAGCACTTCGTCCGCGGCCTGGTCGAGGGCCATCAGGGGGGTGATGCCCTCTGCCAGCAGGGTGTTCCAGCGTTGCTCCACGTCGTGCCAGAGCAGACAGGCAAACAGGAAGCTCGGGCTGGCGGTCTTGCCCTGGGCGATGCGCGCGTCGGTGTCTTCCAGCGCCGAGGTGATGAAGCGCTCGCCTTCGGGCTTTTCGAGCACCGGATCGAGCAGCGGCAGCAGGCCGTGGTGCAGCCCCAGGCGGCGCAGTTGCTGCAGCGAGGCGACGGCGTGACCGGTCTGCAGCAGCTTGATGGTTTCGTCGAACAGGCGCGCGGCGGGGACGTTGGCCAGCAGATCGGCGCTGGTGGCAATCGGCGCGAGCGTGGCGGGGTCGATGTCGAAGCCCAGCTTGGCGGCGAAGCGGGCGATGCGCAGCATGCGCACCGGGTCTTCGCGGTAGCGTGCAGCGGGGTCGCCGATCATGCGCAGGCGGCGCTTTTTCAGGTCGTCCATGCCCTGGTGATAGTCGACCACGACGTCGCGGATCGGGTCGTAGTACAGGGCGTTGATGGTGAAGTCGCGGCGCTCTGCATCGTCATCGAGCGTGCCCCAGACGTTGTCGCGCAGCACGCGGCCGCTGCTGTCCACGGCCAGGGTCTTGTCGGCCAGCGCCTTGCGTGAGGTGCGCTCGTTGCCGCTGACCGACTCGGCCGCCTGCGCGTCGTGCAGTGCGCGGTAGGTGGAGACTTCGATGATGTCGCGCCCGTACATGACATGCACGATGCGAAAGCGTCGGCCGATGATGAAGGCGCGCTTGAACAACGGCTTGACCTGCTCGGGCGTGGCGTTGGTGGCGACGTCGAAATCTTTCGGCTTGTGGCCCAGCAGCAGGTCGCGCACGGCGCCACCCACGATATAGGCCTCATAGCCGGCTTGCTGCAGGGTCTGCACCGTGTTGCGGGCGTTGGCTGGAATGCGGCTGGCGTCGATCTGGTGCTCGCCGCGCGGCAGCTCGCGGCGGCGACCACGGCGCTGTGTCGAGCCCTGCGCCTTGTCGGGGTTGAACAGGCGGGAGATGAATTTTCTGATCATGGATGGTGCAACTGCAATGTGGGCCAGCCCTTTTCGCGGGCAAGCTGGGCCAGCAGCGGGTCGGGGTGGACAACCACGGGATGGGTGGCGTGTTCGAGGAGGGGGCGGTCGTTGATCGAGTCGCTGTAGAACCAGATCTGGTCGAAGTCGCCCCAGCCCAGCCCCAGCGAGGCCAGCCACTGTTCGGTACGGACGATCTTGCCTTCGCGGAACGACGGGGTGCCCACCCAGTTGCCGGTGTAGCGGCCCTGGGCGTCATGTTCGAGTTCCACACCGATGAGGTGTTCCACGCCGAATGCATCGGCAATTGGGCGGGTCACGAAGGTGTTGGTGGCGGTGACGATGCAGCACAGATCGCCCGCCTCCTTGTGACGGTTGACCAGTTGCTGCGCGGCGGGCTGCATTTGCGGCAGCACCACGTCGCGCATGAACGCCGCGTGGGCCGCGTGCAGTTCGGCAAGGTCGCGCCCGGCGATGGGTTGCAGGGCGAAGCGCAGGTAGGCGGCGAGATCGAGCGTGCCGGCCTTGTACTGGCGATAGAACGCTTCATTCTGCTGGCGGTGCTGTTCGGCGTCGACCCAGCCCAGCTCGGCAACGAATTGCCCGAAGGCGTGGTCGGAGTCGAAGGGGATGAGGGTGTTGTCGAGGTCGAACAGAGCGAGCTTGCGCATGGAGTGTGATGACATGGTGTGGAATGCTCAGTCGCCAGAGGTCTCGTGCGGGGCGGTTTGCAGCAATTGCGGCTGCTCCGCCAGGAGGGCCTTGAGCAGAGGCACGGTGGCTGGGCGCTGCGTGGCCAGAGCATAGCGGTCGAACGCGGCCATCAGGACGGACAGGCGGGACAGGTCGCGGCTGAGGTGGGTTTGCATGTAGTGCAGCAGTTCGGGGCTGAGGGCATAGCCGCGGTCATGTGCCAGGCGTTGCAGCACACTGGCGCGCACGGCGTCGTCCGGTGGGCTCAGGCGCAGCGCCAGACCCCAGCTCAGACGGGTGCGCAGATCGGCACGCAGCGGCAGGGCCGCCGGGGCCGTGGTGCCGCTGGCGAGAAAGGCAAGTCTGGCGGTGCGCGCGGCGTTGTACAGGCCGAACAGCCAGTCCTGCTGCCAGTCGACGAGGTGCTGCGCGTCATCCACCGCCAGCAGCCCGCCGGCGCTCTGCGTCAGCAGATCATGGACGTCCGGCCAGGAGGAGGCCGGCGTGCGTGGTGTGAGCAGCAGCGCCCAGCGGCCCTGCTGCTGCAGCGCATGGCACGCGGCCCACAGCAGATGACTCTTGCCGCTGCCGGTTTCGCCCCAGAAGTAGAGGGCGCTGTGGTCGCGCTGTTGCAACAGATCGTGCAGGGCCTGCAGCGCCAGGGCGTTGTCGCGGTGCGTGCCGACCTCGAAATTGTCCAGTGTCTGGCTTGGCTCCCAGTCCAGTGGCAGGATGTGCTGGCGCGCGGCCAGACTGGCGTTCGGTGCAGGGCGTTGCGGTGCAGTCGAGGTCATGCGTCAGACGAACAGCGCGCTCTGGCGGTACCAGGCCAGCAGGCGGCGCGCCACAACCAGCAGCACCGCGCCCGCAGGCAGCGCCAGCAAGATGCCCCAGAAGCCAAACAGCGTGCCAAAGGCCAGCAG
>JBMFIE010000014.1:0-25384 GCA_049976465.1 Thiomonas sp. | reverse complement strand
ATGGTGGGATTCCTAGTTTGAAATGTTGGGCTGCTCGCGCAGGGCAAAGAGCACGTCGCGCCCGGTGCCCGCAAGATGCTGGCCGCCGTCGACCAGCAGGGTGGTACCGGTGATCGCGCGCGCCTGCAGCGCAAAGTGCACGGCCTGCGCCACGTCCTGCGGGGTGCTGCCGCGCTGCAGCGGGGTGCGGCTGTGCACGCGGGCAAATTCGTCCTCGGTCATCGGGCCGGAGGGCAGCATCAGCCCGGGGGCCACGCCGACCACGCGCAGCACGGGGGCCAGCGCCTGCGCCAGCGCCACGGTGGCCGCTTGCAGCGCAGCCTTGGACAGGGTGTACGACAGGTAATCGGGATCGGGATTGCTCAACTTCTGGTCGAGCAAATTCACCACGCAGCCCTGCGCACCGCGCGCGCTCAAGTGCGCATGCAGCGCCTGCGCCAGCAGCACCGGGGCAATGGTGTTGATCTGGTAGTGGCGCCGCGCCGCGTCCACGCTGAAGTGCCGTGCGTCGTCGAACTCGAACAGCGCGGCGTTGTTCACCACCGCGTCCACTTGGCCCAGCGCGTGCGCCGCCTGCGGCAGCAGCGCCTGCACCGCGGCGGGGTCGGCCAGATCGGCGCACACTGCAGCAGCCCGCGCACCCGCAGCCTGCGCCGCGCTGCACACGTCAAACGCGGCCTGCGCCGAACGGTGGTAGTGCACCGCCACATCCCAGCCGTGCGCGGCCAGATGCAGCACGATCTCGCGCCCGAGCCGGTGCGCGCCGCCAGTGACCAGCGCGACGGGTCGGGAACCTGGGGCAACAGAGGCTGCGGGCGGCATGCTTTCTAGAATGGACTGGTGAACGAACGGCATTCAAGTCTACCGGCCCCTGCCCCGATGGCGCTGGAGCGCAGCGCGCAACTCCTTGCGCAACTGCGGGCTGCTCTGCACGCAGGCGGCGGCTGGCTGCCGTTCGACGCCTACATGCAGCAGGCGCTGTACGCACCGGGGCTGGGCTACTACACCGGGCAGGCCGGGCAGTTTGGCGACTTCGGCAGCGACAGCGATTTTGTCACCGCGCCCGAACTCTCGCCGCTGTTTGGCCGCACCGTCGCGGCGCAGGTCGCGCAGGTGTTGCAGCACACCGGGCTGCAGACGGTGGTGGAATTTGGTGCGGGTTCGGGCAAGCTGGCGGCGCAGGTGCTCGCCGAACTCGATCGCCTGGGCTGCGCACCGCGGCAGTACGCCATCGTCGAGGTGTCGGGCGCGCTCAAGCACCTGCAGATGGACACGCTGCAGCGCATTGCGACGCACCTGGCCGACCGGGTGCAATGGTGGCGCCGCCTGCCCGACGCGTTCGAGGCCGTGGTCATCGGCAACGAGGTGCTCGACGCCATGCCGGTGAAGCTGCTCGCGCGGCATGAAAACGGCTGGATGGAGCGCGGCGTGGCGCAGGAAGGCGACGATCTGGTGTTTGCCGACCGTCCGACCCTGCTGCGGCCGCCCGACCCCGAGGCGCAGGCGCTGCCAGTGGGCAGCGTCACCGAAATTCACCCGCAGGCGCTGGCCTTTGTGCGCACCCTGGCCGAGCGGCTCTCGCGCGGCGTGGCGCTGTTCATCGACTACGGCTTTCCGCAGCGCGAGTATTACCACCCGCAGCGCCACATGGGCACGCTGCGCGCGCACTACCGCCACCGCGCGCTCGACGACGTGCTGCTCTGGCCGGGGCTGACCGATATCACCGCGCATGTCGATTTCACCGCAGTGGCGCTGGCCGCGCAGGACGCCGGAATGGACGTGCTGGGCTACACCAGCCAGGCGAACTTTTTGCTCAACTGCGGCTTGCTCGATTTGGTGGCCGAGGAATTTGCCGCCGGGCCGCCGCCGGTGGCGCCCAGCAGCGCCGCGGCGCTGTGCGCGGCGACCGCCGCCCCCGGCGGCTCGCACTATCTGCGCCAGACTGCCGCGGTCAACAAGCTGCTGGGCGAGAGCGAAATGGGCGAGCTGTTCAAGGTCATCGCGCTGGGCCGCGGGGTGATTGATCTGCCGCTGCGCGGCTTTGCCCGCGGCGATCGCACCCACACCTTGTGAGGCGATTGGGCGATGCGCTGGCTGATCGTGTTCATCCTGGCGTCGATCGTGTTCTCGGCGCTGCTGCCGCACCTGCGGCGCTTGGGCATCGGGCGCATGCCGCTGGATTTCACCATCCGGCTGTTCGGCCGCGAGTGGGTTTTTCCGTTTGGATCGAGCCTGCTGCTGTCGTTCCTGGCCTACATCATCGCGCGGCTGGTGTAGGCACATCCCAGATGCGCCACGCCGCTGCGCCGATGGCCAGCTGCACCAGCAGCACCAGCGTCACACACCCGGCCCAGCCGGCGTGCGTCCAGATCCAGGCCGGACCGAAAGCGCCGACGCTGCCGCCGATGTAGTAGCACAGCACATACAGCCCGACCGCCGAGGACCGCGCCTGCCCGGCCAGCGCAGGCACTTGTGCAGTGGCCATCGACTGCGCGATGAACACCCCGCCCGAACTCAGCGTGAGCCCTGCCACGATCGCCCACACCGGGCTGAGCAGCGTCAGCAGCATGCCGCATGCGCCCAACCCCACCGCAGTGATGAAGACCCGGCGCTTGCCGAAGCGCCACGCCAACTTGCCCGCCAGCGGCGTGGCCACCATGCCCACCAGATAGACCGTGAACAGCAGGCTCAGATCCTTCAGGTCGAAGTGGTAGGGCGCGGCGGCCAGGTGAAAGCTCACATAGGTAAAGGTGCAGACCTGCGAGAACAGAATGCCAAAGCCGATGGCATAGGTGCCCAGCAGTCGCGGATTGCGCAGGTGCGGCGCAAATCCCGCGAGCGCCGCGCGCAGTCCGCCCGCGCTGGCGTGGAACCGGCGCGACGCCGGCAGGCCGCGGGCGATCAGCAGCAGGAACAAAAAATTGACCCCGCCCAGCACCACGAACGCCGCCTGCCAGTCGGCATGCGCGGTGACCATGCCGGCGATGAAGCGCCCGAGAAATCCCCCGGCGACCGAACCGGAGATGTAGAGCGCGGTCACCGCAGGCACGTCCGACGGCTGCCACTCCTCGCTGATGTAGGCCACCGTGGCAGTGAACACCCCGGGTATGCACAGCCCTTCGACCGCACGCCACACCAGCAGGCCGTGCAGGCTCTGGGCCGTGGCCGCCAGCAGAGTCGACAGCGCCAGCCCGGCAAGCGAAGCCAGCAGCACCCGCTTGCGGCCCAAGCGGTCTGCCGCGATGCCGGAAAACGGCGCGGCCAGCGCCACCGCCAGAGTGGTGACCGTGATGGTCAGGCTGAGTTCGGCCACGCTGGCATGAAACACCGCCTGCAAGCTGGGCAGCAGGCCCTGCGTGACATACATGGTGAAAAACGCGCACATTCCGGCCGCGCTGACCGCAGCGCGGCGCAGCCACTCGGGCGGGCGTTCGGACGCGGGCGTGGACACGGGCAGCAGGGTGGCGGACATGGGAATCAGGACATGGTCAGGCCGCAAGGCGCGGGCACGGCAACACATTCCTGAGCTTAGATGCGGCGATTCGATATGTGAAATATCATTTTCTGAACGTTTGAGATGTTTTCGATATGGAACTGCGCCATCTGCGCTATTTCGTGGCCGTGGCCGAGGAGCGCCATTTCTCGCGCGCGGCGCAACGGCTGCATGTGTCGCAGCCGCCGCTCAGCCAGCAGATCCGCGCGCTCGAAGCCGAGCTCGGCGTGCCGCTGTTCACTCGCGGTCGCGGCGGCGTGCAGCGCACCGCCGCGGGCGACGCCCTGCTGCCTCTGGCCCGCGGCATTCTCGACGCGGTCGCGCATGCGGTCACCCAGACACGGCAGGCCGGCCGCGGCGAGGCCGGACGGCTGCGCATCGGTTTCGCCGGGTCGATGCCGTTCACCGATGTGATGCCGCGGCTGCTGCGCGACTTTCGCGCCGCCTGGCCGCAGGTGACGCTCGACTTGCGCGAGCAACCCTCGCAGGCGCAGATCGACGATTTGCTGGCGGACCGGCTCGACCTGGGTTTTTTGCGCCACACCCCGTCGATCGACGATGCGCGGATTTCCACGCTGGTGGTGCAGCGCGAGCCGCTGCTCGTGGCGATCCATGCCGACCATCCGTTGGCGGCGCAGCCAGCGGTGCAATTGGCCGCACTGCGCGATCAGCCTTTCGTGCTCTACAGCGCCAGCCTGGGATCGGGCCTGCGCGCGCAGACCCTGGCGCTGTGCGCGCAGGCCGGATTTACCCCGCGCATCGCGCAGGAGGTGCACGAAATGCCCACACTGATCGGGCTGATTTCCGCCGGGCTGGGTGTGGGCATCGTCGCCGCGTCGATGCAGCGCGCGCAGCTGCCCTTCGTCGCCTACCGTCCGCTCGCCGACATGCAGGCCAGCACCGACGTGCTGCTGGCGTGGCGGCAGGGCGATGCGCAGCCGCCGCTGCGCAATTTTCTCGCGCTGGCAAGCGCGGTGCCGCCCATCCCCGTGGGCAGCGGGTTGGGATAGGGGCGCGCCGCCGTCGTCCCGTGCGTGCCGCATCAACCGGGGCCGATCAGCACCGCGCGGAAATCGTTGACATTGGTATAGGTCGGGCCGGTGACCAGCAGGTCGCCGGTGGCGGCAAACAGCGTGTAGGCGTCATGGCGGTCGAGCATGGCGCGCGGGTTCAAGCCGGCGGCGCGGGCGCGCGCGAGGGTGTCGGGGGTGATCCAGGCGCCGGCGTTGTCCTCGCTGCCGTCGATGCCGTCGGTGTCGCCGGCCAGTGCATGGACGCCGGGCTCGCCCTGCAGCGCCAGTGCCAGCGCCAGCAAAAACTCGGTGCCGCGCCCACCCTTGCCGGCGAGGCTGTCCTTGGCCACGGTCACCGTGGTCTCGCCGCCGGACAGCAGCACGCAGGGGCGGGCAAACGGCGTGCCGTGCCGCGCCACGTTGCGGGCGATGGCCGCGTGCGCCAGCGCGATGTCGCGCGACTCGCCCTCCATGTCGTCGGCCAGGAGGTGGGCGGGCAGACCGGCCTGTGCACAGGCGTCGGCCGCGGCCTGCAGCATCTGCCGCGGGGTGGCGATCATCTCCACCCGGTGGCCGTCGAACACCGGGTCGCCGGGCTTGGGGGTTTCCAGCGCACCGCTTTGCAGCGCGGCGCGCACCGGCGCGGGAATGTCGATGCGGTAGCGATCGATGATCGCCAGCGCGTCGGCGCAGGTGGTGGGATCGGGCACGGTGGGGCCGCTGGCGATCACCGCCGGATCGTCGCCGGGCACATCGGAAATCAGCAGGGTGAGCACCTGCGCCGGGGCGCAGGCCGCGGCCAGTCGCCCGCCCT
This sequence comes from Thiomonas sp., assembly GCA_049976465.1. Lineage (GTDB taxonomy): Bacteria > Pseudomonadota > Gammaproteobacteria > Burkholderiales > Burkholderiaceae_C > Thiomonas. The sequence continues at coordinate 20,064 of JBMFIE010000014.1, read as the reverse complement.
TGATCGCCGACAGATGCTTGCGCACGCAGTTCATCTCGGCAATGGTCGCACCGCTCAGCAGCAGTTCGCGATTGATGCGCTGCTTGTCGGCCAGCGTCAGCCCTTGCGCGGGCAGCGCGAGCAGCGCCGAGCCGCCGCCCGAGATCAGGCAGATCACCAGATCGTCGGCGGTCAAGCCTTGCGCGAGCGTGAGCATGCGCCGCGCCGCGGTTTCACCTGCGGCGTCGGGCACGGGGTGCGCGGCCTCGACCAGTTCGATGCGCCGCGGCTGCGCATGCCAACTCGGCGGCACGTAGCCGTAGCGCGTGACCACCAGACCGGACAGCGGCGCGTCCGTCGGCCATGCCTGTTCGAGCGCCAGCGCCATCGCCCCGCTGGCCTTGCCCGCGCCGAGCACCAGGGTGCGCCCCTTGGGTGGCGGCGGCAGATGCGCGGGCAGCACCCGCTCGGGCTGCGCGCGAGCGACGGCCAGGTCGAACAGCGCGCGCAAAAAGGCGATCGGCTGGGTCGCGGGGTCGGGCAGAGTCATGGCGGGTCGGCCGTGGACGTCACGCATCCGGCGCGATGGTGTGGTGGCTCATCAGCTCCACCGCGCGGCACAGCGCGGAATGGTCGAGCGCGTCCATGCCGTTGGCGGCGCAGGCCGACATGAGCTGCTGCGCTACCGCCGTATTGGGCAGCGCCACGCCGAGCTGCCGGGCCCCGGACAGCGCAAGGTTCAGGTCTTTCTGGTGAAGATTGATGCGAAAGCCGGGCTGGAAGGTGCGCTTGATCATGCGCTCGCCGTGCACTTCGAGAATGCGCGAGGCGGCAAACCCGCCCATCAGCGCCTGCCGCACCTTGGCCGGATCGGCGCCGGCCTTGCTGGCAAACAGCAGCGCTTCGGCCACGGCCTGGATGTTGAGCGCGACGATGATCTGGTTGGCGACCTTGCAGGTCTGGCCGTCGCCATTGCCGCCGACCAGGGTGATGTTCTTGCCCATGAGTTGAAACAGCGGCAAGACCTTGTCAAAGGTCTCCTGCCTGCCGCCGACCATGATGGTGAGTGTGGCCGCCTTGGCGCCGACCTCGCCGCCCGACACCGGCGCGTCGAGATACTCGCAGCCCAGCGCGTTGATGCGGCGGGCGAAGTCCTTGGTTTCCATCGGCCCGATCGAGCTCATGTCGACCACGATCTTGCCCGGGCTCAAGCCCTGGGCCACGCCGCCGTCGCCAAACAGCACCTGCTGCACATCGGGCGTGTCGGGCACCATGGTGAAAATGATGTCGGCCTGCCGCGCCACCTCCGCGGCGCTGGCGCAGGGCCTGGCCCCGGCATTGAGCAGCGCCTGCGGGACTTTGCTGCGGGTGTGGACGTAGAGCGTATGCCCGCCAGCGAGCAGGTGGCCCGCCATCGGCGCGCCCATGATGCCCAGGCCGATGAATCCAAGAGTTGCCATGCGAATCTCCGTTTTGGTCTGTGTTTGTGTTTACACCGCGGCCAGCCAGCCCAGACCCGCGGTGGTGGTGGTTTTGGGCTTGTATTCGCAGCCGATCCAGCCGCCATAGCCGATGCGGTCGAGATGCTGGAACAGGAAGCGGTAGTTGATCTCGCCGGTGCCCGGCTCGTGGCGGCCGGGGTTGTCGGCCAGTTGCACATGCGCGATGCGCGGCAGGTGCTTTTGCAGGGTCGCAGCGAGCTCGCCTTCCATGCGCTGCATGTGGTAGATGTCGTACTGCAGGAACAGGTTGTCGCTGCCGACGGCGTCGATGAGGTCGATCGCCTGCTGCGTGCGGTTGAGGTAGAAGCCCGGGATGTCGAAGGTGTTGATCGGCTCGATCAGCAGGCGGATGCCATGCCTGCCGAGCTGCCCGGCGGCGTAGCGCAGGTTGTCGATCAGGGTGGCGTGCAGCACGGCGGGGTCGGCACCGGCAGGCGCCTTGCCCGCCAGGCAGTTGAGCTGGGTCACGCCCAGGGTCTTCGCGTAGTCGATCGCCTGGGCCACGCCGTCGCGGAATTCGGCCACGCGCTCGGGCAGGCAGGCGATGCCGCGCTCGCCCGCGTCCCAGTCGCCCGCGGGCAGGTTGTGCAGCACGATCTGCACCCCGGCTTGCAGCGCGGCGTTGCGCACCTGCTGGGCGGTGTGGGCGTAGGGAAAGAGGAATTCCACCGCCTTGAATCCGGCGCGGGCGGCGGCCTCGAAGCGGTCGATGAACGGCTCTTCGGTGAAGAGCATGGTGAGATTGGCGGCGAATTTGGGCATGGTTCAGACCTCAAGCAGGTTGCAGGTCGATGACGGGGTCGAACTCGGTGATGGCGTCGATTTCGGCGCCCATCGCGATATTGGTCACGCGCTCCAGAATGATCTCGACCACCACGGGAACGGCATAGTCCTTCATCAGCCTGCGCGCCTGCGCCAGCGCGGGCTGGATCTGGTTCGGGTCGAACACGCGGATGGCCTTGCAGCCCAGCCCTTCGGTGACCTTGACGAAGTCGATGCCATAGCCGCTCACCTCGGGCGAATTCACGTTGTCGAACGACAGTTGCACGCAGTAGTCCATGTCGAACTGGCGCTGGCCCTGACGGATCAGCCCGAGGTAGGAATTGTTGACCACGATGTGGATGTAGGGCAGCTTGAATTGCGCGCCCACGGCCAACTCCTCGATCAGAAACTGGAAGTCGTAGTCGCCCGAAATCGCCACCACATCGGCGGTCGGGTCGGCCACCACCACGCCGAGCGCGGCCGGCATGGTCCAGCCCAGCGGCCCGGCCTGGCCGGCGTTGATCCAGTGCCGCGGCTTTTCCACCTTGAGCAGTTGCGCCGCGGCAATCTGCGACAGGCCGATGGTGGTGACGTAGCGGGTGTTGGCGTCGAAAAACTCGACCATCTCCTTGTACACCCGGTGCGGCTTGATCGGGATCTGGTCGTAGTCCCATTTGCGCAGCAGGGTCTGCACCTGCTGCCGGCAGGCGCGCGCCCAGGCGCTGCGATCCTTGAGCCGCCCTGCGGCCTTGCGTTCGCGCGCCACCGCGATGAACAGCTCGAGCGCGGCTTTGGCGTCGGAGACGATGCCGTAGTCGGGCATGAACACCCGGCCGATCTGCGTCGGCTCGATGTCCACATGGATGATCTTGCGCCCCTTGGTGTACACCTCGGGCGAGCCGGTGTGGCGGTTGGCCCAGCGGTTGCCGATGCCCAGCACCAGGTCGGAGGCGAGCAGGTTGGCGTTGCCGCCGCGGTGCGAGGTCTGCAGCCCGACCATCCCGGCCATCAGCGGATGGCTGTCGCCGATCGCGCCCCAGCCCATCAGCGTCGGGATCACCGGCACGCCGGTGAGCTCGGCAAACTGCACCAGCAGATCGCTGGCGTCGGCGTTGATGATGCCGCCACCGGCGACGATCAGCGGGCGCTCTGCGGCATCGAGCATGTCGAGCGCCTTTTCGATCTGCGCGCGGGTCGCCGCGGGCTTGTACACCGCAAGCGGCGCATAGGTGTCAGGGTCGAACTCGATTTGTGCGAGCTGCACGTCGAGCGGCAGGTCGATCAGCACCGGCCCGGGACGGCCCGAGCGCATGAGGTGAAACGCCTGCTGGAACACCTGCGGCACCTGCGCAGGCTCGCGCACCGTGACCGCCCATTTGCACACCGGCTTGGCGATCGACTCAATGTCCACCGCCTGGAAGTCTTCCTTGTACAGCCGCGCGCGCGGTGCCTGGCCGGTGATGCACAGAATGGGAATGGAATCGGCAATCGCCGAATACAGCCCGGTGATCATGTCGGTGCCCGCCGGGCCGGAGGTGCCGATGCACACGCCGATCAGCCCCGGCGCGGCGCGGGAATATCCATCGGCCATGTGCGACGCGGCCTCGACATGGCGCGCCAGCACATGCGCGATGTGGCCGTTGCGGCGCAGCGCGGAATACAGCGGGTTGATCGCCGCGCCGGGCACGCCGAAGGCCTGATGCACGCCTTCCTTTTCCAGCACCAGCACCGCGGCATCGACTGCACGCATTCTTGCCATGACACCAACTCCTCGAATACTCCCGCGCCGTGCGGGATGGGTTCATGGCAGTCTATTGACGCGGTATCTATTTGTTAATGCCAATCAAAAGCGAATGATTTGATCCTTTCGTATGGTTAATCGCGCGGCTCGCTCCAGAGCTTGCCGCCCGTGGCCCAGTGCGACTTGGGCACCTCGAAGAGGATGATGTCCACCGCGTCGGGCGAACACTTGAGGGTGTCGACCACGGCCTGGGTGATGTTTTCGACCAGTTGCTTCTTGACCTCGGGGCTGCGGCCCTCGAACAGGTCGATGCGTATGGCGGGCATGGGATCTCCTGCAAGTGATGACAAAGCGCCTATTTTGCCGCCTTGCGCTTGCGCCGGGCCTTGACGCCGTCGGCCAGGACCTGCACCAGTTCGACTGAATCGTCCCACGGCAGGCAGGCATCGGTGATGCTCTGACCGTAGATGAGCTTGGCCGGATCGTCCTTGCCCGGGGTGAATTTTTGCGCCCCGCCGACCAGGTGGCTCTCGGCCATCACGCCGAAGATGCAGCGCTCGCCGGCGGCCATCTGCGCGGCGATGTCGCGCGCGACGTCGAGCTGGCGCATGTGCTGCTTGGCGCTGTTGGCGTGCGAGCAGTCGATCATCAGCCGGCAATCGAGCTTGGCTTCTTCGAGCGCAGCGCAGGCGGCGCGCACGCTGGCGGCGTCGTAGTTCGGCGTCTTGCCGCCGCGCAGAATCACATGGGTATCCTTGTTGCCCCGCGTCTGCACGATCGCCACCTGCCCGTTCTTGTGCACCGACAGGAACGAGTGCGGCCGGCGCGCGGCGTGAATCGCGTCGATGGCGATGCGCAGGCTGCCGTCGGTGCCGTTCTTGAACCCGATCGGCGCAGACAGCCCCGAGGCGAGCTCGCGGTGCACCTGGCTTTCCGTGGTGCGCGCGCCGATCGCTCCCCAGGAGATGAGGTCGGCGATGTATTGCGGCGAGATCACGTCGAGAAATTCGCTGCCCGCCGGCACGCCCAGGCGGTTGATGTCGATCAGCAGCTCGCGCGCGATGCGCAGCCCCTCGTCGATGCGAAAGCTCTCGTCCAGATACGGGTCATTGATCAGCCCCTTCCAGCCGACCGTGGTGCGCGGCTTTTCAAAATACACCCGCATGACGATCTCGAGCTCGCCGGCGTGCTTGCGGCGCAGCTCGGCGAGCCGCCCGGCGTACTCGAGCGCAGCCTTGGGGTCGTGGATCGAGCACGGGCCGATGACCAGCAGCAGCCGGTCGTCGTCGCCGTGGATGATGCGGTGCACGGCCTGGCGCGTGTCGGCCACCAGCGTCTCCACCGGGGTGTCGGCAATCGGAAAAAAGCGGATCAGATGTTCGGGCGGCGGCAGCGGCACGATGTGCCTGATGCGGGCGTTGTCGGTGCGCGAGGTTTTGTCTTCCTGCGGCTTGTGCAACGGGTCGGCGACGGATTTGGACTGCATCGGATGGTCTCCTGCGGGCAGGCTGCTGGGATCGATTGGCGAAATGTCGAACATGGTGGCTTGAGCCGCCTGCCGCCCGAAAAAAAACCGCCGGGCGGCGCCGGCGGTTTTTTGGGGTTTGATCGGGCTGCGCGTCAGCCTCTCCCTCCGCCGGTGCGGTGCGAGAAAAACCAGAAACCAAAAAAATAAAAGCGGTTTGCGGTCATGGCTGTGCGTGTCAAGTGCCTGCATTGAACCAGAACCGCAATGAACAGGCAAGACGCCGCCAAGAGGTTTGTCGCAGCGCAAGCGCCTTGGTCAAACATCGCACTTCCGGGCGAGAGGCTGCTTATGATGCGCGCTTGCCGCAACGCCCGCCTGCCGCATGCCCTCCTCCTCCGCCTCCGCTGTCCCTTCCCGCCGCTTGCATCGCCTGCTTTGGCTCGCGCTCGCCCTGGCCGTGCTCGGCGCGGTGCTGTGGTGGCGCAGCCGGCCGCCGCTGGTCGCGGCCTATCGCGTCGCGCCGCATGCGCTGGTGCAGAACGTGGTCGCCACCGGCTATGTCATCACCCCGTCGCGCGTGCAGGTCTCGAGCGAAATCACCGGCACCGTGGTCAAGCGCCTGGTCGAGCGTGGCGATGCGGTCAAGGCCGGGCAGGTGCTGCTCGAACTGCGCGGCGATCAGGCCAGCGCGCAGCTCGAACAGGCGCGCGCGGCGCTGCGGCAACTGATCGAGCAGACGCGCCCTCAGGCGGCCGCGGCGCTGGCGCAGGCCAAGGCGCAGCTCGAGCAGGCCGAGCGCGATGCACGCCGGGCGCAGGGCGTGTTCGACAGCGGCGGCGGCTCGGCGCAGCAGCTCGAGCAGGCGCAGACCGCGCTGCGCAATGCGCGGCAGGCGGTAGCCAGCGCACAGGCGGCATTCGACGCGGTCGCCCCCGGCGGCGCGCAGGAGCGCGCGCTGCAGGCTGCGGTGCAAGCCGCCAGCGCGGTGAGCGCGCGCACGCTGATCCGCGCCGGCGTCGACGGCGTGGTGCTGTCGCGCAATGTCGAGGTCGGTGACACGGTCACGCCGGGGCAGCCCTTGCTGACGCTGGCGATGTCCGGGCCGACAGAAATCCTGCTGCCGGTCAACGAGCAGAGCATCGGGCAGTTGCGGCCGGGGCAGCCGGCGCAATGCGTCGCCGACGCCTACCCCGACCGGCGTTTCGCGGCCACGGTGCGCTTTCTTGCGCCGCAGGTCGATCGTGCCACCGGCACGCTCGAGGTGCGGCTGCGCGTGCCCGACCCGCCGACCTGGCTGCGGCAGGACATGACGGTCTCGGCCGATATCGTCACCGCCCGACGCGAGCGCGCGCTGGTCGTGCCGAACGATGCGCTGCGTGAGGTCGACGGTGAGCGCGCGACCGTGCTCGTCGTAGATGACGGACGCGCGCGGCCACGCCGCATCGCGCTCGGGCTGCGCGGGCTGACGCTCTCCGAGGTGCGTTCGGGGCTGCGCGCCGGCGACGAGGTGATCGCCGCACGCGATATCGCCGCCGGGCAGCGCGTGCGTGTGCGGCTGCAGCCTTTGCCGAGTACGGCGGCAAGCAGTGCGGCAGTCAACAATGAATTGCCGCTTCCGCCGGGGCGCTAGCGCATGCGCCTGTCCTGGAACATCGCCCTGCAATTCCTGCGCGACGGCCGCGCTCAGACCGCACTGATCCTGGTCGGCATCGCCATGGGATCGGCGGTCATCGTGTTCATCACCGCGCTGGTGACCGCGCTGCAGGGCAATATCGTCACCCGCACACTGGGCAGCCAGCCGCAGATCGTGGTCAAGGCGGCCGATCTGGTGCCGCTGACCCCGCCGCCGGTGGCGGACACGGTGTATCTGTCGCGCATCGACCCGCGGCCACAGCGGCTGCGCGGCATCGACAACGCCGCCGCGGTGCTGCAGGCGATCCGCGCCATGCCCGATGTCAGCGCGGCCACGCCGGTGATCTCCGGCCCGGCGTTTGCGCAGCGCGGCAACGCGGTGCGCGCCGTAGCCATCACCGGAATCGACCCGCAGAGCTATGTGCGCATCATTCCGGTCGATCGTGATCTGGTCGCCGGGCGCTTTGCGGTCGGTGCGGAAAAAATCCTCATCGGCTCGCGGCTGGCCTCGGACCTGGGGCTGGCCATCGGCGACACGCTGCGGCTCACCGGCCCGTCGGGGCAGGCGCAGGCGTTTCGTGTCGCCGGGATTTTCACCCTCGGCGTGCGCGACATCGACGAGCGCCAGGTCTACCTCGGACTGCGGCAGGCGCAGACGCTGCTCGGCCTGCCCGGCGCGGTGACCGAAATCGACCTCAGCGTGCGCGAACTCTTCGCCGCCAAGGACATCGCCGCACGGCTGGCGCGCACCTTCGGCGTCAAGGCCGAGAGCTGGATGACGACCAACAGCCAGTTGCTCAATGCGCTGCGCTCGCAGTCGCTGTCGACCAACATCATCCGGCTGTCGGTCGCGCTGTCGGTGGCGCTGGGCATCGCCAGCGTGCTGGCGGTCAGCGTGGTGCAGCGCACGCGCGAAATCGGCATCCTGCGCGCCATGGGCGCCACCCGCCTGCGCATGATGAGCGTGTTCCTGATCCAGGGCGGCTTGCTCGGCCTGCTGGGATCGACCGCAGGCGCGCTGCTCGGCGTCGGTGCGGTGGTGTTGTTCAACACCGCCGGGCCGCGGCTGTTTCCGGTGACGGTCAGCCCCTGGCTGGTGCCGCAGGCGATGCTGATCGCCACCGCCGCCGGGGTGCTCGCCGCCCTTGCCCCGGCGCGCCGCGCCGCCCGCCTCGACCCGGTCGAGGCCATTCGCACGGTCTGAGCGATGCGCACTGAGCCTGCCCCGCAAGCAGTCCCGCGCGAGCCCGTGCTGGCGCTGCACGGTCTGCGCAAGGCGTATGGGCTGGGCACGCCGCTTCAGGTCGAGGTGCTGCACGGCATCGACCTGCGGCTTGCCGCTGGCGAGTTTGCCGCGCTGATCGGCCCTTCGGGCTCGGGCAAGAGCACGCTGCTCAATCTGATCGGCCTGCTCGATACGCCGACCGCTGGCGAGGTCATCGTGCAGGGCCAACCGACCAGCACGCTCGACGACCGCGCGCGCACCGCGCTGCGCGGGCGCACGCTGGGCTTCGTCTTCCAGTTCCACCACCTGATCAACGCCTTCAGCGTGCTCGACAATGTGATGATGCCGGCGCTGCTCGGCGGCGCGCCGCGCACCGCGCGCACCCGCGAGCATGCGCTCGAACTGCTCGACGCCGTGGGACTCGCCGCGCATGCGCACAAGCGGCCGACCGAGCTGTCCGGCGGGCAGCAGCAACGCGTGGCGATCGCGCGCGCGCTGATGATCCGCCCGCCGATCCTGCTGGCCGACGAGCCGACCGGCAACCTCGACAGCCGCGCCGCTGACGAGGTGTTCGCGCTGTTTCGCCGCTTCAATCAGAGCTTCGGCTGCGCCGTGCTGCTGGTCACGCACGATCCGCGGATCGCCGCGCGCTGCGACCGCGTGATCGAGCTGCTCGACGGACGCCTGGTGGCGGACCGGCGTCAAACCGCCCAGATATGATGCCAGGCAAGAATCATTCTCATTGAGTGCCAATTTGCGTCGTTCAACCTTGCGGCCTTTGTTGCTCGCTGCGCTGATGACGGTCGCCGCGCAGCGGCCAGCCTGGGGTCAGACCGCCGGCACGGATCTGCAACTCGCGCCCTACGCCGCGCCGATCACCCCGCCGATGCAGACCTGGCGTGCGGGGTTGAGCACCTCGCTGCACCTCGACCTGGAAACCCTCGGTGTGGTGGGAGGTCGCGGCGCGCGTCAGGCGGTGTCGATCGCTGCGTTCCAGGCCGCGGCCTCGCTCGATACCGCGCAGGCCGGATGGTGGCGCGGCGGCCAGTTCGACATCATGCTCATGGGCCTGCGCAGCAGCGGCAATCTGCAGACGGACACTGGCGCGGTGCAACTGCCCAGCAATCTTTGGGCGCCCGATTTTCTGCGGCTATACCAGCTGAGCTACCGGCAGCAGCTCGGCCCGGCCGCGGCGCAGATCGGCATCATGGACATGAACAACCTGTTCGACACCACCGGGGTGGCCGGACATCTGCACAACGCCTCGTTCGGCATCGCCCCCACCCTGACCTCCAACGCCAACATTGCCACCTTCCCCAACCCAGGTCTTGGCTTGATAGGGACTCTCGATCTGTCAGACGGCTGGTCGGTGCAGGCCGGGGTCTGGCAGGGCGATCCCCCGGGCATGACCGGCGCGCTGCACCGCGGTGCGCTGTGGGTCGCCGAGGCCGACCGGACCTGGTCCGATGGCGTACGGCAGACCGGCAGCCTGAAGCTGGGCATCTGGCATCTGCAGCAGGGCAACCCGGCCTATGGCGCCGACAGCGGCGGGCTGTACGGGGTGGATGAATGGCGCTGGAAGGACGACGCCAACCGCCACTGGGCGGCGTTCCTCCAGGGCGGGTTCAGCCCAGCGGCGTCCAACCCGGTGCGCGCCTATCTGGGTGCCGGGCTGCGCCTGGTCGGCCTCGACCCTGCCCGACCGGCCGATGTGCTCACTGTGGGCATGGCGCAAGCCCGGCTGCGCAGCGCGCCCAGTGAGACCGTGCTCGAAGCGGTGTATTCGGCGGAAATCGCGCCGCATGTCTACCTGCAGCCGGACATTCAGCGCATCCGCCATCCCGGCGGCTTGCCCGGACAGCAGTGGATTGCCGGGCTGCGGGTGCACATCGAGCAGTAGGCCCGCGCCCTACAATTGCGCTCTTGCGCCAAGCGTGCGCTCCCCCTCTCCCCCGTGACCATGAGCCTCAAATGCGGCATCGTGGGCCTGCCCAACGTGGGCAAGTCCACCCTTTTCAATGCGCTGACCCAAAGCGCGATTCCGGCAGAAAACTACCCGTTCTGCACCATCGAGCCGAACACCGGCGTCGTCGAACTGCCCGATCCACGGCTCGATCAACTTGCGGCCATCGTCAAGCCGCAGCGCGTGGTGCCCGCGGTGGTCGAATTCGTCGATATCGCCGGGCTGGTGGCCGGTGCCAGTCAAGGCGAAGGACTGGGCAACCAGTTCCTTGCCCATATCCGCGAAACCGACGCCATCATTCAGGTGGTGCGCTGCTTCGACGACCCGAATGTGATCCACGTCGCCGGCCGGGTGGACCCGATTTCCGACATCGCCGTGATCCAGACCGAGCTGTGCCTGGCCGACCTGGCCACGGCCGAAAAGGCGCTGCACCGCGTGCAAAAGCAGGCACGCACGGGCGACAAGGACGCCAAGCGCCTAGCCGACCTGCTCGAACGCATCACCGCCGCGCTCAACGAGGCCCGCCCGGTGCGAGCGCTGGGTCTGAGCGAGGAAGAGCGTGCATTGCTCGCGCCGCTATGCCTGATCACGGCCAAACCGGCGATGTATGTCGGCAACGTCACCGAAGACGGCTTCGAGAACAATCCGCACCTCGATCGCCTGCGCGAGCATGCCGCGCAGGAAAACGCCCCGGTGGTGGCCATCTGCGCCAAGTTGGAGAGCGAACTCGCCGGGCTCGATGCCGAGGAAAAGCGAGCCTTCCTGGCCGATCTCGGTCTGGAAGAGCCGGGGCTGAACCGGCTGATCCGCGCCGCGTTCAAACTGCTCGGACTGCAGACCTATTTCACCGCGGGAGTCAAGGAGGTGCGCGCCTGGACGGTGCGCATCGGTGCCACCGCACCGCAGGCGGCTGCAGTCATCCACACCGATTTCGAGCGCGGCTTCATCCGCGCGCAGACCATCGCCTTCGACGACTTCATTCGCTACGGCGGCGAGCAGGGGGCAAAAGACGCCGGCAAGATGCGCGCAGAAGGCAAGGACTATGTGGTCAAAGACGGGGACGTGCTGCACTTCCTGTTCAACGTCTGAGCCTGCAGACGACCGCGTTCGCGGTTACAGTGCCTGACCTGGGCGGCGCCCGCAACAGCCGGACGCTGCCCCCCATCACGATTACAAACCGTTCACATGAATCCCGGCGTTGTCTACGCACTGGGCGCCTACGTCATCTGGGGCCTGTTTCCGCTGTACTTCAAGGCACTCGAACAGGTGCCGCCGCTGCAGATCCTCGCGCATCGCATGGTGTGGTCGCTGCTGGTCGTGGTGCTGCTGCTGGCCGTGCTGCGGCGCTGGTCGTGGCTGCGCATCCTGCGCGCGCAGCCCGCGGTGCTGGCGCGCTTTGCGCTAAGCGCCCTGCTGCTGTCGAGCAATTGGGGGATTTACATCTGGGCGGTCAATAGCAACCACGTGGTCGATGCCAGCCTGGGCTACTACATCAACCCGCTGGTCAACGTGGCGCTCGGCGCACTGCTGTTGCACGAGCGGCTGCGGTCGCTGCAATGGGTGGCGCTGGGCATTGCGGCTGCCGGAGTGTCGGTGATGGCGCTGGAGGTCGGGCATGTGCCGTGGATCAGCCTGAGCCTGGCGGTGACCTTCGGCAGCTACGGCCTGCTGCGCAAGACGGCGCCGTTGGGTGCGCTCGAAGGGCTGGCGGTCGAGACCGCTGTGCTGTTTCCCCTGGCACTGCTCTATTTGTACTGGCTGGGCACGCAGGGACAAAACGCGTTCGTCACAGCCGATGCATCCACACGCTGGTTGCTGGCGGCCGCCGGGCCGGTCACCACGGTGCCGCTTCTGTTGTTCGCTGCCGGCGCTCGGCGCATGTCCATGACCCTGCTCGGCGTACTGCAATATGTGACCCCTTCGCTGCAACTCGCGCTGGGGGTCTGGCTATATCACGAGCCGTTCGCCACAGCGAAGCTCATCGGCTTCGCGCTGGTGTGGCTGGGGATTGCGGTATTCCTGTTCGACGGGCTGCGCATCAGTTGGCGCCGGCCGCAGGCGGTGCTGCCTTCAGCCCTGCCGGACGAGGGCACCGCGGCACCCAAACCCTGAGTCCGCCGCGGCGCGGCACGCCCTTATGGATACAGTCCGCGCTCCTCGCGCGCCTGCAGGACGCGTTCGCAGGCGACGACAAAGGCTGCGGTGCGCAGGCTGATGCGCAGACGGTCTGCAGTCTCCCAGATGCGGGCAAGCGCGTTGCTCAGAATCTTGTCGAGCCTGGCGTTGATGTCGTCCTCGTCCCAGAAAAAGCTGGAAAAGTCTTGCACCCACTCGAAGTAGGACACGGTCACGCCGCCGGCATTGCAGATCACGTCGGGCACGACCAGAACGCCGCGGCTGGCCAGCACATCGTCGGCCGCGGGCAATGTCGGACCATTGGCGCCTTCGAGCACCAGCTTGGCCGTGGTGATCCGGGCACGCGCAGCAGTGATCTGGCCCTCGAGCGCTGCAGGAATCAACACGTCGCACGGCACGGCCCAGAACTCCTCAGCCTCCACCTCCTGCGCTCCCGGAAAGCCGGCCACACCGCCATGCTCCGCAACATGGCGCTGCAACAGCGGTACATCCACGCCCTTGTCGTTCACAATGGTGCCGGTGTGATCCTGCACCGCAACGATGCGCGCGCCGCTTTGCGCGAACAGTTCCGCGGCGGTGCCACCGACATTGCCGAACCCCTGCACCGCGATGCGCAGACCCTTGATGTCGAGCTTGAGCCGGCGCAGCGCTTCGCTTCCGGTGACGAACACGCCGCGTCCGGTGGCCTTGACGCGTCCCAGCGAGCCACCCAGCTGGATCGGCTTGCCGGTGACCACGCCGGTGGCGGTGGCGCCGATGTTCATCGAGTAGGTATCCATCATCCAGGCCATGATCTGGCTGTTGGTGTTGACGTCCGGCGCGGGGATATCCTGCTGAGGGCCAATGATGATGCCGATCTCGCTGGTGTAACGCCGCGTGAGCCGTTCCAGTTCCTTGCGCGACAGCTTGGAAGGCTGTACCCGGATGCCTCCCTTCGCCCCACCGTAAGGCAGCCCGACCGCGGCATTCTTGATGGTCATCCACGCCGCCAGCGCCATGACTTCCTCGAGGGTCACGTCCGGGTGATAGCGCACGCCACCTTTGCCCGGCCCGCGCGACAGATTGTGCTGCACACGGTACCCCTCGAAGTGCTGCACCGTGCCATCGTCCATTTCGATCGGCACATCGACGATCAACGCCCGCTTGGGCCGCTTGAGTGTCTCCCCCCAGCGCGCCAGCGGTCCCAGATGCGGCAGCACCCGATCGACCTGCGCCAAATAGGTCAGCCAGGGGCTGTCGCCCTTGGGTTGAATGTAGGACAGAGAGCAGACCGGGTCACGGCCTACGGCATCGGACTGGGTAGTGGTCATATCGTCTCCTTTGAAAAGCTGTCCAGCCGACGGTTGCAAAGGATGGACTGGAACGCCTGTGATTGCGTCATCACACTGTAGCCCAGTCAGCAAAGCGCACCACGCTGGGTGCGGTATATGTCCGCAAGAGGTGCAAGCAGTCATGACCTGCTCGCCGGTATGCAAAAAAGCCCGCCGACCTACCTCGTCAGATGAGGCAGATCGGCGGGCTTGGTCAGTCCTGGTATCCGCCCTTGCGAGCAGATACCGGCAGGCCATCAGACCACTTCGCCTTTGCTGATCAGTCGTTTGACCACCCAGGACTTGGTCTTGGAAATCGGGCGGGATTCGGCGATCTCGACCACATCGTTCAGGTGATACTGACCGTCTTCGTCATGCGCGCTGTATTTTTTGGAGCGGGCGATGAACTTGCCGTAGATGGGATGCTGAACCCGACGCTCGACCAACACGGTCACGGTTTTCTGCCGTTTGTCGCTGACCACGCGGCCGACCAGGGTACGCTGCACTTTTTTCTGTTCCGTCATGGTTTAACCCTTGGCCTTTTTCTCTTGAATCAGGGTCCGCACCCGGGCGATCGCACGCCGGGTTTTGCCCAGTTGAGACGTATCCTGCAATTGTTGCGTCCCTTTTTGCATTCGCAGATTGAAATGGGCCTTGAGCAGACTATCGAGCTCAGCCTGCAGTGCCGGAATGTCCTTGGCGCGTAGTTCGGTGAGTTGAGCGGTGGTTTTCAAGTCGCTCTCCTTAGGCGCCAAGCTGGCGCGTGACAAAAATGGTGCGGAACGGCAGCTTGGCAGCTGCCAGCGCGAACGCCTCGCGAGCCACGGCCTCGGGCACGCCCTCGATCTCATAGAGCACACGCCCGGGCTGGATTTCCGAGACGTAGTACTCGGGGTTGCCCTTGCCGTTACCCATACGCACTTCCGCGGGCTTGACCGAAATCGGCTTGTCCGGAAACACACGGATCCAGATGCGGCCACCCCGCTTGACATGACGCGAAATGGCGCGACGGGCCGCTTCGATTTGGCGCGCAGTGATGCGACCGCGCGTCGTGGCCTTCAGACCGAACTCTCCGAACGCCACGGTGGCGCCTCGCGTAGCAAGGCCAGTGTTGCGGCCCTTTTGCTCTTTGCGGTATTTGCGACGAGCAGGTTGTAGCATGTTCTTTCTCCTTAAGCGCCGGCGCCGGTCGTACCGCCAGACCCAGCCGGTTTGCGCACGCGCTTGACTGCAACGGCCTTGTCGCCATCAACTGCCTTGTCGCCTTCTGCAGGCAGTGCTGCAGCCGCCTCATCCCGGCGCGGCGCAGCGCGACGGGCACCCGCGGGCCGCGCGGCGCCAGGCCGGCGATTGCGGCGATCGTCTTCAGGCGTGCTCGCGGGCTCGGTCTTGGCCGGGCTAGCCAGCGCCCCCTTGGCCGGAATGTCGCCTTTGTACACCCACACTTTCACGCCGATGACACCATAGGTGGTCTTGGCTTCGGATATGCCGTAGTCGATGTTCGCACGCAAGGTTTGCAGCGGCACGCGACCTTCGCGATACCATTCGCAGCGCGCAATCTCGATGCCGTTGAGCCGTCCAGAGGACATGATCTTGATGCCCTGCGCGCCCATGCGCATGGCGTTTTGCATGGCGCGCTTCATGGCGCGGCGGAACTGGATGCGCTTTTCGAGCTGCTGGGTGATCGAGTCGGCAATCAGCTGCGCATCGATTTCGGGCTTACGCACCTCCTCGATGTCCACAGCCACCGGCACACCCAGGCGCTTGGTCAGCTCAGCTTTGAGGTTTTCGATGTCCTCGCCCTTCTTGCCGATGACCACGCCGGGGCGTGCGCTGTAAATGGTGATACGGGCGTTCTTGGCCGGGCGCTCGATGAGCACGCGCGAGACGGAGGCGTTTTTCAGCCGCTTGGCGAGATACTCACGCACCATGATGTCTTCGCTGAGCATCTTGGCATATTGCGTGCTCGGGGCAAACCAGCGCGAGGCCCAGCCCCGTGTGACAGCCAGACGGAAACCGGTCGGATGAATTTTCTGTCCCATGGCGTCCTCAGTTTCCGACGTGAATGTAGATATGGCAGGTGGGCTTGCTGATGCGGTTGCCACGACCCTTGGCGCGGGCGCTGAAACGCTTGAGCGTCGAACCCTCCTCCACCATGATCTTGGTCACCTTCAGTTCGTCCACGTCGGCACCGTCGTTGTGCTCGGCATTGGCAATGGCCGACTCAAGCACTTTTTTGATGATGCCAGCTGCCTTTTTTGGTGAGAACTCCAGGATGTTCAGCGCGGAGTCCACTTTTTTGCCGCGGATCAGGTCCGCCACCAACCGACCCTTTTGGGCCGAGAGGCGAACGCCGCGGAGGGTTGCACGAGTTTCCATGTGTCTGCCTTACTTCTTCGCCTTTTTGTCGGCGGGGTGTCCTTTGAACGTCCGCGTCAGCGCGAACTCGCCGAGCTTGTGGCCCACCATCTGGTCGGAAACATACACCGGCACATGTTGCTTGCCGTTGTGCACGGCAATCGTCAGTCCGATGAACTCGGGCAGGATGGTTGAACGACGCGACCAGGTTTTCACCGGACGCTTGTCCTTGCTGCTGGCGGCGGCCTCGACCTTTTTCAGCAGATGATGGTCACAGAACGGACCTTTTTTGAGTGAGCGAGCCATGTGCTATCCCTTACTTCTTGCGACGCGACACGATCATGTTCTGTGTGCGCTTGTTTTTGCGGGTGCGGTACCCCTTGGTCGGCGTACCCCACGGGCTCACCGGCACACGTCCCTCGCCGGTCTTGCCCTCGCCACCGCCATGCGGGTGGTCGATCGGGTTCATCGCCACGCCGCGAACGGTCGGGCGAATGCCGCGCCAGCGAGTCGCGCCGGCCTTGCCGTATTGACGCAGACTGTGCTCTTCGTTGCTGACCTCACCCAAGGTCGCGCGGCAGTCGATATGGATTTTGCGGACTTCACCAGAGCGCATACGCACTTGGGCATGGGTCCCTTCGCGCGCCAGCAGCACCGCCGAAGCGCCTGCCGAGCGAGCGATTTGCGCGCCTTTTCCGGGCTGCATCTCGACGCAGTGAATGGTCGAACCGACCGGGATGTTACGAATCGGCAGCGCATTGCCCGGACGGATCGGCGCCTCTGCACCGCTCATCAGCGTGGCTCCCACTTCGAGGTTGCGCGGCGCGATGATGTAGCGACGCTCGCCGTCCGCATAGCACACCAAGGCGATATGCGCGGTGCGGTTTGGGTCGTACTCGATCCGCTCGACCTTGGCCGGAATGCCGTCCTTGTCCCGGCGGAAATCGATCACACGGTAATGGTGCTTGTGACCACCGCCGCGGTGGCGCGTGGTGATGTGACCATGATTGTTGCGACCCGCCTTCTGAATCTGAGGCTCGAGCAGCGAACGCTCAGGCTCACCCTTGTATAGGTGCGGGTGCGTGACCTTGACCACCGCACGGCGGCCAGCCGATGTCGGCTTGACTTTGACGACGGGCATTTAGACACCCTCCTGCGCGAAGTTCAGCTCCTGTCCAGCCTTCAGGCAGACATAGGCTTTTTTGACATGATTGCGACGGCCAGTGCCACGCGCGGTTCGTTTGACCTTGCCCTTGAGGTTGCTGACCTGCACAGACTCGACATCGACCTTGAACAGCAGCTCGACCGCGGCCTTGATTTCCGGCTTGGTGGCGTCACGCAGCACGCGAAAAACCACCTGATTGCGCTTTTCCGCCACCATGGTGGCCTTTTCTGAAATCACCGGGGCGCTCAGAATTTGCATCAGGCGCTGAGGATTGATCACAGCGTGCTTCATGACAGCATCTCCTGAAGTTGGCTGACTGCGCCCTTGGTCATCACGACTTTTTTGTAGAACAGCAGCGACAGTGGATCGGCATAACGCGGCTCGACGACCAGCACATTCGGCAGGTTGCGCGCCGCCAGATACAGGTTTTCATCGGGCTGATCCGCGATGATCATCACCGAGTCCAGGCCCATGGCCTTGCACTTCTGCGCAACCAGTTTGGTCTTTGGCGCATCCACGGTGAAGGAATCGACCACCAGCAGACGCCCTTCGCGGGCCAGCTGCGACAACAGCGAGCGCATTCCCGCACGATAGGCCTTTTTGTTGACCTTGTGCGCGAAATTCTCGTCAGGCGAGTTCGGGAAAATCCTGCCGCCGCCCCGCCACAGCGGCGAAGAGGTCATCCCTGCACGTGCACGGCCGGTTCCTTTTTGCTTCCAGGGCTTGCGGGTCGAATGCTTGACTGTGGCCCGATCTTTCTGCGCACGGGTGCCGAGCCGGGCGTTGGCCTGATAGGCGACGACGATCTGGTGCACGAGATCTTCATTGAAGTCGCGGCCGAAGACCTCGGGGCTGACTTCGAATTTGTCGGCAGGCTGGCCCTGCGCATTGATGAAATCAAGCTGCATCACTGACCTCCTGCCGCAGATTTGACCGCGGGACGCAGAAACACATAGCCGGAGCGCGCACCGGGCACCGCCCCTTTGACCAGAATCAGCTGGCGCGCCTCATCGATGCGCACAATCTGCAGGTTCTGTACTGTGACAGTCTCATTGCCCAGCCGCCCGGCCATGCGCTTGCCCGGAAAAACGCGCCCCGGATCCTGCGCCATACCGATCGAGCCCGGCGCACGCGTGGTTACCGAGTTGCCGTGCGAGGCACGGTTGGACGAAAAATTGTGGCGCTTGATCGAGCCAGCAAAGCCCTTGCCGATGGACACGCCCTGCGCATCGACCAGTTGCCCGACCTGGAACAAAGACACGGGCACAGCGGCGCCCGGCGTGTAACTGGCTGCCTTGTCCGCCGGCAGATCGAATTCCTTGAGAATCTCGGCCGGCTCCACCCCAGCCTTGGCCAGATGTCCGGCTTGCGCCTTGGTCAGACGCGACGGCTTGCGCTTGCCAAAAGCCACCTGGACGGCGCTGTAGCCATCCACTTCCGGCGTGCGCACCTGCGAGACCCGGTTGCCGGACGCATCCAGCACCGTGACCGCGATGGATTCCCCATCATCGGTGAACACGCGCGTCATTCCGACCTTGCGCGCGACAAGGCCCATTGAATGTGAGCTCATTGTTTTCTCCTACCCAGCTACGATTGGCTGGGCCCGTTGGTTGAATTGCGCTCTCCATGCTTTGTGAGCAGGCGATGCGTCTAGCACGTCTTGCAGCCCGCAGCATCTAGGCCGCAAAAAGCGAAAGCGTTAAATGATACACAACACGCCCTGCAAAGAGCAAGGCGCCAAACTCACTGCAGCTTGATCTCCACATCCACACCCGCCGGCAGATCGAGCTTCATCAGCGCATCGACCGTTTTGTCGGTCGGATCGACGATATCCATCAAACGCAGATGGGTGCGAATTTCCAGCTGGTCACGCGAGGTCTTGTTGACATGCGGCGAACGCAGGATGTCGAAACGCTGCAGTCGCGTGGGCAGCGGCACAGGCCCCTTGACAATGGCGCCGGTGCGCTTGGCGGTGTCGACGATCTCCATCGCGGACTGATCGATCAGCTTGTAATCGAACGCCTTGAGACGAATGCGGATTTTTTGACTTTGCATGATGTTCCTTCAAAGAGCGAAGGCCGACGCCATCGTGAGCAGCGCGCTCCGGCGTCGGCAACTGCCGGTCGGGTTTACTCGATGATCTTCGACACCACGCCGGCGCCGACGGTGCGGCCGCCTTCGCGGATGGCAAAGCGCAGGCCTTCTTCCATCGCAACCGGGGCGATGAGCTTGACGGTGATCTGCACGTTGTCGCCGGGCATGACCATCTCCTTGTCCTTGGGCAGCTCCACCGCACCGGTGACGTCGGTGGTGCGGAAGTAGAACTGCGGACGGTAGTTGTTGAAGAAGGGGGTGTGGCGGCCACCTTCGTCCTTGGAGAGGACGTAGATCTCGGCAGTGAAGTGGGTGTGGGGCTTGACCGAGCCGGGTTTGCACAGGACTTGGCCGCGCTCGACTTCTTCGCGCTTGGTGCCGCGCAGCAAAATGCCCACGTTGTCGCCGGCCTGACCCTGGTCGAGCAGTTTGCGGAACATTTCCACGCCGGTGCAGGTGGTTTTCTGGGTGGGGCGCAGTCCGACGATTTCGATTTCTTCGCCAACCTTGATGACGCCGCGCTCGATCCGCCCGGTCACCACGGTGCCGCGACCGGAGATGGAGAAGACGTCTTCGACGGGCATGAGGAAGGCGCCGTCCACCGCGCGCTCGGGCGTGGGAATGTAGCTGTCGAGGGCGTCGGCCAGACGGAAGATGGCTTGCTCGCCCAGCTCGCCTTTGTCGCCTTCGAGGGCGAGTTTGGCTGAGCCTTTGATGATGGGGGTGTCG
>JBMFIE010000013.1:0-25596 GCA_049976465.1 Thiomonas sp. | reverse complement strand
TTTTCATGTCGGCCTGGACCAGCGCGACAAAGCCGATGTAGATCACCGCGATCAGCGATAGCGCGATCATCACCGGCGCCAGCGCGTGGCTGGCGTCGGGCAGGATCGGCAGAGAGAAGCGGATAAAGCCATATGCGCCGAGCTTGAGCATGATCGCCGCCAGAATGACCGAACCACCGGTGGGCGCCTCGACGTGGGCATCAGGCAGCCAGGTGTGTACTGGCCACATGGGAATCTTCACGGCAAAGGCAAAAAAGAACGCGATGAATATGAGCATTTGCGCGCTCATTGACAGCGGGACGTGGTACCAGTTGGCGATCTCGAAACTGCCGCCCGACTGCAGGTAAAGGTAGATCAGCGCAACCAGCATGAGCAGCGAGCCCAGCAGGGTGTAGAGAAAGAACTTGAACGCCGCGTAGACCCGGCGCGGCCCGCCCCAGATCCCGATGATGAGGTACATCGGAATCAGGGTGGCCTCGAAGAACACATAGAACAGCAAGGCGTCGGTGGCGGCGAACACCCCGATCATCAGCCCGGAGAGGATGAGAAACGCGCCGAGGTAGAGATTGACCCGATCCTGGATGACCTCCCAGGCGCTGATCACCACGATCAGGGTCATCAGTGCGGTGAGCGGCACGAACCACAGGGACACGCCATCGACTCCTAGCGCGTACTGGATGTTGAACGGCCGGATCCACGGCACCGATTCGACGAACTGCATGCCGGCCTGCGTGCTGTCGAAACCGGTAATCAACGGAAGGGTGACGGCAAAGGAGATTGCCGAGCCGACCAGCGCCAGCCAGCGCGCAGCAGCCGCACGCTGCGGGCCCTGGAAAAACAAAAGCACGACGCCGAAGGCGATGGGAATCCAGATGGACAGACTGAGCAGTGGAAGGGATTGCATTCTTTTTGTAGCGCGCTTGGCTGTTATCTGATGAACCAGCCGGACAACAGCTTGCCCGGAACAAAGTAGCCCATGAACACCACCACACCGGCAATCATCGCCAACGCGTAGTAATAGATGTAGCCGGTCTGCAGCAGACGCACGACACGCGACGTCCAGCCGACCAGGCGCGCCGAGCCATTGACCAGCAGGCCATCGATCAGCCCAACATCCCCCCCTTTCCACAACCCCTTACCGAGCAGACGCGCTGCGGCGGCCACGACATGCTCGTTGAACCAGTCGAAGTAATACTTGTGGTCGAGGATGGTGTAAATCGGACCGAGCGCGCGCTGCACCGTGCGAGGGAAGTTCAGGTTGACCATGTAGGCGTAATACGCCGTGGCAAAACCGGCCACCGCCAGCCACAGCGGAAGCGCGGTGAATCCATGCAGGGTCATCGCCAGCGCCCCGTGAAAATGCTCTGCCAGATCGGCCATGGCCGGGTGAGCCGCGGTGTTGACGACGATCGCCCCCTGGAAGAAGTGTCCATACAGTAGCGGCTGGATCAGGAAATAGCCACTGACCACCGACGGAATCGCCAGCATGATCAGCGGAAAAGTCACCACCCAGGGCGACTCATGCGGCTGCACACCATGGCCGTGGCCATGTGCATGCGGGTCGTGGCCGTGATCGTGCGTGACTTCGCGAAAGCGCTCGCTGCCGTGGAATACCAGGAAATACAGGCGGAAGCTGTACAGCGCGGTGACGAACACGCTGGCCACCACCGCAAAGTAGGCAAAGCCCGCGCCTGGCAGATCGCTGGCGTGCACCGCCTCGATGATGCTGTCCTTGGAGTAAAAGCCCGAGAAAAACGGCGTGCCGGTCAGCGCCAGGGTGCCGATGAGAAAGGTGATCCAGGTGATGGGCATGTACTTGCGCAGCCCGCCCATGTGGCGAATGTCCTGATCGTGGTGCATGCCCAGGATCACCGAACCGGCACCGAGAAACAGCAGCGCCTTGAAAAAGGCATGGGTCATCAGGTGGAAGATCGCCACCGAATACGCCGAAGCGCCCAGCGCCACGGTCATGTAGCCGAGCTGCGACAGGGTGGAGTAGGCGATCACGCGCTTGATGTCGTTCTGGATCACCCCGAGGAAACCCATGAACAGCGCAGTGATCGCGCCGATGACCATGATGAACGACAGTGCGGTGTTCGACAGCTCGAACAGCGGCGACATGCGCGAGACCATGAAAATGCCCGCGGTCACCATGGTCGCAGCATGGATCAGTGCGGAGATCGGGGTCGGGCCCTCCATCGAGTCGGGCAGCCAGACATGCAGCGGGAACTGCGCGCTTTTGCCCATCGCGCCGATGAACAGAGAAATGCAGGCCACGGTGATGAGCATCCAGTCGGTGCCCGGCAGATGCAGTTGCGCCAGCTCGGGACCTTTGGCAAAGATTTCGGTGTAGTTCAGGCTGCCGGTGTAGGCGGCGAGCAGGCCGATGCCGAGAATGAAGCCGAAGTCGCCCACCCGGTTGACGATGAAGGCCTTCATGTTGGCAAACACCGCGCTCGGCCGGGTATACCAGAAGCCGATCAACAAATAGGACACCAGGCCGACCGCTTCCCAGCCGAAAAAGAGCTGGAGCATGTTGTTGCTCATCACCAGCATCAGCATGGAGAAGGTGAACAGCGAGATGTAGCTGAAAAAGCGCTGGTAGCCGTCGTCATCAGCCATGTAGCCGATGGTGTAGATGTGCACCATGAACGACACGAAGGTGACCACGGTCATCATCAGCGCCGACAGGCCGTCGATCATGAAGCCCACTTCCATGTGCAGCGTGCCGACCGTCATCCAGTCATAGATCGTGGCGTTGAAGCGGGCACCGTGGACCACGTCGTTGAGCACCATCAGCGACAGCACGAACGACAGCCCCACCGATGCGGTGGTCAGCCAGTGCGACGCAGACCGCCCGATGGTGCGGCCGAACAGGCCGACGATGATGGACGCGGCCAGAGGAGCCAGTGCGATGACCAGCAGTAGGTTGGGGTTCAAGGTGGCTTGCATCGATCAGCCCTTGAGTTGGTCGAGTTCCTCGACGTCGATGGTGTTGAGGTTGCGGAACAGCACGACCAGGATGGCCAGGCCGATGGCCGATTCCGCCGCCGCAACCGTCAGGATGAAGAACACGAACACCTGACCGGCGAAATCCTGCAGGTAGTGCGAGAACGCGATGAAATTGAGGTTGACCGCCAACAGCATCAGTTCGATGGCCATCAGGATGACGATCAGGTTGCGGCGATTGAGAAAGATGCCGACCACCGAAATGGCAAACAGCATGGCACCGAGCACCAGGTAATGCGCCAGGGTGAGCGAACCGAGCATGGCTTACTCCTTGGGTTGGGCGGGCAGGGACACCAGCCGTACGCGGTCGGCGCGGCGTGCCTTGATCTGCTCGGAGGCAGGGATGTAGCGCCTATCCTTGCGCTTGCGCAGCGTCAGTGCGATCGCGGCGATGATGGCCACGAGCAGAATGACCGCGGCGATCTCCACGGCGAACAGGTATTGCGAGTACAGCACCACGCCCAGCGCCTGGGTATTGGGGAGGTGTTTGAGCGGGTTGTCGGGCGAGGCCGCCGCGCCGATCTGCGCAGCGCGCGTCATGCCGCCGATCTGGAAGCCCTGCATCAGCACCGCAGCCATTTCCAACACGATGAGGACACCCACCAGCGCAGCCACCGGAAAGTAACGCCAGAATCCCTTGCGGATGGTGTCGAGATTGATGTCGAGCATCATCACCACGAACAGGAACAGCACCATCACTGCGCCGACATACACCAACACCAGCACGATGGCGAGAAACTCCGCACGCAGCAGCAACCAGATGGCCGACATCTGAAAGAACGCCAGAACGAGAAAGAGCGCGGAGTGCACCGGGTTACGCGCCGTGATCACTCGCAATGCGGCAAACAGCAGCACGGCGGAGAACAGGTAGAACAGGGTGGTTTGAACGTCCATGGTCACAAAAGGGCCAGTCCGCGGCAGGGGCCGTCGGCGTCGAAACTTTGGGAAGAACACCGGACCCGCTGCGCAGCGGGCGCGCAGCGTTCAGCGGTACGGGGCGTCGGCCTCCTTGGCTGCGGCGATTTGCGGTTCGTAGCGGTCGCCCACGGCCAACAGCATCTCCTTAGTGAAGTAGAGATCGCCGCGCTTTTCACCGTGGTATTCAAAGATGGGCGTCTCGACGATCGAGTCGACCGGGCAGCTTTCTTCGCACAGGCCACAGAAGATGCACTTGGTCAAATCGATGTCGTAGCGGGTGGTGCGGCGGGTGCCATCCTCGCGCTGCTCGGACTCGATGGTGATGGCCAGCGCCGGGCATACCGCTTCGCACAGCTTGCAGGCGATGCAGCGTTCCTCGCCGTTGGGGTAGCGGCGTAGAGCATGCAGGCCGCGAAAGCGCGGCGACAGCGGCGTTTTTTCCTCGGGGTATTGCACCGTGATCTTGCTCTTGAAGGCGTACTTGCCGGTCAGCGCCAGGCCCTTGAAGAGTTCGACGAGGAAAAAGCTGTTGAAGGTGTCACGCAAAGCGGCCATGGTCGTGTCTCACTTCCAGATGTTCCAGGGGGTCTGCATCCAGGCTGCGACGACCACCAGCCAGACCAGCGTAACCGGAATGAAGATCTTCCATCCCAGCCGCATGATCTGGTCGTAGCGATAGCGTGGGAAGGTGGCGCGAAACCACAAAAACAGACTGACCATGATGAACGTCTTGATGCCCAGCCAGATCCAGCCGGGAATGAAGCCGAGAAAGGCCACCGGCGCATCCCAGCCACCGAGAAACAGCACGGTGGTCAGGATGGAAATCAGGATCATGTTGGCGTATTCGGCGAGGAAGAACATGGCAAAGGCCATGCCCGAATACTCGACCATATGCCCGGCGACGATTTCGGACTCGCCCTCCACCACATCGAACGGGGCACGGTTGGTCTCGGCCACGCCCGAGATGAAATACACCACGAAGATGGGCAGCAGCGGCAGCCAGTTCCACGACAGAAAATTCAGCCCCATCCCGGCGAACATGCCTTGAGTCTGGCCCTGGACGATCTGGGTGAGGTTCAGGCTGCCTGAAACCATCAGCACGATGACCATGGCAAAGCCCATCGCGATCTCGTAGCTCACCATCTGTGCCGATGCCCGCATCGCGCCGAGAAACGCGTATTTGGAGTTGGAGGCCCAGCCGGCAATGATGATGCCGTACACCTCCATCGACGTAATCGCCAGCAGCAGCAACAGCCCGGCGTTGACATTGGCCAGGGCGACATCGGGGCCGAACGGAATCACTGCCCAGGCGGCCAGCGCAGGCATGATGGTCATCACCGGCCCGAGCAGAAACAGACGCTTGTTCGAGCGGAAGGGAATGACGATTTCCTTGAACAGCAACTTCAGACCGTCGGCAACGGGCTGCAGCAGACCGAACGGCCCGACCCGGTTGGGCCCGATACGGATCTGGATCCAGCCGATGAGCTTGCGCTCCCACAGCGTGAGATAGGCGACCGCCCCCATCAGCGGCGCGATGATGACCACGATCCAGATCAGGTTCCAGACCACGGGCCAGGCGATCGGCCCGAGCAGGGAGAGTCCGGCTTGGTTGAACGATTCGAGCATCTCAGACCTTTTCGACGGCAGGTGTGGCAGCAGACGGCTGGGCGGAGGACGCGACCCGTTCGATCCGTAGGGTGCCGAACATCGCCCCCAGCGGAGCGGCTTCCGCCCATGCCGCAGCGACGCGCACGACATTCTCGGCCAGCGTATCGTCGCAGTAAGCGGGCAGCACCACTGCCTGATCACCGGCGGTCGAACTCAGGCGCACGGCGTCGCCGCTGCACAGCCCGAGTTGCTGCCATAGCGCAGCAGACACGCCGACCATGCGCGCCTGACGCGCATCCCGGGTGCGCTGCAGGCTCGAGGCCCGGCGCACGATGGCATCGCTCGAATAAATCGGGACGGTGGCCAGGCGCTCGATCGCCTGAGCAGGCGCGCACGCGTCGATCTTCGGCAGCGGCAGCACGGTTTGCTGCGCCAGTCTGGTGGCGATCTGCTCCGCACCGCCGAAACTGCCGAACGCTTCGGCGCGCACCTCGGCGATGCTCTGGTAGTCGAACCCCGCCAAACCGAGCAGATTGCCGAGCACGCGCAGCACTTTCCAGCCGGGACGGGTTTCCGCCAACGGCTGAACCACGGGGTTGAACTGCTGCAGCCGGCCTTCCGCGTTGATCAGACTGCCCGCGGTCTCGGTAAACGGCGAAATCGGCAGCATGACGTCGGCATGGCCTTCCGCCGAGTTGACGAAGGGGCTGAACGACACGATGAACTCGGCCTGCTGCAACGCCTGGGCAAACGCCTGCGGATCTGCGCCATCTTCTTCGGGCTCGACATCGAACAGCAACATCGCGCGCGGCGGCTCGGCTAGGATGCGCGCGACATCACGCCCTGCTGCCAGCGGTGACGCGCCCACCAACGCCGCGCCGACGGTGTTGCCCGCTTCTGTCAGATCGCCGCACACCGCGCCGGTTTCGCGGGCAATCCATTGCGCCAGCGCGCGCAGTGCCGCCGCCTGGGGATGCTGAACCGCAGCGTTGCCAAGAAAAACCGCCTTGCGTTCACCAGCGAGCAGGCAGGAGGCGATCGAGCGGGCCTCGGCGCTCGGCGCGTCCAGCGCCTGCAGTGCTGCGGGCAAAGCGATCCCCTTGGCCTGGGCCACCGCGGCCGCAATCCCGCCGAGTTGCTGCAACCACTGGCTGGGAGCAGCGGCGATGCGCGTGTGCATCGGCATGAGCCAGTCGTCGTTTGCGGCGTGCAGGGTGCAGATCTTGGCCCCGGCCTTGGCAGCTTGCCGCACACGTGTGGACAGCAGCGGCTGTTCCTTGCGCAGGGTGCTGCCGATGAACAGCGCAGCCTGCAACTGGGCAACCTCGGCAATCGGCATGCCCAGCCAGGCAATGCCCGCCGCCTGTGCATCGGCGGAAAAATCGCTGCGCCGCAAGCGGGTGTCCAGGCTGTTGCTGCCCAGCGCGGTGAGCAGTTTTTTCAGCAGGTACAGTTCTTCCACGGTGCTGGTCGGCGCAGCCAGCGCGGCCAGCCTGCTGCCATCGGCCGGGTCACCGAGCGCGCGGCGCAGGCCCTGGACGGTGAAATCGAGCGCGGTCTGCCAGTCGACCGGCTTCCACTGCCCGTTTTCGCGGATTTGCGGCTGGGTCAAACGTTCGGAGCTGTTGAGACCTTCGTAGGCGAAACGATCGCGGTCGGACAGCCAGCATTCGTTGACCGCTTCATTCTCGAGCGGCAACACGCGCATCACGCGGTCGCCCTTGACCTGGACGATGAGATTGGCACCGACGCTGTCGTGCGGGCTGATCGAGGCGCGCCGCGCCAGCTCCCAGGTGCGCGCGCTGTAGCGGAACGGCTTGCTGGTCAGTGCGCCGACCGGGCACAGATCGATCATGTTGCCCGACAGTTCGGAGTCGACCGTGCTGCCAACGAAGGCCATGATCTCGGAATGCTCGCCGCGGTTGGCCATGCCGAGTTCCATGATGCCGGCGATTTCCTGGCCGAAGCGCACGCAACGGGTGCACTGAATGCACCGGCTCATTTCCTCCATCGCAATCAATGGGCCGACATCCTTGTGGAACACCACCCGCTTTTCTTCGGTGTAGCGCGAGGCAGAGGCGCCATATCCCACGGCCAGATCCTGCAGCTGACACTCCCCACCCTGATCGCAGATCGGGCAATCGAGCGGGTGGTTGATCAGCAGGAACTCCATCACCCCTTTTTGCGCCTGCACCGCGCGCTCCGAATGGGTGCGCACCACCATGCCTTGCGCCGCAGGCGTGGCGCAGGCAGGCAGGGGCTTGGGGGCTTTTTCCACATCCACCAGGCACATGCGGCAGTTGGCGGCGATGCTCAATTTGTGGTGATAGCAAAAGTGCGGCACATAGATGCCGAGCTTTGTGGCCGCGTCCATGACCATCGCCCCTTCGGGCACCTGGACCTTCCGACCGTCGATTTCGAGTTCAAGCATGATGGGGCGTCCTGTGCGGGATCGGAACGAGCTGCACTTCAGGCATAGGCCGGCACGAGGCAGGCTTTGTGCGTGATGTGATACTCGAATTCGTCGCGGAAGTGCTTGATGAACGATTTCACCGGCATCGCCGCGGCGTCTCCGAGCGCGCAGATGGTGCGTCCGGCGATATTGTCAGACACCGAATTGAGCAGATCGAGATCTTCCATCCGTCCCCGGCCGTTTTCGATGCGATGCACCACACGGTACAGCCAGCCCGTGCCCTCGCGGCACGGTGTGCACTGGCCGCACGATTCATGTTGGTAGAAGTACGACAGACGCATGAGCGACTTGACCATGCAGCGCGTGTCATTGAGCACGATCACCGCGCCTGAACCCAGCATGGAACCGGCCTTGGCGATCGAGTCGTAGTCCATGGTGCAGTCCATCATGATGCTGGCGGGCAGCACCGGAGCAGAGGAGCCGCCGGGAATCACGGCCTTGAGCTGGCGGCCGTCGCGCATGCCGCCAGCGAGCTCGAGCAGGGTGGCAAACGGCGTGCCCATCGGCACCTCGTAGTTGCCGGGCCGGGCCACGTCGCCCGAGACCGAGTAGATCTTGGTCCCGCCGTTGTTGGGCTTGCCCACTTCGAGATAGGCCTGGCCGCCGTGGCGGATGATCCAGGGCACGGCCGCGAAGGTTTCGGTGTTGTTGATGGTGGTGGGTTTACCGTACAGGCCAAAACTTGCGGGGAAAGGCGGTTTGAACCGCGGCTGTCCCTTTTTGCCTTCGAGCGATTCGAGCAGCGCGGTTTCCTCGCCGCAGATATAGGCACCGAAGCCGTGCGCGGCATGCAGCTGGAAGCTGAAATTGCTGCCCAGGATGTTGTCGCCCAGATAGCCTGCTGCACGCGCTTGGCGCAGTGCTTCTTCGAAGCGCTCGTAGTCTTCGAAAATTTCGCCGTGGATGTAGTTGTAACCCACGGAAATGCCCATCGCGAACGCGGCAATTGCCATGCCCTCGATCACCGCATGCGGGTTGAAGCGCAGGATGTCGCGGTCCTTGAACGTGCCGGGCTCGCCCTCGTCGGAGTTGCACACCAGGTACTTCTGGCCGGGGAACTGGCGCGGCATGAAGCTCCACTTCAGCCCGGTGGGGAAGCCGGCACCGCCACGGCCGCGCAGCGCCGAGGTCTTGACCTCGGCGATGACCTGCTCGGGCGTCCAGCCTTCGGTGAGAATCTTGCGCAACGCCTTGTAGCCGTCGCGTGCCAGGTAGCCGTCGAGATCCCAGTTGGTGCCGTCCAGACCGGCAAAAATCTGCGGCTGGATGTGCCGTCCGTGAAAGCAGGTTTCCTGCCCGGTGCTGCGTCCGAAGGTTTGGCTCATTGCGACTCTCCGTTGGTCGGCTGTGCCTGCGCCGCAGCGCGTAGTTCGTCGATCAGCGCATCGAGGCGTTCTGGCCGCATGAAGCTGCACAATCTGCGGTCGTTGACCAGCATGGCCGGTGCGTCACCGCAGGCACCCAGGCATTCCGACTCCTGCAGCGTGAACAGGCCGTCTGCAGTGGTCTCGCCGACGGCAACGCCGAGTTTTTCGCTCAGGTATTGCGCTGCCGCCGCGCCACCGCTCAGGGCACAGGGAAGATTGGTGCAGACGTTGAGCTTGAACCGGCCGACCGGCCGAGTGTTGAACATGTTGTAGAAGGTCACCACCTCGTGCACGGCAATGGGCGGCATGCCGAGATAGTCGGCCACGGCCAGCTCGGCCTGGGGAGAGACCCAGCCCTGCTCCTGCTGCACGATGGCCAGCGCGGCAATCACCGCCGACTGCTTTTGGTCTGCAGGGTATTTGGCGACTTCCTGATCGATGCGCTGACGCGTGGTTTCGGACAACATCATGCGTTGCAGTTCCTGCGAGGTGGGAGGGCAGTCCATCAGCGGTCGATCTCCCCGAAAACGATGTCGAGCGTGCCGATGATGGCCACGACGTCGGCGATCATGTGCCCACGCGAGAGTTCGTCGAGCGCGGCCAGATGGGCAAAACCGGGAGCGCGGATTTTCAGTCGATAGGGTTTGTTTGCCCCGTCGGAGATGAGATAGATGCCGAATTCGCCCTTGGGATGTTCCACCGCTGCGTAGGCTTGCCCTTCCGGCACATGGATGCCTTCGCTGAACAGCTTGAAATGGTGGATCAGCGCTTCCATGCTGGTCTTCATTTCCTCGCGCGGGGGCGGGGCGATTTTGTGGTTGTCGGTGATCACCGGCCCCGGGTTGGCGCGCAGCCAGTCCACGCACTGCTTGATGATGCGGTTGGACTGGCGCATCTCTTCGATGCGCACCAGGTAGCGGTCGTAGCAATCGCCGTTCTTGCCCACCGGAATGTCGAAGTCCAGGCGGTCGTAGACCTCGTAGGGCTGGGTCTTGCGCAAGTCCCACACCACCCCAGAGCCGCGCAGCATCGGGCCAGTCATGCCCAGATTCATCGCCCTTTCAGGTGAGACGACGCCGATACCCACGGTCCGCTGCTTCCAGATGCGGTTGTCGGTCAGCAGGGTCTCGTATTCGTCGACATACCCGGGGAAGCGCTGGGTGAAGTCGTCGATGAAGTCGAGCAGCGAGCCTTGGCGGTTCCTGTTGCGTTCTTCGACCGCGCGGGCGCTGCGGATCTTGGATTGCCCATACTGCGGCATGCGATCGGGCAGATCGCGGTACACGCCACCCGGCCGGAAGTAGGCCGCATGCATACGCGCCCCGGAGACGGCCTCGTACATGTCGAACAAATCCTCACGCTCACGGAAAGCGTAGAGGAAGATGGTCATTGCGCCGCAGTCCAGACCATGTGCGCCAAGCCACATCAGATGGTTGAGCAGGCGGGTGATCTCGGCAAACATCACGCGGATGTATTGCGCCCGCAACGGCACCTCCACGCCCAGCAGCTTCTCGACCGCCAAGCAGTAGGCATGCTCGTTGCACATCATCGACACGTAGTCGAGGCGGTCCATGTAGGGAAGCGCCTGGATGTAGGTCTTGTGCTCGGCCAGCTTTTCGGTGGCCCGGTGCAGCAATCCGATATGCGGATCGGCGCGCTGCACAACTTCACCGTCGAGCTCGAGCACCAGACGCAGCACACCGTGCGCCGCCGGATGCTGCGGGCCGAAGTTGAGGGTGTAATTCTTGATATCCGCCATATCAGTGTCCCAGACCGCCGTAACCCGGCTCGCGGATGACGCGCGGGGTGATCTCGCGCGGCTCGATGGTGACCGGTTGATAGATCACCCGCTTGCTGTCCGGGTCATAGCGCATCTCGACCGTGCCCGACAGCGGAAAGTCCTTGCGGAATGGATGGCCAATGAAGCCGTAATCGGTCAGGATGCGGCGCAGATCCGGGTGACCTTCGAACACGATGCCGTAGAGATCGAAGGCCTCGCGCTCGAACCAGTTGGCCGCGTTCCAGATGGCGTTGACCGAGGCAACCATCGGCAGGTCGTCCTGCGGGCAGCGCACCCGGACACGCAGGCGCCAGTTGTGGCGTAGCGACAGCAGGTGCAAGACCACCATGAACCGCTCGCCGTCATCACGCAACGCATTACCGTACTGTGCGTAGTCCACGCCGCACAGATCGATTAGCTGCTCGAAGTGCAGGTCAGCATGATCATGCAGTGTGGCGCAGACCTCGAAGTAATGCGCAGGAGCCACGTCGAGCGTGAGCTCGCCCAGGCTGGCATTGAGGGCCATGATGCGCTCGCCGAGTGCGGCGCGCAGGGCGGTGTCGAGTTGTTCGAGCTTGCTGGTCATGACATCGGCCAAGGGGGCGTGCGAACGCTGAGGCTCAGCGTGCGATGGTTTCAGTGCGCCGGATCTTGTTTTGCAACTGGATCAGGCCGTAGAGCAGCGCCTCGGCGGTCGGCGGACAGCCCGGCACATAGACATCGACCGGCACGATGCGATCACAGCCGCGCACCACAGAATAGGAATAGTGGTAATAACCACCGCCGTTGGCGCACGAGCCCATCGACACCACCCAGCGCGGCTCGGCCATCTGGTCGTAAACCTTGCGTAAGGCTGGCGCCATTTTGTTGCACAAGGTGCCAGCGACGATCATTAGATCGGACTGGCGCGGGCTCGGCCGGAACACGATACCGAAGCGGTCGAGGTCGTAACGTGACGCGCCGGCGTGCATCATCTCCACCGCACAGCAGGCCAGACCGAAGGTCATGGGCCAGAGCGACCCGGTTCGCGTCCAGTTGATCAACTTGTCTGCCGAGGTGGTGATGAAGCCCTCGCGCATCACGCCTTCAATGCTCATGATCCACTCCTGATCCGCCGTTCAGACTGGCGTCGCCACGCAAGGGTTCAACCCCGCCGGATGCACCGGGCTCACTCCCAATCGAGCGCCCCTTTTTTCCACTCGTAGATGAAGCCGATGGTCAGGATGGCGAGGAAGATCATCATCGCCCAGAAGCCGATCAGGCCGATGTCCTTCAGAGCAACCGCCCAGGGGAAAAGAAACGCGATTTCGAGATCGAACAGGATGAACAGGATGGCGACGAGGTAGTACCGTACGTCAAACTTCATCCGGGCGTCTTCGAAAGCCTCGAAGCCGCACTCATAAGGGGAGTTTTTCTCGGCGTCGGGACGACGCGGGGCGATGAGATAACCGAGCAACTGCGGCACGACACCGACGCCGATGCCCACAAGCATGAACAACAACACCGGCAGATACTGCTCAAGGCTCATCACACTCCATCTCCTGTTGTGATCTGGGCAGATGGTGACCCTGCCCTTTGCTTTTTTTGGTGCCGACGGCGAGACTCGAACTCGCACAGCTTTCGCCACTACCCCCTCAAGATAGCGTGTCTACCAATTCCACCACGTCGGCTCAAAACCGGATGCCGCTAGAACACCGCCGCTGAACTCGGCTGCGGCGAAGACAGCCCAGCGCAACATGCCGCAGGACAGGCAGGTCGAGTCGCAAAGGCGACGACCGCGGCGGTTATGGTGCCATTTGCAGGGCACCGGCCCACCACCCGTCTTGCCGCAACACGGTTTGAAGCCTGCTGGATGAGCCTGACAAGCCTTGCACCGTGCGAGTCTGTTACCGGATTTTCAAAACAGAAGAATCTTACCCGCTCCTCATGCGCCGTAGCAACACAGCCTACCGAGATATTGCGCTACCTCAACGCGTCATTTCACTAAGGATTGACAAGTCGCAGAACTTGTGTTTGCTGCAACGCACAATCCAACGGATTGCTTGATGTAGATCACACCAAAATTCATTTGGTGCTGGATGCGCTGGGCTTGAGGCCAGAGGCCGACTGCGGCGCGACGGGTGCAGCCGGCACAGTGGGAATCTGGCTGATCGGACCACTGGGTTTGGCGGGCGCCGCCACCGATGCCGCCGGCGCCGGGGCGGCAAGCTTTTCCATCAGTCCGCCGTCGCCGGAGCCGGCGCGGTTGCCGAAGTAGGCCATCATCAGCGTGGTGGCAAAAAACAGCGTTGCCGCCACGGCGGTGCTACGGCTGAGGAAATTGGCCGATCCGGTCGCGCCGAACAGGCTGCCGGATGCGCCAGAGCCGAATGACGCCCCCATGTCGGCACCCTTGCCATGCTGCATCAGCACCAAAACGATCATCACGAGTGCAGACAGGATCTGCACCACCAGGGTCAAGGTCATCAGAATTTGCATGTCAAACTCGATCGCACCACCAGGCGCGTGTCACAAGATCAAAACGACTCGTCCAGCCGCGCGGCATGTCAGCGGGCCGCGGCGATGATGGCGAGAAAGTCGGCCGCCTTGAGGGACGCGCCGCCGATGAGGCCGCCATCGATGTCTGGCTGGGAAAACAGCACCGCTGCATTGTCAGGCTTGACGCTGCCGCCGTACAGAATGCGCACGTCGCCGGCCTCAGGGTGGACACTGCGCAAATGCGCGCGCAACACCGCGTGCACCTCCTGCGCCTGTTCCGGCGTTGCCGTGCGACCAGTGCCGATCGCCCAGACCGGCTCGTAAGCAACGACGATGCGCCGGGTCTGTTCGCCCAGCAGGTGGGTCACAGCCTGCAGCTGGCGCAGCACCGCGGCAGAAGTCTCGCCGGCCTCGCGCTGCTGCAAGGTCTCCCCAACACAGACGATCGGCGTCATGCCTGCTTCGAGCACCCGCTCGGCCTTGGCCGCAACCTGCACGTCGGATTCATGGTGATCGGCACGACGCTCGGAATGGCCGACGATGACATACTGGCAGCCGAATTCCTGCAGCATGCCGACCGCGACTTCGCCGGTATGCGCGCCGCTGAGATGCATCGAGCAATCCTGTGCACCGAGCGCAACCGGACTGGATTGCAGCAGTTGCTGCACCTGAAATAGATAGGGATAGGGCACGCAGACCGCCACTTCGCAGCGCGCGGTGGCAACCCCGGCGAGGATCTCCCCCACCAGCGCGGCATTTCCAGCCAGGCTGCCGTGCATTTTCCAGTTACCGGCGACGAATTGCTGTCGCATTGTCATTTCTCCCCTGTCATGTCGTTTGGTCTGGACTCGAGAATCAATCCCAGCGCAGCACTAGCTTACCGATATGCCGGCCCTGCTCCATGCGCTGATGCGCCTGCACGATCTGCTCCGCGGCGAAAACGGTGTCGATGACGGGCTGCACCCGGCCCTGTTCGATCCACGGCCAGACCGTCTCGCGCAGGGCGCGTGCCACGGCGGATTTGAAGGCCACGCTGCGGTTACGCAAGGTCGATCCGGACAGCGTCTGCCGTTTGCGCATCAGCAGTGCGGCGTCGATTTCGGCATGCGCCCCGCCCTGCACCGCAATGACCACTAAGCACCCGTCCTCGGCCAGGCAGCGCTGCTCGCGGGCGATATAGCCGCCGGCCACCATGTCGAGCACCAGGTCGACACCCCGCGGCGTGTGCTGCAACACCGCCTCGACAAAGTCTTGCTCGCGGTAGTTGATCGCCAATTCCGCGCCAAGGCGCAGGCAGGCCGCGCATTTTTCAGCCGAACCCGCGGTGGCGATGACCCGCGCGCCAGCGGCAATGGCCAACTGGATGGCCATGGTGCCGATGCCGCTGCTGCCTCCCTGCACCAACAGGGTCTGACCGGCCTGCAAGCGACCGCGTTCGAACACGTTGTGCCAGACGGTGAACAGGGTCTCGGGCAAGGCGGCGCCCTCTTCCACGGTCAGGCCGGCCGGCAAGGGCAGACACTGCCCGGCGGGTGCCACGCAGTACTCGGCGTAGCCACCGCCGGCCAGTAGCGCGCAAACCATCTGCCCCGGCTGAAAATCGGTGCCGGTGAGATCGCCCGAGACGATCTCGCCGCACACCTCCAGCCCTGGGATGTCGGAGGCGCCCGGCGGCGGGGGGTACAGGCCGCGACGTTGCAGCAGGTCCGGACGGTTGACCCCGAACGCCCGCACCCGCAGCAACACCTCACCCGCGCCGGGCTGCGGCATCGGCCGCTCGCACAGTCGCAGGACTTCAGGACCGCCAGGCTGGGAGATTTCGATGGCGCGCATCGGGCAGCAGCTGTGTTTTGCCTCAAGCCCCGGGCTCGGGGTCGGCCTGTACAGTCGCGGGCTGGACTGCATCGCCCGCATCTGCCAGCAGCGCCTTGATCGACAGGCGGAATCGCCCCTTGTCGTCGGTTTCGATCACCTTGACCCGCACCTTCTGGCCCTCTTGCAGGTAATCGCTCACCTTGTTGATGCGTTCGTTGGCGATTTGCGAAATGTGCAGTAGACCATCCTTGCCGGGCAGCACATTGACCAGCGCGCCGAAATCGAGAATTTTCACCACAGTGCCGTCGTACACCTGCCCGACCTCGACCTCGGCCGTGATGTCCAGAATGCGCTGGCGGGCGATTTCCGCCTTGGCCGCATCGGTCGAGGCAATGGTGATGGTGCCGTCTTCTGCGATGTCGATCTGCGTGCCGGTTTCCTCGGTGAGCGCGCGGATGGTCGCGCCCCCCTTGCCGATCACGTCGCGGATGCGCTCCGGATTGATCTTGAGGGTGTACAGACGCGGCGCGAACAGCGACACCTCCTCACGGGCACCGCCCACTGCCTGCTGCATGATGCCCAGGATATGCAGCCGCGCCTCGCGCGCCTGCGCCAGCGCCACCTGCATGATTTCGCGGGTGATGCCCTGGATTTTGATGTCCATCTGCAGCGCAGTCACGCCGGTGGCCGTTCCGGCGACCTTGAAGTCCATGTCGCCGAGATGATCTTCGTCTCCGAGAATGTCGGTGAGCACCGCAAAGCGGTTGCCTTCCTTGATCAACCCCATCGCAATACCGGCCACATGCGCCTTCAGCGGCACGCCCGCGTCGAGCAGAGCCAGACAGCCGCCACACACAGAGGCCATCGACGACGAGCCGTTGGACTCGGTGACTTCGGCCACGACCCGCATGGTGTAGGCGAAATCCTCTTTGCTCGGCAACACGGCCAGCAACGCGCGCTTGGCCAGGCGTCCATGGCCGATTTCGCGCCGCTTGGGGCTGCCCACGCGCCCGGTTTCCCCGGTGGCGAACGGGGGCATGTTGTAGTGCAGCAGGAAACGGTCGCGGTACTCGCCGCCCAGCGCGTCGATGATCTGCGCGTCCTGGTCGGTGCCCAGAGTGGCCACCGCCAGCACCTGCGTCTCGCCGCGGGTGAACAGCGCGCTGCCGTGGGTGCGCGGCAGCACCGAGGGGCGGATGCTGATCGGCCGTACCGTGCGGGTGTCCCGCCCGTCGATGCGCGGCTCGCCGGCAAGAATCTGGTCGCGCACGATGCGCGCTTCCATGTCGAACAGAATGCCGTCCACCTTGGCGGCATCGACCTCGATGCCGGCTTCGGCCAGGCCGGCGTGTGCCTTGGCCGCAACCTCGCGCAGCGCCTGGGTGCGTGCCTGCTTCTGCGTGATCTTGTAAGCCGCACGCAGATCATCACCGACCAGCGCCTGCAGACGGTCGATCAATGCCTGATCCTTTTCCGGCGGTGTCCAGTCCCATGCGGGCTTGCCGCCGTCGCGCACCAGCTCGTGAATCACATCGATCGCGGTCTGGAACTGCGCATGCCCAAACATGACCGCCTCGAGCATCACATCTTCGGGCAGTTGATCGGCCTCGCTCTCGACCATCAGCACAGCGGCCTCGGTGCCGGCCACCACCAGATCGAGCCGACTGTTGGCCAGTTCGCTGCGGCTGGGGTTGAGCACGAACTCGCCGTTGACATATCCCACGCGGGCCGCACCCACCGGGCCGTTGAACGGCAGGCCGGAGACGGCCAGTGCGGCGCTCGAAGCAAGCAGCGCCGGAATGTCGGCATCCACTTCCGGGTTGACCGACAGCACATGCACCACCACCTGCACTTCGTTGAAAAACCCCTCGGGAAACAGCGGGCGGATCGGGCGGTCGATGAGGCGAGAAATTAGCGTCTCGTTTTCGCTCGGGCGACCTTCACGCCTGAAAAAGCCACCGGGAATGCGGCCAGCGGCGTAGGTCTTCTCGATGTAGTCGACCGTGAGAGGAAAAAAGTCCTGCCCGGGCTTGGCGCTGCGCGCGCCCACCACGGTGGCGAGCACCACGGTGTCATCCATATTGAGCAGCACCGCACCGCTGGCCTGGCGTGCGATCTCGCCGGTTTCCATCGTGACTTGATGGCGCCCCCACTGGAAGCTCTTGACGACTTTGTTGAACATGACAAACTCCTGGTCAGAATGCGCCAGTGGCGCTACGCCGCCGGACCGGGTTCTCGGCGCAGCACGCAGCGCGGGCGTATCCGTTGAAAAATCTGGCGGAGTGATGCCATTCCAGCGACGCCCACAACGGCCGAGGCGCCGGTGGAATGACACGGGTCACACCGCCCACTGTAAACACTGCAGACAAACACAAAAAACGCCTGTGCCGAAAAACCATCACAGGCGTCGTTCCCACACGGCTGCTTACTTGCGCAGGTTGAGCTTGTTGATCAGGTCGCGGTAGCGATCGACATCCTTGTTCTTCAGGTAGTCGAGCAGTTTGCGACGACGGCTGACCATCTTGAGCAGGCCACGGCGGCCATGATGGTCCTTGGTATGGATTTTGAAGTGGTCGGTGAGCTCGTTGATGCGCGCCGTCAGCAGCGCCACCTGCACCTCGGTCGAACCGGTGTCGCCGGTGCTGCGGGCGTGCGCAGCGACGATTTGCGCCTTGTTGATATCCGTGACAGACATGGTCAGTTTCCTATGAAAAAACTCGCGAACGCAGAAGAAACCGTTCCGCGCCGTGAAAGGTGAAAACTCGGCATTGTAGCCACAGTGCGCCCCGATCGAAGCGCACCTCCCACCCAAACTGCTGAGCGCCCTCGTCGCCATCTTGAAAACCGGACGATCGGCGGCATATTTGCAGCATTGGGGAATCGCCCCGCATTCACACAGGAGGATCATCATGGCTTATTCGATCACAACCCCTTCCGACCGCGTTTCTCTCTACAGCAGCGGGTTGGAACCGCTGTTCGGTCGACTGTTCGACCAGGCGTTCCGCGACTTCTTCGCCGTTGCCGACGGCAATGAACAGTCGCTGAAAAAACTCGCCATGGACGTGTCGGAAACCGACAACGGCTATGTGGTGCATGCCGATCTGCCCGGCGTCGACAAGTCGGCGGTGAAGATTCAGATTGACGGCGCCCGTGTGACCATTTCGGCCGAGACCAAGAAAGAGAACGAGAAGACCGAAGGTGGCAAAGTCATCTACCGCGAACGCAGCGCTAGCCAGTTCTACCGCTCTTTCGAGCTGCCGACCGAACTCGACCCGGCTGCAGCGCAGGCCAAGCTCGAAAACGGCGTGTTGACACTGACCCTGCCGCGCAAGGCGCAGACCACCGCGCAACAGATCACGGTCGAGTGATCGCCCCTCGGCGCGGCGCTACGCAGCCGCGCCGTTTGGCACGCGTGCGGACTGGCGCGTGTGGATCAACCCATTGCGCGTGCCAATTAATTCACACTCGCGCCGAGTCCGTACACCTGCGTCGCAACAGCGCGGTCGAAGCGGTTTACAGTGTCCTGGTTCCACTCGAACCGTTTCGCGACCGCGCCATGCGCATTCAGCTTCTGTCCGACCTGCACCTCGAAACCGAGACTTTTCAGCCTGAGCCGGCGCCCGAGGCCGACCTGCTCGTCTTGGCCGGCGACATCGACGCCCATCACACCCGACTCGACCTATTTCGCGACTGGCCCGTGCCGGTGATCTACGTGCCGGGCAATCATGAGCACGACCACAGAGACTTCGACCAGACGCTCGACGCGCTGCGTGAACGCTGCGAGCGACTGGGTTTGACCATGCTCGACTGCGAGCAAGTGCGCATCACGCACGCAGGTCGCACCATCCGCGTGCTGGGCACCACGCTGTGGAACGACTTCGAGTTGTTCGGCGCCGAGGGTGTCGATCGCTGCATGCGCGCAGCGCGCTACTTTGCCGAGCAGGTGCAACGTGCCACGCGGCACGGCAAGCCCATGGGCGTGGCCGAACTGCGGGAGGAAGGTCTGCGTTGCCGGGAGTGGCTGCGCGACCAGCTCACCAACCCGGCGCATCGCGCGCCGCAGGACGATGCCACGCTGGTCATCACCCATTTCGCGCCCAGCCTGCGCAGCAACGACCCGCGCTACCCGCTCAACGCCTCCACCGCGAGCTTCTGCAATGCGTACGACGACCTGATCGAACACGCCACCCTGTGGCTTCACGGCCACCTGCATTGCCGGCACGACTACCGCGTCGGCTCGACCAGGGTGGTGTGCAACGCCCGCGGCTTGGCGAGCAAAGGCGAGGACAGCGATTTCCAGCCGCAAGGAGTCTGGGAAATTTAGGTCGCATCGTTAGGGCACATCGATCCGGCTCAGGTCCCAGCGCGGCAGCACGTCGAACGGCCCGGCAGAGCGCGCCGCTTGCGGGCGGGCCTGCAGGCGCAGCGCGCCGGCCAGGGCGATCATCGCGCCGTTGTCGGTACACCATTGCAATTCCGGAAAGAACAGTTGCACGCCCCGCCCGGACAATTGCGCCGCGAGCTTTTCCCGCAGCTGGCGGTTCGCACCCACGCCCCCGGCGATGACAACGCGCTCACGCCGCGTGAGCTGTTGCGCACGCAAGGTCTTGTGGACCAGCACGTCGGTGATCGCGTCTTGTGCCGCTGCCGCCAAATCGGCGCGGCTTTGTTCGCAGACATGGGCGCCAAGCGCGCGCACCTTGGTCAACACCGCGGTTTTCAGCCCGGCGAAAGAAAAATCCAGGTCGGGGCTGTGCATCTTGGGGCGCGGCAAGTCAAACGCCTGAGGATTGCCGAATTCCGCTAGGCGTGCAAGCTCCGGACCGCCGGGGTAACCCAGCCCGAGCAGCTTGGCGGATTTGTCGAAGGCCTCTCCGGCTGCGTCATCCACCGTTTCGCCCAACAAGGTGTAATGGCCAAAGGCCTGCACATCGAGCAGCATGGTGTGACCGCCCGACACCAGCAGCGCCAGAAAGGGGAAGGACGGCGGCTGACTGGATAGCAGCGGCGACAGCAAATGCCCCTCCAGATGATGCACGCCGATCAACGGCTTGCCCAGCGCCAGGCCCAGCGCCGAGGCCATCCCGGCGCCGACGAGCAGCGCCCCGGCAAGCCCCGGGCCGCGGGTGTAGGCGATTGCATCGACCTCGCGCAGGTTCACCTGCGCTTGCCGCAGCGCCAGATCGGTCAGCGGCAGCAGACGGCGAATATGGTCGCGCGAGGCCAGCTCGGGCACGACACCCCCATAAGCCTGGTGCATGTCCACCTGTGAATGCAGCGCATGGCCAAGCAGACCCGCTTCGGTGTCGTACAGTGCGGCGGCGGTTTCATCGCACGACGTTTCGATTCCAAGAACCAGCATGTCCAGCAGTCTAGCCCCGCGCACCGAACCGCAACGCTTCGATGTCATCGTACTGGGCGCCGGCGCCGCCGGCCTGCTGTGCGCCGCGATGGCCGGCCAGCGCGGGCGGCGCGTGCTGCTGCTCGACCACTGGCCGAAGATTGCGGAAAAAATCCGCATTTCGGGCGGAGGCCGGTGCAACTTCACCAATCTGCAGACTCGGCCTGAAAACTTTCTGTCCGACAACCCGCACTTCTGTAAATCGGCCCTGTCGCGCTACGGTCCGCAGGACATCATCGATTTGCTGAAAAAACATCGCATCGGCTTTCACGAAAAGCACAAAGGCCAGCTGTTTTGCAACGACTCCGCCGAACGGCTCATCACCGCGCTGCTCGACGAGTGTGCCGCCGGCGCAGTGACACACTGGCAGCCCTGCCCCGTCGAAGCGGTCGAGGCCGCCTCGCCGGGGTTTCG
Organism: Thiomonas sp.; assembly: GCA_049976465.1. Classification (GTDB taxonomy): domain Bacteria; phylum Pseudomonadota; class Gammaproteobacteria; order Burkholderiales; family Burkholderiaceae_C; genus Thiomonas. The sequence continues at coordinate 4,333 of JBMFIE010000013.1, read as the reverse complement.
CCTGCGCACGAGCCGGGGCTGGGTCATTGCCGACGCGCTGGTGGTCGCCACCGGCGGGCTGTCGATCCCGCAGATCGGCGCCACGCCGCTGGGTTACCGGATTGCCGAGCAGTTCGGGCTGGCGGTCGTGCCACCCCGGCCTGCGCTCGTGCCGCTGGCGTTCGATCCGGCGCAATGGGCGCCGTTTGCCGAGCTCAGCGGCGTGTCGATCGAGGTCGACATCCGGGTGAACGGCGTGCGTTTTCGCGAAGACCTGCTGTTCACCCATCGCGGTCTGAGTGGCCCGGCCATTCTGCAGGCTTCCAGCTACTGGAAGCCGGGACAGGCGCTGCACATCGACTTGCTGCACCAGCTAGAGCAGTCTGCCTGGCTACAGGCCAAGCGCGGCAATCGTCGCACCCTGGCTGGCGAACTTGCCCGGCATCTGCCGCAGCGCCTGGCGCAGGTGCTCGCCGCACAGACGGCGCAGGCCCACTGCCGCATGGCCGACATCAGCGACGGCGCACTGCGTGCGCTTTGGCAGCAATGGCACGACTGGCAGATGCGCCCCAGCGGCACGCTGGGCTGGCGCAAGGCCGAGGTCACCGCGGGCGGCGTGGACACAGCAGGGTTGTCTTCCACGACCATGATGGCGCGAACGGTTCCGGGGCTGTATTTCATCGGCGAGGTGGTCGACGTCACCGGTTGGCTAGGCGGCTACAACTTCCAGTGGGCATGGAGCTCGGCCGCTGCCTGCGCGCGGGCGCTTTGATGAAAGGGGCGTTTGTCATCAGCGCGCTGTATGCATATAATTGCTAGGTTTACACTGGCGCGGCAGCACTGATTTAGGTGCTGCCGCAGGAACCACAGAATAGGCCAGGCAAAGCTGAGGGCAGCATCTGCCCAGACGCTTTCCAAGCCTGTCTTTTTTCGATTCAAGCTCATCAATGACCGCCGTCCGTATCAAAGAAAACGAACCATTCGACGTTGCCCTGCGACGCTTCAAACGCACCATCGAAAAGCTCGGGCTGCTGACCGAACTGCGCGCCCGCGAGTTTTATGAGAAGCCCACCGCCGAGCGCAAGCGCAAGAAGGCCGCGGCGATCAAGCGTCACTACAAGCGCATCCGCAGCCAGATGCTGCCCGAGCGCAAGTACTGAAATCCGACGTTCGCGTTCCGCGGCGGGCGGTCGAACCAGTGCCTGCAGCGGAACCCGCCAAAGCCAGCCCGCCCTCGACGCGGGCTTTTTTGCATTGTTGCCATGACTCTCAAAGACCGCATTCAGGACGACATGAAGGCCGCCATGCGTGCCAAAGACACCGCGCTGCTGGGCACCATCCGGCTGCTGATGGCGGCAATGAAGCAAAAGGAAGTGGACGAGCGCATCACACTGGACGATGCCGCAGTGATCGCCATCATCGACAAGATGATCAAGCAGCGCCGCGATGCCATTGCCCAGTTCGCGGCCGCCGGTCGGCAGGATCTGGTGGACAAGGACTCGGCGGAAATCGCCGCGCTCGAACGCTATCTGCCCGAGCGTCTTGATGCCGAGGCGATCGACGCCGAAATCCGCGCGCTGATGGCGCAGACCGGCGCCAGCCGCCCGCAGGATCTGGGCAAACTCATGGGGCCGCTCAAGGCCCGGTTGGCTGGCCGTGCCGACATGGGTCTGGTCGCGGCGCGCGCCAAGGCCCTTCTGGCCGACGCCTGACCCGATGTGAGCATGTCTGCAGATGCCCGACAGCGACCGCTGCTGGTGTTTTCGCACGCCAACGGCTTTCCTGCACCGGTCTATCGCAAGCTGTTCGAGGCGCTGGAGCCGGCGTTCCGGGTGCGCGCGGTGCAGCGCTTCGGCCATGATGCGCGCTATCCCGTGCGAGACGGCTGGCGGCCGCTGGCGCAGCAGTTGATCGACTTTCTGCGCGGCCAGTGCCAGTGCGAACCGGCCGTGCTGGTCGGACACTCGCTGGGCGGCTACCTCAGCCTGATGGCCGCGCAGGCCCACCCGGAGCTGGCGCGACAGGTCATCCTGCTCGATTCGCCCGTGGTGGCCGGCTGGCGTGCACGGCTGCTGTGGCTGTCCAAGCGCACCGGGTTGGGCGAGCGGTTTTCGCCTGCGGCTGCTGCCAGGCGGCGGCGGACTGAATGGCCGGATCTCGCCGCAGTGCACAGCCACTTCGCATCCAAAGCCGCGTTCCGGCAGTGGGATCCAGAGGTGCTGGAGGACTACGCCCGGTTCGGCACGGCCGAGAGTCCCCGGGGCCGCACGCTGGCGTTCGAGCGGGAGATTGAATACCGCATCTACAAAACCCTGCCGCACCAACTCGGCAAGCTTGCGCGCAAGCCCTTTCCCGTTCCGGTGAGTTTCATCGGCGGCAGATGGTCGCGCGAAATTCGCATGGCGGGTCTGCACGCCACGCAGCGCCTGGCGCAGGGGCGGCTGCATTGGCTCGACGGCTCGCACCTGTTTCCCTTCGAAGCACCGCTGCAGACCGCGCGTTTGATCGAGCAGGTTTTCGCCGAGGTCGAGGGCACGTGTCATCGGGAACACCAAACCGGCTCCCTATAATGCCCTTTTACCGGCACTCGTCGCGGCCATGACCAAATATGTGTTCGTCACCGGCGGAGTGGTGTCCAGCCTAGGCAAGGGCATTTCGTCCGCATCTCTCGCCGCGATTCTCGAATCGCGCGGCCTCAAAGTCACCCTCATCAAGCTCGATCCCTACATCAACGTCGATCCGGGGACGATGAGCCCGTTCCAGCACGGCGAAGTCTTCGTCACCGAAGACGGCGCAGAAACCGATCTCGATCTGGGGCACTACGAGCGTTTCATCACCACCCGCATGCGGCGGGTGAACAACTTCACCACCGGCCAGATTTACGACAGCGTGCTGCGCAAGGAGCGACGCGGCGAATACCTCGGCCAGACGGTACAGGTGATTCCGCACATCACCAACGAAATCCAGGACTTCATCCGACGCGGCGCAGGCGACGGCACCGCCGAGGCGGTGGATGTGGCCATTGTCGAGATCGGCGGCACCGTGGGCGACATCGAGTCGCTGCCTTTTCTAGAAGCCGCGCGGCAGATGAGCCTGCGCATGAAGCGGGGCGACTGCGCTTTCATCCACCTGACCCTGGTGCCTTACATTCCGTCTGCGGGCGAGCTCAAGACCAAGCCCACACAGCACAGTGTGCAAAAACTGCGCGAGATCGGCATCTCACCCGACGCGCTGCTGTGCCGCGCCGACCGGCCGATTCCCGACGACGAGCGCGCCAAGATCTCGCTGTTCTCCAACGTGCACCAAGACGCGGTGATCTCGGTTTGGGACGTGGACACCATCTACAAAATCCCGCAGATGCTGCATCAGCAGCACCTGGACGACATCATCTGCGACAAACTGGGCATCAGCGCCCCGGCGGCCAACCTCAAGGTCTGGGACGATCTGGTGTGGGCGCTCGAACACCCGCAGCACACCGTGCGCATTGCGATGGTCGGCAAGTATCTCGACCTGTCGGACTCGTACAAATCGCTCATCGAAGCGCTGCGTCATGCCGGCATCAAGACCGGCTCGCGCGTCGAGATTGGCTCTGTCGACTCGGAAACCCTCGACCCGAGCAACATCACCCAGCTCGACGCGTTTGACGCAGTGCTCGTGCCCGGCGGCTTTGGCAAGCGCGGCATCGAGGGCAAGATTCTGGCAGCGCAATACGCGCGCGAGCATCGCATCCCCTACCTCGGCATCTGCCTGGGCATGCAAGTGGCGACCATCGAATTCGCCCGCCATGTGGCTGGTCTGCCGCAGGCCAACAGCACCGAGTTCGACCCAGACACTCCGCACCCGGTCATTGCGCTGATCGACGAGTGGCAGGACCGCGACGGCACCATCCAAAGGCGCCATGCCGGCTCCGACCTGGGCGGCACCATGCGCCTGGGTGCGCAAAGTGCCGACGTCAAACCCGGCACCCTGGCGCACAGCATCTACGGCAATGTGGTCACCGAGCGCCACCGCCATCGCTACGAGGCCAACGAGCACTACCTCGCCACACTGCAAAAGGCTGGGCTGGTGATCTCGGCCATCACCCAGCGCGAGCATCTGACCGAAATCATCGAACTGCCGCAATCGGTCCATCCCTGGTTCATCGGGGTGCAGTTTCACCCCGAATTCAAGTCCACGCCCTGGGGCGGCCACCCGCTGTTCACCGCCTTCATCCAGGCCGCGCTGCAGCGGCATGAACACCGCGCCTGAGCGCCGCTCGACACCATGTCCACACCTCAGACGCTTTGCGGCTTTCCGGTCGGCCTCGACCAGCCGTTCTTTCTGATCAGCGGCCCCTGTGTGGTCGAGTCCGAAC
>JBMFIE010000012.1:0-26083 GCA_049976465.1 Thiomonas sp. | reverse complement strand
GTATTGGCGCGATGTCGGCACGCTCGACGCGTTCTGGGCGGCCAACCTCGACCTGGCCTCGGTGACGCCCGAGCTCAATCTCTACGACACCGAATGGCCGATCTGGACCAGCCAGCGCCAGCTCCCGCCGGCCAAGTTCGTCCAAGACCACGACGGCCGCCACGGGCAGACCATCAACATGATGGTATCGGGCGGCTGCATCATCTCGGGCTCCGCAGTCAGCAACTCGGTGCTGTTTTCCAATGTGCGGGTGCATTCGTTCTGCACCATCAACGAAAGCGTGTTGCTGCCCGATGTGGTGGTCAACCGCTCGTGCCATCTCAACAAGGTCATCGTCGACCGCGGCTGCGTGCTGCCTGAAGGGCTGGTGATCGGCGAAGACCCCGAGCTCGACGCCAAGCGCTTCGAGCGCACCGCCGGCGGCGTGGTGCTGGTGACCAAGAAGATGCTGCGCGCCCTGGGCGAGGCCGAACTCAACGAGGATGACGATGACTGAGCCGCGCTCCCCCGGTCGCGCCGCGTCCAGCCTGCCGCCAGAGGCGGCCGCAGCCTCGCAGCAGTCTGATGCGCACGGCACCTTGCGGGTCTTGCAGGTCAGCGCCGAAATCTTTCCACTGCTCAAGACCGGCGGCCTGGCCGACATTGCCGGTGCGCTGCCCGCGGCGCTGGCCTCCGTGGACTGCGACGTGCGCGTGCTCCTGCCCGGCTTTCCCGCCATCATGGCCGGTCTGCAAGACGCCGCGCCGATCGGCCGCTTCGCCCTGCCCTGGGGCGAGGTGGTGCAGGTGCTCGGCGGCATGCTGCCCGCGGTGCCGGGTGGCCACGGCGCGCCGGTGCGGGTCTACGCCCTGCAGGCCCCTGGGCTGTACGACCGCCCGGGCAATCCGTATGAGGATGCGCAACGCCGCCCTTATGACGACAACCATCGCCGGTTTGCCGCGCTGGGCTGGGGCGCGGCGCATCTGGCGCGCGGTCTCGATCCCGGATGGGCGCCGCAGATCGTGCATGGCCACGACTGGCACGCCGGGCTGGCGCCTGCCTGCCTGAAGCTCACCGCGGGGCGGCAGGTGCCTTGCGTGTTCACTATCCACAACCTGGCGTACCAAGGCATTTTTCCGGCGGATCGCTTTGGCGATCTCGGTCTTCCGCCGAGCGCGTTCCAGATCGATGGGCTGGAATTCCACGGACAGATCTCCTTCATGAAGGCCGGGCTGTTCTACGCCGACAAGATCACCACGGTCAGCCCAACCTACGCGCGCGAAATCCAGACCGCCGAACAGGGCTTCGGCCTGGACGGTCTGCTGCGCAGCCGCCGCGACGACCTGACCGGCATTCTGAACGCGGTCGACACCTCGGTGTGGAATCCGGCCACAGACCCGCTGATCCCGCGCCGCTACAGCACGGCGCAAATGGCGGGCAAGGCCCACTGCAAGGCAGCGCTGCAGGCCGAGGCCGGATTGCACCCCGCCAGGGACGCGCCGCTGTTCTCCGTCGTCAGCCGCCTGACCGAGCAGAAGGGGCTGAACCTGGTGCTCGCTGGCGTGGACGCGCTGGTGGCAGGCGGCGGCCAGCTGCTGGTGCTGGGCAGCGGCGATCCTGCGCTAGAAGCCGCCTTCGCCCACGCGACGCAGCGCCACCCGGGTGCCGTGGCCCTGCGCGTGGGCTACGACGAGCAGTTCGCCCACCGCATCTTTGCCGGCAGCGACATCACCCTGGTGCCCTCGCGCTTCGAGCCCTGCGGATTGACCCAGATGTACGGCCTGCTCTACGGCAGCCTGCCGCTGGTGCGCGCGGTTGGCGGGCTGGCCGACACCGTGGTCGACACCGACCTGGCCACACTCGAAGACGGCACCGCCACGGGCTTCGTGTTCACCGATTTTTCGCCCGCACATTACCTGCATGCGGTGCGCCGCGCGCTGGCGCTGTATCGCCAGCCGCGCGCCTGGGCGCGGGTGCGTCTGACCGGCATGCAGCAGAATTTCAGCTGGACGCAGGCAGCCCGACACTACCGCGCGGTCTACCTGTCCGCCCTACCCGCTTTGACCCTTTCCTCCACATGACTCCAGAACCCAACCCGCCCCTGCCCGAAGCCGCCGCCGTTCCCTTCGTCCACGACACCCCGCCGCACGACGTGGCGGCACTCAAGCGGGCGATTTCCAACAAGCTGATGTTCCAGATCGGCAAGGACCCGCAGTCGGCCCAGCCGATCGATTGGCTGCACGCGGCCTCTTATGCCGTGCGCGATCTGATGGTGCAGCGCTGGTTTGACACCACCCACCTGCGCAATGCCAAGGACGCCAAGCAGGTCTATTACCTGTCGATGGAGTTTCTCATCGGCCGCGCCTTCGGCAATGCCCTGATCGCGCTCGATCTCACCGGCCCGCTGCGCCAGGCGCTGGCCGAACTCGGCGTCGATATGGACAGCATCGCCGACCTCGAACCCGACGCGGCGTTGGGCAACGGCGGCCTGGGACGGCTGGCCGCCTGCTTTCTCGACAGCATGGCGACACTGGGCATTCCCGGCTACGGTTACGGCATCCGCTACGACTACGGCATGTTCCGCCAGACCATCGTCGATGGTCAGCAGGTGGAGGCGCCCGACTACTGGCTCACCGCGGGCAATCCCTGGGAATTTCCCCGCCCCGAAGTGATCTACCGCGTGCAGTTCGGCGGCCATGTGGTCAAGGAAGGCGACCACGCCCGCTGGGTGGACACGCAGGATGTCGAGGCCATGGCCTACGACACCATCATCCCCGGCTACGGCACCACCACCACCAACACCCTGCGCCTGTGGTCGGCCAAGGCCACCAAGGAAATCGACCTGTCCGCATTCAACCGCGGCGACTATTTCGGTGCGGTCGAGCAAAAAAACCACTCCGAAAACGTCTCGCGCGTGCTCTACCCCGACGACTCGACCGATGCCGGACGCGAACTGCGGCTGCACCAGGAATACTTTTTCTGCAGCGCCAGCGTGCAGGACCTGGTGCGCCGCTATTTGCAGACGCACACCACCTTCGACCAGTTCGCCGACAAGGTGTCGATCCACCTCAACGACACCCACCCGGTACTGGCTATTCCCGAGCTGATGCGACTGTTCATGGACGTGCATCACCTGCCGTTCAACGATGCCTGGCGCATCTGCCAGCGGGTGTTTTCCTACACCAACCACACCCTGATGTCCGAGGCGCTGGAAACCTGGCCGGTGGACATGCTGGGCCGCGTGCTGCCGCGGCATTTGCAGATCATCTTCGACATCAACGCCCATTTCCTGGCCCGGCTGACGCAGAAATACGGGCATGACGTCAACCTGATGCGCCACGTTTCGCTGATCGACGAAACCGGCACCCGCTCGGTGCGCATGGCCTATCTTGCCGTGCTCGCCAGCCACTCGGTCAACGGCGTCTCCAAGCTGCACTCCGAGCTGATGCAGCAATCGATCTTCGCCGACTTCGCCAGGCTGTGGCCCGAGCGCTTCAACAACAAGACCAACGGCATCACCCAGCGGCGCTGGCTGGCGCTGGCCAACCCGCCGCTGTCGGCACTGCTCGACCAGACCATCGGCACGCATTGGCGGCGCGACCTGACTGAACTCGCCAAACTGCGCCCGCTGCTCGACGACGCCGCGCTGCTGCACGGCGTCCAGCAGGCCAAGCGCAGCAACAAGCAGCGCTTTGCCCACTGGTTGCAGACCCACCACGGCATCACCATTCCGGTAGACGCGCTGTACGACGTGCAGGTCAAGCGCATCCACGAATACAAGCGCCAGCTGCTCAACGTGCTGCATGTCATCACCCGCTACCTGCGCATCGTCGAGCAACCCGGCAGCGTGACCGTGCCGCGCGTGGTCATTTTTTCCGGCAAGGCGGCTTCGGCCTATCACACCGCCAAGCGCATCATCCACCTCATCAATGACGTGGCCCGCACCATCAACACCGACCCCCGTGTGGGCGATTTGCTCAAGGTGGTGTTCGTGCCGAACTACAGTGTGAGCGCGGCCGAGGTCATCATCCCCGCGGCCGACCTGTCCGAGCAGATCTCCACCGCAGGCACCGAAGCCTCGGGCACCGGCAACATGAAGCTGGCGCTCAACGGCGCACTGACCATCGGCACCCTCGACGGCGCGAATGTCGAGATCCGCGAGAACGTCGGCGCCGACAACATTTTCATCTTCGGCCTGACCGCAGACGAAGTCACCGATCTGCGCATGTCGGGCTACCAGCCGCAGACCATCATCCGCGACAACCCGGAGCTTGCGCGCGTGCTCGACGCGATCCGCGACGGACGCTTCAGCCCAGAGGAGCCGCACCGCTACCAGAGCATCTACGATCTGTTGGTCAACTGGGGCGACCACTACATGCTGCTGGCCGATTACGCCAGCTACATCGCCACGCAGGAAAAGGTCGATGCGCTATATCTCCAGCCCGATGCGTGGGCGAAAAAAGCGCTGGCCAACATCGCTGGCATGGGGCCGTTCTCATCCGACCGCACCATTGCCCAATATGCAGAGGAAATCTGGCACATCAAACCCCTGCTGAGCGACTAGCTTTCTCCGCCACCTCCACCCGCAAAGTCCTTCCATCCCCATGCCCACACCAAAGACCATCGACACCGCCGGCCTGCGTCTGGAGTTCACCCGCCACGGCGAACAAGCGCTGGCCACCGCGCTCAAGACCCTCGCCGCCCTGCCGAACAACGCGCAGGATCTGGTGAGCCAAACCGTGCTCAACGGCAGCGAAAACCGCCCGGCCTGGCATGTGCTGTCGCGTCTGGGCGCCAAGGGACTCGACACGCCTTCACAGGCCGCGGCCGATTTCCTGCACGCCGAATTCGCCCGCATGGCCGACTGGGTGGATCGGCGTGTGGCTGAAGCTGGCCCACAGGGACTGGACATCATCCACCTCGGCGCCGGCGGCTCCGAAACGCCCATGCTCGCGCTACATACCGCGCTGTCGGTGCTGCAGACACCCCGCTGCCGCGTGCACTGGGTGGCCAATCTCGACGGCGCCACCATCGACGCCGCACTGGCCGCCGCCGTGCCCGAGCGCACCTGGATCCTCATCAACAGCAAATCCTTCCGCACGCAGGAAGTGATGCGCAATGCCGACATCGCATTGCGCTGGCTGGGCGATGGCATCGGCACAGACAAGGCCCGCTCCCGCCTGGTTGCGCTCACCGCAAATGCCGAACTGGCGCTGCAGCGCTTTGGTCTGCCTGCCGATCAGATCTTCCGCTCCTTGCCGGAAATCGGCGGCCGCTTCTCGCTGTGGAGCGCGCACGGCATGGTGCTGCTGCTGGCCTTTGGCCGCGACGCGGTCACCCAGCTCCATGCCGGCGCGCACGCCATGGACAGGCACTTTCTCGACACACCGCTGCCGAGCAGCGCGCCGGGCCTGATGGCCGGGCTGTCGCACGCCTACCGCGTGCGCTTCGGTCTGCCGCTGCTGTCCATCGGACTGTACGGCGATGCGTTCTCGCACATGCCGCTGTACCTGCAGCAACTGCTGATGGAATCATTGGGCAAGTCCACCAGCGCCGACGGCATGCAGCCAGTTCACGTCAGCGGCCCGGCAGTCATCAGCGGCGTGGGCACGCCGGTGCAGCACACCTACTTCCAACTGCTGCACCAGGCCGCGGTACCGGTATTTCACGAAATCGTCGCGGTCGCACACCCTTGGCACAGACACTTGCGCGAACATCTCGCCCTGCTGGCCAACGCACTGGGCCAGGCCGATGCCCTGTGGAACGGAAAAGACGCTTCGAGCTGGCAGACCGAACTGATGGCCCAGGGCATGAGCCCCGAAGCCGCCGCCCGCGCCGCACACCACCGCGCCTGCCCCGGCGGCCGCCCCTCCACCTTCATCTGGATGGAACGGCTCAGTCCCTACCACCTGGGCGCGCTGTTGGCGCTTTACGAACACCGCACCGTGGTCGAGGGCTGGCTCTATGGCATCAACCCTTTCGACCAATGGGGCGTGGAACTGGGCAAGACCCTGGCCACCAAAATCGAAAATGCCCTGCTGTCGCAAAACACCCAGGGCCTGAGCGCAGAAACCGCAGCCTCGATCGACTACCTGCGCACCCACAGCGCCTGAAGCTGCGCTGCAGCCATGCGTCAACCCGCCGCAGCTTCTGGCCTGCCCGACTGGATTCGAACCAGTGACCTACGGCTTAGAAGGCCGTTGCTCTATCCAGCTGAGCTACGGGCAGATTGGTCGGCTTGACTTCAGGCAGGCTCCGCGCAGGGCCCGGCGTGTGACGTCCCCTGGGGGGCGATGCATGGCGCGGACGGTTGGTCGGGGCGAGAGGATTCGAACCTCCGACCCTCTGCTCCCAAAGCAGATGCGCTACCAGACTGCGCTACGCCCCGACGAAGCCCAACATTCTACCGGTCTGCAGCGTCGGGCCGCTCTTCGCCCTGTGCCAGCGCCCAGTCGATGTGTTCGCGCAGCGCTGCGCTGGCACCGGAAGCTGCGCGTTGTAGGCTGTGGCGGGCGGCCTGACGCCAGGCTGGGTCGTTGCTGGTGCGCAGGGCATTACCGAGTGCCACGGCGAGATTGCGCTGCCAGCGGGCAAAACCGATCCGCCGGATCGCGCTGCCTTCGGTACGTTGCAGAAACTGCGTCTCGGTCCAGCCCCACAATTCGAGCAGGCCGGCGCGGTCCAGGCCGTGGCGAGGGTCGAAATCCGGCAGAGGGCTGCGCCGGGCGTAGCGGTTCCAGGGGCAAATCAGCTGACAGTCGTCGCAGCCGTAGATGCGGTTGCCCATCTGCGGGCGCAGTTCCAGCGGAATGGGCCCGGGATGTTCGATGGTCAGATAGGAAATGCAGCGCCTTGCGTCGAGCCGGCCGGGGCCGAGGATGGCCTGCGTCGGGCAGATGGTGATGCAACGGGTACAACTGCCGCAGTGGGCCTGCACCGGCGCATCCACCGGGAGCGGCAGTCCGACAAAAATTTCGCCGAGAAAGAACATCGAGCCGCCATCGCGGTTGAGCAGCAGGGTGTGTTTGCCGCGCCAGCCCAGGCCGGCACGGGCGGCCAGCTCCACCTCGAGCACCGGGGCGGAATCGGTGAACACGCGCACCACCCCCGGGTCGATGCGCGTTGCGATGAAATCCGCCAGCCGCTGTAGCCGCGTGCGCAGGATCTTGTGGTAGTCGCGCCCGCGGGCATACAGCGAGACCGTGGCGGCTTCGGGCTGGCGCAGCCGTTGCCACTCCACGGCGCGCCAGTCTGCTTCGGCGCTGCGCGGCAGATAGTCCATGCGCGCGGTGATGACCCGCAACGTGCCTGGCACCAGTTCCGCAGGCCGCGCGCGCTTGAGGCCGTGCCGCTGCATATAGTGCATCTCGCCGTGGTGGCCTGCGGCCAGCCAGGCCAGCAGCGGCGCCTCGGCCTCCTTCAGATCGATACCGCTGACCGCGATTTGCGAGAATCCCAGCGCCCGCCCCTGCTGCTTGATGTCATGCACGAGCAGCCGCAGGTGTTCGGGCGATGCGCTGCTTTGCTCCATTTGTTCATTCTAGAAATCTGACATGTCCTGCGCGGCCCTGGAGTGTGTGCTTGCCGACGAATCCGCCACCGACGCGCTGGCGCGGGCGCTGGCTTTGGCGTGGATGCAACACCGCTGCCCGCCTCTGCTCATCGCACTCGAAGGCGACCTGGGCGCAGGCAAAACCACGTTCGCACGTGCTTTTTTGCGCACGCTGGGGGTGCAGGGGCGCATCAAAAGCCCGAGTTTCAGTCTGGTCGAGGAGTACGCCGTCGAGATTCCCGACCTACAATTCAAGGGAACTCTGCGGACTTTCGCCTATCACATTGATCTCTATCGGTTTTCAGACCCGCAGGAATGGGATGATGCCGGCTTGCGCGATGTGGTGGGCAGTCCGGGGGTGAGTCTGGTCGAGTGGCCGCAACATGCCCACGGCCTGTTGCCCACAGCCGACCTGACCGTGCAACTGGAACCGGCGGGCGAACGACGCCGCTGCAGCGTTCGCGCCGCGACGCACTGGGGATCGATGTTGTTGAACGCCTTGCCGGAGCGACAGAGATCCGGCTGACGCCGTGGTTGGCGCCTGCCGCCGCGGCTTTGGAGCAGGAGCCAAACGATGACCAAGCCACGCCGTCGCTTTCTCGTCCAGTCCAGCAGCCTGGTGCTGCTGCTGTCCACTCCGATGCTAGCCCGCGGTGCCACGCTGCTGTCCATCCGCGTCTGGCCTGCGCCCGAGTACACCCGGGTCACCCTGGAATCCGACGGTCCGCTCACCGCGTCGCACCAGCTGCTGGACGACCCGCCCCGGCTGGTGGTCGACATTCAGGGCCTGCAGCTCGATAACCAACTACGCGAACTCGCGGGCAAGGTCAAGGCGGACGATCCGTTCATCAAGGACGTGCGCGTGGGTCAGTTCAAGCCCGATGTGGTGCGTCTGGTCATCGACCTGAAACAGGCGGTCAAACCGCAGGTATTCAGCCTGCTGCCGGTGGCCGCGTACAAGAACCGGCTGGTGTTCGACCTCTACCCCGCGCAGGGTGGAGATCGGCTGATGGCATTCATGCAGCGGCAGCAAGCCATCGAGCGCGCACATCGCGCCGAAGCCGCTGCGGGCGACGCCGCGCCGCCGCAAACCCTGGCGCAGGCGCAGACCGATCAGAAGGACTCGCTCGGCGAGTGGATTCGCCGCCACCGCAGCGAACTCGACGAGCCGCTGCCCGCGCAGCAGCCGCCGCAGGTCTTGGCCGATGGCACGCCGGGGCAGCAGGCCGATCCGGTGCGTCGCGACCGGCGCAACTTCCGCAGCGTGCTGCTGGCAATCGACCCCGGGCACGGCGGCGAAGACCCCGGCGCCACCGGGCCCAGCGGTGTGCACGAAAAGGACGTCGTCCTGCTCATCGCCCGACATCTGCGCGATCTGGCGCTGAGCACGCCCAACATGCGGGTGATGATGACCCGCGACCGCGACTATTTCGTGCCGCTGTGGACGCGGGTGGAAAAGGCGCAGTCGGCCAACGCCGATCTGTTCGTCTCCATCCATGCCGACGGCTGGTTCACCCCGGATGCGCGGGGTGCCTCGGTGTACTGCCTGTCCGAGAGCGGCGCCACCAGTGTCGAGGCCCGCTTGATGGCGCAGCGCGAGAATGCGGCAGACGCCATCGGCGGCATCGATATCAATTCACGCAGCTATCAGCTGGCCAAGGTCTTGCTCGACATGTCCACCACGGCCAAGATCAACGCCAGTCTCAAGATGGCGCGCCCCACGCTGGAGAAAATGGGCGAAATCGTGCACCTGCATTCCAGGCAAGTGCAGCAGGCGGGGTTTGCCGTGCTCAAGTCGCCGACCATTCCGTCGATGCTGGTGGAAACCGCCTTCATCAGCAACCCCGAGGAAGAAGCCCGGCTGCAGACGCCGGCCTACCGCAAGAAAGTGGCGCGGGCCATTTTCGAAGGGCTGCGCGCCTACCTCGACACCAACCCGCCGCTGGCGCGCCGTCGCATCCTGACCTGAGGGCGGCTCACAGCGCAAGCCCGAGCGGCTCGCGGCTGATGATCACCCCGTCCTCGTCTGCATAGAGCCATTCCCCGGGGCGCACGATCACGTCTTGAATGTTCACGACGGCGTCGGTCATGCCCTTGCCGAGCTTGTCCGGCGGGGCCGGCACCGCGGCCAGCGCCAACACGCCGATGGGCACCTGGCGGATTTCGGCCACATCACGCACGCACCCATTGATCACCACCCCCGCCCAGCCGTTCTGGCTGGCCAGCGCGGCCAGATTGCCGCCCAGCAGCGCCCGTTTCATCGACGCCGCGCCATCGACCACCAGCACCCGCGCCAGGCCCGCCGTTTCGAGCATCGCACGCACCAGCGCGTTGTCATCGCGGCACTGCACCGTGGCGATCTGGCCGCGAAACCGCGTGACCTTGCCGTAGGACCGAAACACCGGCGGCAGGATGCGCAGCGTGTCGCTGTGCAAGGCGTCGCGGTGGGCATCGCACAGATCACAGGTTGAAAACAGGGGGTGCATCTCCATTCCTCCGGGCGCAGGGGCCGTGTATTGATCGCATTTGAGCAGACCACAAGCAGCGGCAGACTGTGTCAGGTCAAGTCCATTGGGAGGTCCTAGGATGTCGGTTTGTTTCGCGCTGCGCACACCTCTCCGCCCATGCCCACGATTGCGCTCAAAATCGATGTCGATACCCTGCGCGGCACCCTCGAAGGGGTGCCCGCGCTGCTGCGCCTGCTCGACCGCCATCAGCTGCGCGCCACCTTTCTGTTCAGCCTGGGGCCTGACCATACCGGCCGAGCGCTCAAGCGGGTGTTTCGCCCCGGGTTTGTCGCCAAGGTGCGGCGTACCTCGGTGACCAGTCATTATGGCCTCAAGACGCTGCTTTACGGCACGCTGCTGCCTGGGCCGGACATCGGCCGGCGTGCCGCAGCGCCGATGCGTGCGGCACAGCACGCCGGTCACGAGACCGGGGTGCACACCTGGGATCACATCCTGTGGCAAGACACCGTGGTGCGCAAGGATGCCGACTGGACCCGCCGCCAGCTCCAGCTGGCGGCAGATCGCTACCGCGACATCTTCGGCAAGGCGCCGCAGGTGCATGGCGCCGCCGGCTGGCAGATGAACGACGCCGCTTATGCGCTGGAACAGGAGCTCGGTTTCACCCTGGCTTCCGACTGCCGCGGCAGCCATCCCTTCCTGCCCGTCGTGCAGGGCCGCACCGTGCAGGTGCCGCAACTTCCCACCACCCTGCCCACGCTGGACGAGTTGATCGGCGTCGATGGCCTGAATGCCGACAACGTCGCCGACCATGTTCTGCGCCTGAGCGGCGATGGTCGCGACCATGTCTACACCCTGCACGCAGAACTCGAAGGCGGTCAACTCGCTGCGGTGTTCGATCGTCTGCTGCAGGGCTGGAAGGCCGCCGGACTGCACTGCACCAGTCTGCGCGACTATGCCAGCACGCTCGATCTGTCCGCATTGCCGCGACACCGGGTCGGTCTGGGCAGCGTGCGGGGACGCAGCGGCACCCTTGCGGTGCAGGGGGCCGCGGCATGAACCAGGACGCACGGCAAGACGCCCTGGACGAGCCCGACACGCCCTGCGTCGGCGTCTGCTCGACCGGCTTCGACGAGGTCTGCCGCGGCTGTCTGCGCACCGCGGTCGAGGTGGGACGCTGGGTCGAGATGAGTCCGGCAGAAAAACGCGCGGTCTGGGTGCGCATTCTTGCCGCTGGTTACAAGCCGCGCGCGTGATCGACCTGCGCTGCGCCTTCTGAGGTCACGCGCCCTTGTTAGCATCGAGTTTTTGTTCAAACAGTTCTTTTCATCCGCCCACCATGCCCCAGACCATCACCAAAGCCGTCTTTCCTGTCGCTGGACTTGGCACCCGCTTCCTGCCCGCAACCAAGGCCACGCCCAAAGAAATGATGCCGGTGGTGGACAAGCCGTTGATCCAGTATGCGGTGGAAGAAGCCTACGCCGCTGGCATCACCGAAATGATCTTTGTCACCGGGCGTCATAAACGCGCGATCGAAGATCATTTCGACACCGCCTACGAACTCGAACACGAGCTCGAGGCCGCGGGCAAGCAGGCGCTGCTCGACCTCGTGCGCGGCGTCAAGCCCGACAATGTGCAATGCGTATTCGTGCGCCAGCCGGTGGCCAACGGCCTGGGCGCGGCGGTGCTGTGCGCCGAGCGCCTGGTGGGTGATGAGCCATTTGCCGTGATTCTGGCCGACGACCTGCTAGTGGGCACGCCGCCGGTGATGGCGCAGATGGTCGAGGTGCACAGCCGCCATGGCCGCAGCGTCATCGCCACCGAGGAGGTGCCGCGCGCGCACACCAAGCGATACGGCATCGTCAGCGGCCAGGAAATCACCCCGGGTCTGACCTCGCTGAGCGGCATCGTCGAAAAACCCGCCCCCGAGCAGGCACCCTCTACCCAGGCTGTGGTCGGCCGCTACATCCTCAGTCCCCGGGTGTTTCACCACCTGCGCCAGAGCAAACCCGGCGCTGGCGGCGAAATCCAGCTCACCGACGGCATTTCGGCGCTGCTGCGCGAGGAGGCAGTCTATGCGTACCGCTACGCCGGCCGACGCTTTGACTGTGGCAGCAAGATGGGCTATCTCGAAGCCACCGTGCAGCTCGGCATGGCGCACGAGGAAACCGGGGCCGACTTCACCGAATACCTGCGCGGGCTGAACCTCTGAGCGCGGTGCCCGCAGACCCTAGCGCCGCCGCAGGATGTGGTGGTATTCGCCGCCCTCGGTCTTCTGCTCGATCATGGTGTTGCCGGTCTGCCGCGCAAAGGCTTGGAAGTCCTTGACCGAGCCGGGATCGGTCGACACCACGCGCAGCACCTGACCGCTTTGCATCTGCGCGAGCGCTTTTTTCGCCTTCAGGATGGGCAGCGGGCAGTTCAGGCCGCGCGTATCCAGGTCGACATCAATCACGGTTTGTTCCACGCGGGTCTCCAGTCATTGCTTGTTGCTATGGCGTCGATTTTAAGAGTCACTTTGCATCTTCTCCTTGGTCTGCGGACAATCAGGGGCATTCGGCTCCTGGAGATGGCATGAACCTGACCGCGCTGTTTTCCATGCCCGGCCTGAACCGCAGCACCGGGGCACTGGAATTTTCCAAGCTCACCGAGCAGCAGTTGCTCGCACTGGCGATCTCGCTCGAAGAGGACGATGCACGCATCTACAGCCAATACGCGCAGGCGCTGCATGCCGACTATCCGGACACCGCCGCGCTGTTTCGCGCCATGGCGGCAGAGGAAAACACCCACCGTCACCGTCTGATCGAGCTGTACCGCCAGCGCTTTGGCGAGCAAATTCCGCTGATCCGCCGCCAGGACGTGCGCGGCTTCATCGAGCGCAAGCCCATCTGGCTGATGCAGCCGATCGACCTCGACAAAATTCGCGCGCAGGCCGAAATCATGGAAGCCGAGTCGCGCATGTTTTACGCCAAAGCGGCGCGTCAGGCCACCGATGCCGGCATCCGCCAGCTGCTGGGCGACCTGGCCGCGGCGGAAGCTGCGCATGAACAGAAAGCCGAGTCGCTGGGCAATGCGCTGATCACACCGCAGACCATCCACTCCGAGCGCGAAACCCAGCGTCGCACCTTTGTGCTGCGCTTCGTCCAGCCGGGGCTGGCCGGGCTGATGGACGGCTCGGTCTCGACACTTGCCCCGCTGTTCGCCGCGGCGTTTGCCACGCACGACACCTGGGCCACCTTTCTGGTCGGAGTGGCCGCGGCGATCGGCGCGGGCATCAGCATGGCGTTTGCCGAAGCCATGTCCGACGACGGCTCGCTCACCGGGCGCGGCAGTCCGTGGCTGCGCGGCGGCGTCACCGGGCTGATGACCGCGCTGGGCGGCCTGGGCCACACCCTGCCCTACCTGATCCCACAGTTCCATGTCGCCACGACGCTGGCGTTCATCGTGGTGGCGATCGAGCTGGTGGCGATTGCCTGGATTCGCAAACGCTACATGGACGCCTCGTTCGGCATGGCCATGCTGCAAGTGGTGGTCGGCGGCGCGCTGGTGTTCGCTGCGGGCATTCTGATCGGCAGCGCCTGACCGACGCGCGGCATCCAAGCGCCAGAATCTGTGCTTGCAATATTTCGATATTTCTACAAAAATCCAATTATGGAAACGAATGAGGCTCTACGCGCTCTGGCTGCACTGTCGCAAGACTCTCGGCTGCGCGTGTTTCGCGCCCTGGTGCAGGCTGGGCCGGCGGGGCTGGCTGCGGGGCGCATCGCCGATCTGACCAGCATTGCGCCGTCGTCGCTGTCGTTCCATCTGAAAGAGCTCGCGCATGCCGGTCTGGTCGAGTCGCGGCAAGAAGGACGCTTCGTCATCTACACCGCGCGCTTTGCCACAATGCATGCGCTGATCGGCTTTCTCACCGAAAACTGCTGCGGCGGCGATCCGTGCGACCCATTGGATGCCGCGTGCGCCGCGCCTGCGGCGGCCCACGCCGAGGAAATCTGCCGTTGAAACGCTCAAAGGTTCATCTCAGTCTGCCTGCGCCTGGGGCCGAGCCTGCGGCGCAGCTACCTGTGCCCCATCATCCTGCTGAATATTTCCACCACGAGGAGTATTTATGGACAAGGTTTACAACGTGCTGGTGCTGTGCACCGGCAATTCGGCGCGCTCGATCATGGGCGAGGGCCTGATCAACGTCCTCGGTCAAGGGCGGTTCAGAGCCTACAGCGCTGGCAGCCATCCCACCGGGGTGGTCAACCCCTACGCCATCGAACTGCTGCGGTCGATCGGCTACCCCACGGACACGCTGCGCAGCAAGAGCTGGGATGAATTCTCTGCGCCCGGCGCGCCGGTGATGGACTTTGTGTTCACCGTATGCGACAAAGCCGCGGGCGAGACCTGTCCCTACTGGCCCGGCGCGCCGCTGTCCGCGCACTGGGGCTTCGAAGATCCCGCCGCGGTGCAAGGCAGCGACGAGGACAAGCGTCGGGCGTTCCAAAGGGTCTTCCGCCAGATCATGTGCCGAGTGCGTGCTTTCGTCAGCCTGCCGCTCGACAAGCTCGACCGCGCCGCGATCCAGCGCGAGATCAGCACGATCGGTCAGACCCCGGTCGAGCCGCTGCCGTCGGATTGCGCATCACAAACGTTCGCTGCCGCCGGCAGGTAAATTTGCACTCTTTGCTCTGCGCAAGCGCTGCGGCGCACCTGCCAGCCTCGCCTTCCCCTTTGCACCGATCCCACCGTCCCGCATGCTCGCTGCCCTGCTGATCTTCATCCTCACCCTGGTGTTCGTCATCTGGCAGCCACGCGGGCTGGGCATCGGCTGGAGCGCGCTGGGCGGTGCGGCGCTGGCGCTGGCCACCGGGGTGATCCACTGGGGCGACATTCCGGTGGTCTGGCACATCATCTGGGACGCCACCTTCACCTTCGTCGGGCTGATCATCATCTCGCTGATCCTCGACGAGGCGGGGTTCTTTCACTGGGCCGCGCTGCATGTGGCGCGCTTCGGTCAGGGGCGCGGGCCGCGGCTGTTCGTGCTGATCGTGCTGCTCGGCGCGGCGATTTCGGCGCTGTTCGCCAACGACGGCGCCGCGCTCATCCTCACCCCCATCGTGCTGGCCATGCTGCTGGCGCTGGGCTTTGCGCCGGCAGCGGCGATGGCTTTCGTCATGGCCTGCGGCTTCGTTGCCGACACCACCTCGCTGCCGCTGGTCATCTCCAACCTGGTCAACATCGTCACCGCCGGGTATTTCGGCGTGCCGTTCGACCGCTACGCAGCGGTCATGGTGCCGGTCGATCTGGCAGCGCTCGCCGCGACACTGCTCGTGCTCTACGCCTTCTACCGCCGCGACATTCCGCCGCATTACGCGCTCGCCAAGCTCGATGCCCCAGCCAGCGCGATCAAGGACCCGCTGGTGTTCCGCTGGACCTTTCCGACGCTGGCGGTGCTGCTGGTGGCCTACTTCGTCACCGCAGCGTATGCGGTGCCGGTGTCGGTGGTCACGGGGCTGGCGGCGTTGCTGATGCTGGTGCTGGCCGGGCGCTGGTGGCGCGGCGGACAGGGCGCGCAGATCGACGTGCGCAGCGTCATCCGCCACGCGCCCTGGCAGATCGTGCTGTTTTCGCTCGGTATGTATCTGGTGGTCTACGGCCTACGCAACGCCGGCCTGACCGCGGGTCTGGCGCAGGTGCTCGAAGCGCTCGGGCGGCACGGCGTGCTGACCGCGGCCGTCGGCACCGGGGTGATCAGCGCGCTGCTGTCATCGGTGATGAACAACCTGCCAATGACGCTGATCGGTGCGCTTGGCATCCACCACGCGCAAGGGTTGGATCCCGCCGTGCGCGAGGCGATGATCTACGCACATGTCATCGGCTGCGATCTCGGCCCCAAGTTCACGCCGATCGGCAGCCTGGCCACGCTGCTGTGGCTGCATGTGCTCGACCGCAAGGGCATGCACATCGGCTGGGGTTATTACATGCGTGTGGGCCTGATCCTCACCACGCCGGTGCTGCTGATCACCCTGCTGGCGCTGGCCGCACGGCTGAGTCTGGGCTGACGCGGCAGCGGGGTTTCCTGTTCCGTCTTGCGGCGGGCACGGGTGATTTGCCCGCGCATGTGTGTCCAAAAGTATTTCAGATGACCAGCGATGACCAACGCTTGCCTGCTGCGATGCAGCAACTATTTTCGGATAGGGTGAGTCTTCTCTGATCTGCTTTGCACCATGGGCACCAAAATCTACCTCGCCATCCTCGGCATTGCGCTATTGGTCTGCCTGGCCATCGGCTTCAGTCTGGGCTACGGGCATGTGTTCCGCGCCGGCGCGGACAGCGTGCCCGGGCAGGACTCGGCAACCACGCCTGCGCTGCAGGCCAGCAGCCCGGCGCACTCCGGGTGACGGAGCTCTGACGGCGCCTGCTCGCTGCTGCGGGCGAACGCCGTAGGGCGACAGACAGACAGGCAAGCGCAACCCGGCGCTGCCGGCGTGACTCTCAGCGTTGTGCTCAGGCTGGAAACACGCCGGTGCTCAGGTAGCGGTCGCCGCGGTCGCAGACGATGAACACGATGGTGGCGTTTTCCACCTCGCGGGCGATGCGTAGCGCCACCTCGCAGGCCCCGGCCGCGCTGATGCCGGCGAACAGCCCTTCCTCGCGGGCAAGCCGGCGTGCCATGTTCTCGGCTGCGGTCTGGCTGACGTATTCCAGTCGGTCGACGCGCTGCGGCTCGTAAATCTTGGGCAGGTATTCCTGCGGCCACTTGCGGATGCCCGGGATGCGCGAGCCTTCTTCCGGCTGGGCACCGACGATCTGCACCGATGGGTTCTGCTCCTTCAGGTAGCGCGACACCCCGGTGATGGTGCCGGTGGTGCCCATCGCGCTGACGAAATGGGTGACGCGGCCCGCGGTGTCGCGCCAGATCTCGGGGCCGGTCGTCTCGTAGTGCACGCGGGGATTGTCGGGATTGGCGAACTGGTCGAGCACCAAGCCCTTGCCCTCGCGCTGCATTTGCTCGGCCAGATCGCGGGCATATTCCATGCCGCCGCTCTTGGGAGTGAGCAGCAGCTCGGCGCCGAATGCCTTCATGGTCTGCGCACGTTCGATGCTGAGGTCTTCGGGCATGATGAGCACCATGCGATAGCCCAGGATCGCCGCAGCCATGGCCAGCGCAATGCCGGTGTTGCCCGAGGTCGCCTCGATCAGCGTATCGCCCGGCTTGATCTGGCCACGTTCCTGCGCGCGGCGGATCATCGACAGCGCGGGCCGATCCTTCACCGAGCCGGCCGGGTTGTTGCCTTCGAGCTTGCCCAGAATGACATTGCCGCGGCGCGCGTTGTCCGCGCCGGGAATGCGCTGCAGACGAACCAGCGGGGTGTTGCCGATGACCTGGTCGATGGTGGGGTAGTGCATGGTTTGTCTCCGTGCCCTGCGCTTGGCGTGTGCTGGCTCAGGCTGGCCGGGAAGGCGGCTCGATCGCGGCCAGATCGACCGCTGCGGCGCGCCAATGCCGCTGGGCCTGATCCTCGCGTTCGATGCGCTCGAGCAGTTGGGCCAGTGCGGCATGGATCTGGCCGCGCAGCCGCCGCTCGTCCTCGCCGCAGGCGTGAATGGCTTTTTGCAAGTATTGCTGCGCCTTGCCCCAGAGCTGCAGTTCGGCGCAGGCCATGCCCGCGAGGAACAGCGCCTGCGCCTCCTGTGGCCAGCGTCCGAGCCACTGCTCGGTCTGCGAGACGAAACCGGCATCGATCCCCTGCAGCATCCCGCGCAACGTCGGCATGAACAGCGCCGGCTCGGCCTGCGGCCCCTTGAGCGCCGCGACCAGCAGCGCGCGGGCCTCATCCAGCGCGCCGGCCATGGCGAAGCAGCGTGCCGCGGTCACCACGAGCGACGGATCGGAGCGCTCCTGCGCGGTGAGCCTGTTCCAGGTCGCGCGCAGCGCCTGCGGATCGTCTGCCGCCTGGCGCAGCAGACCGGTCGCTGCGGTCTGCAGCATGGCCTGCGCCGCCGTCGGGTGCAGCGCACCGTGCTTGAGCAGGGTGCGCGCCAGCCGCAGCACAGCGGCATGATCATTGATCTTGCGTGCAGCCTGCAGCTCGATGCGCAGTGCATGGGTGCGCCGGCGCACACCGGCAGGCAGGCTCTGCAACAGGGCCAAGGCCTCGCGCGGCTGCTTGGAATCGAGTTGCCACTGTGCCTGCAGCAGCACAGCGGCGTCGCGTGCCTGTTGCGGCAGTTGTGCCAGGTAGGCATCGCGCCGGTCGTAGGCCTGGAGCTGTTGCGCCGACTGCGCCGCGGTCAGAAGCGCCGCCGGCGCGAAATCGCTGAACTCGGCGGCGCGCTGCGCGGCGCGTTCGGCACGGCGAAAACGCCCGCCGAAATAATCGAACATGCCGTTGTGCAAGGCCTGCGCCGCCAGCCGCATGCGCCTGCGGGCCCGATATTCGGCGGCGGCACGCGGCATGCCCAGCAGCAGCGCCAGACCGCGCATCACCAGATACAGCACGACGAAGGCCAGCAGCAGCAACAGCACTGCGAAGTTCAGCGACACATCCACCCGCCAAGGCGGCAGCAGCACGGCGACGTTGCCGGAATTGAGCGTGGTGCCCAGCGCCAGCAGCACCGCGGCCGCAGCCAGCACCAAAGTCCACACGAGCCAGCGCATCAGGGCGCTCCGCTGTCGAGTGTGGACAGCACGGCCAGCGACTCCAGATTGGCCGCCGGATTGGCCGACAGGTCGAGCTGCGCGGCCTGCCGCGCCAGCGACAGCGCCTGCACCATGCGCGGCTGACGTCGGTCGAAATAGGTCTGGAGCGCCTCGGTGATGCCACGCATGTCGCTGCGATAGGCCACGGCGTTGCGCGACAGCAGATCGAGCCGGGCGTTGAGAATGCGCAGCTTGAGGTTTTCGCGCAGGAACTCGCCTTGCTGCGGCGAGGCGAGCAGCGCATCGCGCGAGCCAACACGGGTGATGCCGAACAGTTGGACTACGCTGGCGCGCAGGCGCTCGAACCACACACCCAGCCAAGGTGCCCAGCTCGGCCCCGGCGGCACAGCGGATGCCGAGCCCGACGGCGAGACCGGCACGCCCTGGCTGGCATGCAGCGGCGCGGCGGAGGAGACCAGCCGCAGATCGTCGACCAGCGCCGCCAGATCGTTGAGTTTGTGCGCCGCCGCGGCAATGTCGGGCGTGACCGCGCTGCGCAGCCGGGTGAGATCCGCTTGCACCGCGCGGCGCAGGATCTGCGCCTTGGGGTTGGGCGAGCGCGCCAGGCGCGCGTCGGCGCTTTGCAGCGTGGCGATCAGCGGCTGCACATTGCCGATGAGCTGCGCCTGCTGCTGTGCCAGCGCGATGAGTTGCCCGGTTTCGGACAGGCGGGCCTGGTCGCGGCTCTTGGCGAATTCCTCATACAGGGTTTCAAGCGCCTGGCGCTGCGCGGCGAAATCCTGCTGGCGCGATTCGAGCACCGCAATGCGCGCGGTGAGATCGCGCACCGCGTCGTTGGCCTGCTTGCTCAGGGTCTTGGCCTCGATCGCATTGGTGGTGGCGGCCTGCAGCCGCTGTGCGATCTCGGCCTGCGTGGCGTACAGGCGGCTGTCGAGCCACCAGGCCATCGCCAGCAGGGCCAAAAAGATGGCCAGCAGCGCTGGCCAGATCCAGCGCGCGCCCGGCACCGCAGCCACGGCGGCGGGCGGCGCTGGCGGCGCGGCCAAAGACGCCTCGGGGCCGGCGTCGGCTGGCGGTTCGGCGGCGGGCTGAGCGTCGGGGCGGGGGGCGGGCTCGGTCATGTGGGCATTCTAGAGTTCGGGCTGGCGCTTGCCAGACGCTGCAACGTGGCGAGCACCGCCTCGGGCGCGGCAGCGGTGAGCTCCACCTGGCCAAAGCCTGCGTCTTGCAGCGCCTGCGCAATGCGCGGATGGATCGCCAGCGCACGCTGCCCCTGCAGCACCGCGGGCGCGATGCCGGCCTGCGCGAGCAGGTCCTGCAGGTTGCGCACGGCCTCGGACGAGGTGAACAGCCACCAGCCGCCGCTGCCCAGCGCCGTGTGCAACTGCTCGGCGGTGTGCGCGTCGTACTGCGGTGCAAGACGGCTGTACGCCTCGACGATCTTGACCTTGGCACCGGCGTCTTGCAGCCGGTGCGCGAGCAGATCGCGGCCTGCGCCACCGCGAAAAATCTGGACCTTCCGCCCGGCCCAGGCAAACGCCGCGTCCGGGCCCGGCGCGAAGGCCAACTGCAACGCATGCCACAGCGCGAGCGAATCGCTCTCGCCGCCGTGGCCTTCCTGCGTGTCGGGGGCGATCAGCCGCGGCCATGGCGGATCGCCCGGCTGCGCAGCAAGTGCGCGGCGCACCGCGCGCAGACTGCCCTGCCCGACCACGCCGATGGCGCAACGCGCCGGCCACGGCCCGGGCAGCGCCGCAAACACCGCAGCCACTGCGGTCGGGCTGACCGGAATGGCCAGATCGGTCTGCGGCAGTGCGGCCAGCGCCGCGCGAAACCGCGCCGGATCAGGCGGTGGGCCAATGGTCTGCAGTGCAAAATCGATCACCCGCACACCGGCGCGCTGGCAGGCCTGCGCCAGTGCGGCGGACTGCGCCGGCACACGAGTGACGATCAGCGCGGCGTTGGACATGGCGGTCATCCGTGCCAGACGCCGCAGCGCTCAGTGCGCGGTCAACTGCGCGAGCAATGCGTCTGCGCCCTGCGCGCGCAGTTGCTGCGCCACCTGCTGCCCCAGCGCCTCGGCCTGCGCCGCATCGCTGACCGGCGCGCGTGCCTGCGCCCGCAGCATGCGGCTGCCATCGGGCAGGCCGAGCAGTGCGCGCAGCAGCATGTCTTGCCCGTCCAGAGTGGCATGGGCGCCCATCGGCGTGGTGCAACTGCCGCCCAGCGCGCGCGACACCGCACGCTCGGCCTGTGTGCACAGCGCGGTGGGCTGATGGTTCAACGGCGCCAGCAGCGGCAACAGATCGGTGCGGTCGGCGCGGATTTCGATCCCCAGCGCCGCCTGCCCGACCGCCGGCAGCATGTCCTCGGGGTCGATCACCGCGCGTATGCGTTCGCCCAGTCCCAGCCGCTTGAGCCCCGCAGCCGCCAGCAGAATGCCGGCGTAGCGCCCCTCATCGAGCTTGCGCAGCCGGGTGTCGAGGTTGCCGCGCAGCGGCTCCACGCGCAGATGCGGATAGCGCGCGCGCAGCTGCGCTTCGCGTCGCAGGCTGGAGGTGCCGACCACCGCGCCCGCCGGCACCTCGGCCAGGCTGGCATGGTGCGCGCTGACCCAGGCATCGCGCGGGTCCTCGCGCTCCATCACTGCGGTGAGGGCAAAGCCGGGCGGAAGCACCATGGGCACGTCCTTGAGCGAATGCACCGCAAGATCGGCGCGGCCCTGCTCCAACGCCACCTCGAGTTCCTTGACGAACAGCCCCTTGCCGCCGATCTTCGCCAGCGACTTGTCCAGAATCTGGTCGCCCTGCGTGGTCATGCCAAAGATGCGCACCTCGCACGCCGGGTAGAGTGCCTGCAGCAGATCGCGCACATGGTGCGCCTGCCACAGGGCGAGGCGGCTTTCGCGTGTGGCGATGACGAGGGACGAAGGGGGGGTGGGGGTCGAAGTCATGCGCGGATTCTAGGAGTCCGCCGGGCTTGGGAATCGCAGGATGCCCCGCTGTGGGGTGGCGCCCTGCGCCAGCGCAAATCCCCGGACTGCGCGCACGCGCAAGATGCAAGCCGTGCTGCGGTGCGCTGCTAGCATCTCGGCGCCCTTCCTGCGATCTTCCCACTATCTGCCATGCCGACCCGCCACGCCGCAGCCCGCCCTGCTTCCGATCCCGATGCCGCGCTGTTCGACGACATCCGGCTGCTTGGGCGTCTGCTGGGCGACATGATCCGGGAGCAGGAAGGGCAGGAGATGTTCGACATCGTCGAGACCATTCGCCAGCTGTCGGTGAAATTCCACCGCAGCGGCGACGCGCGCGACCGCCGTGCGCTGGACAAGCTGCTGCGCAGCCTGACCCGCGATCAGGCGGTCAGCGTGATCCGCGCATTCAGCTACTTCTCGATCCTGGCCAATATCGCGGAGGATCACCATGTGCTGCGGCGCGCCGAACAAGACGCCGAGCGCGGTGCGCCGCCGCGGCGCGACAGCGTGCGCGCCGCGCTGGAAGCGCTCAAGGCCAGCGGCGTGCAGCGCGCGCAGTTGATGCAGTTTTTCGATCAGGCGCTGATCTGCCCGGTGCTCACCGCCCATCCCACCGAAGTCCAGCGCAAAAGCGTGCTCGACGCCGAGCGCGCGCTGGCACGCTTGCTGGTCGAGCGCGACGCCGCCCGGCTGCCGCAAAAGCGCAGCGAAATCGAGGACGCGATGCGCGCCCGCGTGGTGCAGCTATGGCAGACCCGGCTGCTGCGCTTTGTAAAACTGCGCGTCTCCGACGAGATCAAAAACGTGCTGTCGTTTTACGAGACCACCTTTTTCACCCAATTCCCACGGCTGTATCGCGATCTGCAGCGCGACATCGACGCGCTGTTCCCCCCCGAGCACGGCGATGCACCCCGCGCCGAGCTGCCGGCGTTTTTCCGCATGGGCCACTGGATCGGCGGCGACCGCGACGGTAATCCCTATGTCACCGCCGAGACGCTGAGCTACGCGCTGCGTCTGCAGTCGCGCACCGCGATCGAGCATTACATGGCCGAGGTGCACGCCATTGGCCGCGAACTGTCGATCTCCGCACTGCTGGCCAGCGCCAGCCCCGAGCTGATGGCGCTGGCCGAGCGCTCGCCCGATCAGTCCGAGCACCGCCGCGACGAGCCGTACCGCCGCGCCCTCATCGGCATGTACGCCCGCCTGGCCGCCAACCTGCGCAAGCTCGCCGGAGTGGAGGCGCTGCTGCCCGAAGTCGGCAGTGCCGAGCCTTATGCCAATGCCGACGAATTCATCGCCGATCTGCGCACCATCCGCGCCTCGCTCGCCAGCCATCATGCCGAGGCGCTGGCGCGTGTGCGCGTCGATCCACTGATCCGTGCCGCCAGTGTGTTCGGCTTCCGTCTGGCCACCATCGACCTGCGGCAAAGCTCGGACCAGCACGAGGCCGTGCTGCGCGAACTGCTCGCCGTGGCGCAGCTCTGTCCAGACTACAGCCATCTGGACGAGGCCGCCAAGCAGGCCCTGCTGATCCGCTGCCTCAACGACCCGCGCCCGCTGCGGCTGCCGCATCACACCTATTCCGACTGGACCCGTAGCGAACTGGCGGTGTTCGACCGCGCCTACAGCGCCCGGCGCGACTTCGGCCCGCGCGCGATCCGCCAGTACATCATTTCGCACTCCGAGACGGTGAGCGACCTGCTCGAACTGCTGGTGCTGCAAAAGGAAGCCGGGCTGCTGCACGGCACGCTGGGCAGCGCCGACAGCTACGCCGAACTGCTGGTGGTGCCGCTGTTCGAGACCATCGACGACCTGCGCAACGCCCCGGCCATCATGCGCGAGTTCTACGCCCTGCCCGGCATCAAGGGTCTGGTGCAGCGCTCGGGCGGCGAGCAGGAGATCATGCTGGGCTACTCCGACAGCAACAAGGACGGCGGTTTTTTCACCTCCAACTGGGAGCTGTACTGCGCCGAAATTGCGTTGGTAGAACTGTTCGCCCCGCTCAAGGCCGAGCATGGCATCACCCTGCGGCTGTTTCACGGCCGCGGCGGCACGGTGGGACGCGGCGGCGGCCCGAGCTTCGACGCCATCCTGGCGCAGCCACCCGGCACGGTCAACGGCCAGATCCGCCTGACCGAGCAGGGCGAGGTCATCACCAGCAAATACGGCAACCCCGACATCGGTCTGCGCAACCTCGAAACCCTGGTGGCCGCCACGCTGCAGGCCACGCTGCTGCCGCAGACCAAGACCGCGACCAAGCCGCCTGCGCGCTTTCTCGAGGCGGCGGCTGCGTTGTCCGAAGCCTCGATGGCCGCCTACCGCAAGCTGGTGTACGACACCCCGGAGTTCGCCGACTATTTCTACGCCGCCACACCGATCTCCGAGATTGCCGAGCTCAACATCGGCAGCCGCCCATCCTCGCGCAAGGCCACCCGCGCCATTGCCGACCTGCGCGCCATTCCCTGGAGTTTCTCGTGGGGCCAGTGCCGCGTGGCGCTGCCCGGCTGGTATGGTTTTGGCAGCGGGGTGCAGACCTTCCTCGACACCCAGCCAGACGGCATGAAACTGCTGCAGCGCATGGCCCGGCAGTGGCCGTTCTTCGCCACCCTGCTGTCGAACATCGACATGGTGCTGGCCAAGACCGACATGCGCGTGGCTGCGCGCTATGCCGAGCTGGTTCCCGACGCCAAGACCCGGCAGAAGGTGCTGCGCGCACTGCAGCGCGAGTGGCAGCTCACCACTGAGATGCTCACCGCCATCACCGGCAACGCCGAGCGCCTGGCCGACAACCCCACGCTCAAGCGCTCGATCCGCGCCCGCTTCCCCTACATCGACCCGCTCAACCACCTGCAGATCGAACTGCTCCACCGCTTCCGTGAAGGCCAGACCGACGAGCGCACCAAGCGGGGCATCCACCTGAGCATCAACGGCATCGCCGCCGGTCTGCGCAACACCGGCTGAGCGCCGGGTCTCCTTCAGGCCGCGGTCTGCGCAGGCCAGTGCTGCAGCGCCTGCTGCGCCGCCTGGTAGCCGATGTCGATCGCCTCTGCGGCGCGGCCGAATTCCAGAAACCGGATATGGCCCAGCGGCGGGCGGATCAGCAAGTCCGCCGGCTCGATCGCCAGCCGCGAGCGGGTCAGGTGCATTTCCATCACGTTGACCGAGGCAAGCAGCACCTCGAACAGATTGGGCAGCGCCTCGTTGCGCTCGGCCCAGCGCGAGAACTGCTCGCGCGTGTTGCTGCCGGCGAGCAGCCGTGCCTTCAGATCGCCCATCACCCGGCGATAGTCCGCCACCCAGCCCTGCGCCTGCCGCTGGGCATCGTCAAGGGTTTGGGATGTCCGGCGGCGCAAGCGCGGGCGGCCATCGACCACGCCGTGGTTCAGATCGACCGCGATCACCAGATCCGCGCCGAGCGCACGCGCCACACTCACCGGCAGCGGGTTGCTCAGCCCGCCGTCGACCAGCACCCGCCTGCCCTGCCGCACCGGAGTAAAAATGCCGGGCACCGCGATACTGGCGCGCACCGCGTCGATCACGTCGCCGCTGCGCAGGATCACCTCGTCGCCGGTGAGCAGGTCGGTGGCCACCGCGGCAAACGGCAAGGCCAGATCGGCGATCTGCGTGGCCGGCAGATGCTCGCGCACCAGCGCAGTGACCTTGGCGCCATCGATCAGCCCGGAGCGCGGAAACACCATGTCGAAAAACGACAGGGTCTTTTTCCAGTCGAAGGTCTTGAAGGTCGCCTCGAGCCCGTCGGTACTGCCCGATGCGGCAATGGCGCCGACCAGCGCGCCGATGCTGCAGCCAGCGATGCAGTCGATCCGCACCCCGGCATCGGCCAGCGCGCGCAGCACACCCAGGTGCGCCATGCCGCGCGCCGCGCCGCCGCCCAGCGCCAGCCCCACGCGCGGTCGGCGCGTGACAGCGGAGGCCGCGGATGAGGGAGACGATGGCGCGGTCATGACGCAAGCATAGCGCCTCCTATGTCTTGGCTAAGACTCGCTCCCTAGAGTGCAGACACGCCAATACGGCGGTCATTTCAGGGAGTTTTGTCATGTTGACACGCAAATCCACTCTGGCCCTCGCGGCCCTTGCACTCATCTCGGCAGCCGCTGGGGTGAGCGTCTATGCGGCAGGCGACGCGGGCAACGATGCCCGCACCATCCCCAACGCCAAGTTCAGTCTGGCCCAGGCGATCACCGCCGCCGAGCAGCATGTGGGCGGCACCGCGTCCAAGGCCGAGGTCGAGCCGCACGGCGGCAAGCTGGTCTACGACGTCGAAGTGGTCAAGGGCCCGCAGGTGTTCGATGTGAAGATCAGCCCGGACCAGGGCACGGTCATCGCCGCCACCGCAGACAAGGCGGACCGCGACGACCACGACCAGCAGGACTGAGCGCTGTTCGCTGCCCCTGCCCAGCATGCGGGCAGGGGCGATTTTCGGTTCGACGATTTTCTCA
>JBMFIE010000011.1:0-26605 GCA_049976465.1 Thiomonas sp. | reverse complement strand
CAGCGCAAGGCGATGAAAGAGATCGACGGATGACCCCGCCCGGCCATGCGCCGGGTGTTCCTCGACCGGGCAATCAGGCTGTGGATAACCGGCCTGCGCGATCAAAATCAGGGGACGAATCGGGGGACGATTCGCATAACCCATTGAAATTGCTTGAATTCTGGCGGAGAGAGGGGGATTCGAACCCCCGAAGGGCTATTCACCCTTACACGCTTTCCAGGCGTGCGACTTAAACCACTCATCCATCTCTCCGGGAACCGGTAACTATAGCAGGCCGAAGAGGGCGGCGGCTGGCTCAATGCGGCTTGCCGAGTTGCTCGAGGATGGCGGGATTTTCCAGGGTGGATGTGTCCTGTGTCACCGCCTCGCCCCGGGCCAGCGCGCGTAGCAGGCGGCGCATGATCTTGCCGCTGCGGGTCTTGGGCAGGTTGTCGCCGAAGCGGATGTCCTTGGGCTTGGCGATGGGACCGATTTCCATGCCGACGTGGGCGCGCAGTTCGGCGGCGATCGCCAGCGCCTCGTCGCCCTGCGGCCGGGTGCGCTTGAGCACGACAAAGGCGCAGATGGCCTCGCCGGTGATGTCATCGGGGCGGCCGACCACGGCGGCCTCAGCCACCAGCGGGTGCGACACCAGCGCCGATTCGATTTCCATCGTGCCCATGCGGTGACCGGAGACATTGAGCACGTCGTCGATGCGGCCGGTGATGGTGAAGTAGCCGTCGTTCGGATCGCGGATGGCACCGTCGCCTGCGAGGTAGTAGCCGCGCAATTCTTCGGGGTAGTAGCTCTTTTTGAACCGTTGTGGGTCACCCCAGATGGTGCGGATCATCGATGGCCAGGGTTTTTTGATCACCAGGATACCGCCGGTACCCCATGGCACGTCGTGTCCGGTTTCGTCGACCACGTCGGCGATGATGCCCGGCAGGGGAAGCGTGCAGGAACCGGGAACCATCGGTGTGGCACCGGGAAGCGGGGTGATCATGTGCCCGCCGGTCTCGGTCTGCCACCAGGTGTCGACGATCGGGCAGCGCCCGCCGCCAACGTGCTCGTAATACCACTCCCAGGCCGCCGGGTTGATCGGCTCGCCAACCGTGCCGAGGATGCGCAGGCTGGTGAGATCGTAGTTGCGCGGATGCACCTGCGCGTTGGTTTCGGCGGCCTTGATGAGCGAGCGAATCGCAGTTGGCGCGGTGTAGAAAATCGAAACCTTGTGGTCCTGGATCATGCGCCAGAACCTGCCGGCGTCGGGATAGGTTGGCACACCTTCGAACACCACTTCGGTGGCACCGCAAGCCAGCGGGCCATAGGTGATGTAGGTGTGGCCGGTCACCCAGCCGATGTCTGCTGTGCACCAGAACAGATCGTCGGCGCGGATGTCGAAGGTCCACAGCATGGTCAGCTTGGCCCACAGCAAATAGCCGGCGCTGGAGTGCTGCACCCCTTTGGGTTTGCCGGTGGAGCCGGAGGTGTAGAGCAGGAACAGCGGGTGCTCGGCCTCGACCCACTCGGGCGCGCAGTCGGCTGATTCTGCTTCGCTGAGCGCATCCATCCACAGATCGCGCGCCGGATCGAAGGCGACCGTGCCGCCTGTGCGACGGTAGACGACGACATGGCGCACGCTGTCGCACCCCCCGAGTCCCAGCGCCTCATCGACGATGGCCTTGAGCGGCAATGACTTGCCGCCGCGGCGCTGCTCGTCGGCGGTGATCACCAGCACGGCGCCGGCGTCCTCGATACGGTCGCGCAGCGACTGCGCAGAAAACCCGCCGAACACCACGGAGTGCGTGGCGCCGATGCGCGCGCAGGCCTGCATCGCCACCACGCCTTCGATCGACATGGGCATGTAAATCACCACCCGGTCGCCCTTTTTCACGCCGAGCCGCTTGAGCGCATTGGCAAAGCGGCCCACCTTGTCGAGCAGCTGGGCATAGCTGACCCGGGTGACGGTGCCGTCGTCGGCCTCGAACACGATCGCGGTCTTGTCGCCCCGCCCGGCCTGTACATGCACGTCCAGGCAGTTGTACGAGACATTGAGCCTGCCGTCGTCGAACCATTTGTAGAACGGCGCCTGGCTTTCATCGAGCACATGGGTAAAGGGCTGTTGCCAGTGCAGATGCTCGCGCGCCAATTCGGCCCAGAATCCGGTGTAGTCGGCCTCGGCTTTGGCGCACAGTGCGCGGTAGGCGTCCATTCCGGAAATGCGGGCGGACTGCACCAAATGTTGCGGGGGGTAATACACCTTGCGCTCGTGCGGGTGTGCGCTGGAATCGCTCATGACAGTCTCCTGGGTTCTGTGGTGTCGCTGAAGAAAAACGCGCTGATCAACAGCGACATGTGAATTTTGCGCCCTTACGCAGCCCTGACGCAGCGGTGTCACGCGGGATTTCCCTTCTGGCGCGCCGACATCGGCCCATAAAATCGACAGAAGGTCGCAAACGCGCTGTGCGCAAACCGCACGGCGCCGCAGCCCGAGCGGCAGTCCGCCCCATTCCCACAACAACCACGTTCACACCATGCCCACCACCATCCGTGCCGCCGATCTGCGTGAGAGCATCGCCGCGGCGCTCCAGTTCATCAGCTACTACCACCCGGCCGACTACATCACCCATCTAACGCGCGCGTATGAGCGCGAGCAATCACCCGCGGCGCGCGACGCGATCGCGCAGATCTTGACCAACAGCCGAATGTGCGCGCAGGGTCATCGCCCCATCTGTCAGGACACGGGAATCGTCAACGTGTTTCTCGACATCGGCCTGGACGTGCGGCTCGACGGTTTCGACGAGGGTCTGGACGCGGTGGTCAACGCCGCCGTGCGCGATGCCTACACCCATCCCGACAACCCGCTGCGCGCCTCCATCGTCGATGACCCGATCTTCAGCCGCAAGAACACCCGCGATAACACCCCGGCAGTGATCCAGGTCAAACTCGTTCCAGGCAACACCGTGTCGGTCAAGGTAGCGGCCAAGGGCGGTGGCAGCGAGAACAAGAGCAAGTTCATCATGATGAACCCAAGCGACAGCATCGAGGACTGGGTGCTCAAAACCGTGCCGACCATGGGTGCCGGCTGGTGCCCGCCGGGCATGCTGGGCATCGGCGTGGGCGGCACAGCGGAAAAGGCCATGCAGATGGCGAAGGAAGCGCTGATGGAGGACATCGACATGTCCGAGCTGATGGCGCGCGGGCCGCAAAACCGGCTCGAGGAACTGCGCATCTCTCTGTACGAAAAGATCAACGCGCTGGGCATCGGCGCGCAGGGTCTGGGCGGGTTGACCACCGTGCTCGACGTGAAGATCAAGACCTACCCCTGCCATGCGGCAAGCAAGCCGGTTGCGCTGATCCCGAACTGCGCCGCCACCCGCCACGCGCACTTCGTGCTCGACGGCAGCGGCCCGGTGTATCTGGAGCCGCCGAGCCTCGACCTCTGGCCGGATGTGCAGTGGGTGCCGGACGCCGCGCGCAGCCGGCGGGTCGATCTCCACACCCTGACCCGCGAGGAGGTGGCGAGCTGGCAGCCGGGTGAGACGCTGCTGCTGTCGGGCGAGCTGCTCACCGGGCGCGACGCGGCGCACCAGCGCATCGCCGATTTGCTGGCGCGCGGCGAGCCGCTGCCGGTGGACTTCACCAATCGCGTGATCTACTACGTCGGCCCAGTCGATCCGGTGCGCGACGAAGTCGTCGGCCCTGCCGGCCCGACCACGGCCACGCGCATGGACAAATTCGTCGACTTGATGCTCGCGCGCACCGGCCTGCTGGCGATGATCGGCAAGGGCGAGCGCGGGCCGCAGGCGATCGAGGCGATCAAGCGGCACCGCAGCGCCTCGCTGATCGCGGTCGGCGGCGCGGCCTACCTCGTGGCCAAGGCGATCAAGTCGGCGCGCGTAGTCGCGTTCGAAGACCTCGGCATGGAGGCGATCTACGCCTTCACCGTGCAGGACATGCCGGTGACCGTGGCAGTCGACGCGCGCGGCAACTCGGTGCACGAGACCGGGCCGGCGCAGTGGAAGGCGCGCATCGCGCAGATTCCGGTCACCGCGGCCTGAACCGTCCGTCATGACCGCAGCACCCCGCGACCCCGCACGCTGTCCGCTTTGTGGCAAGCCGAACGGCTGCGCCATGGCCCGTGGCGGGGGTGCGGATGCGTCGTGCTGGTGCACGAAAGTGCGCATCGCACCGCAGACTCTTGCGCGCATTCCCGCCGACCTGCGCGGCGCAGCCTGCCTTTGCCTGCGCTGCGCAACCGCCCAGACCGCTGCGCCCGGCTCCCGGCCATGAGCGTGCCCGCCTGCATCGGCGTGTTCGACTCGGGCGTCGGCGGGCTGACCGTGCTGCGCGCGCTGCATGCGCAACTGCCCGGTGTGCCGCTGATCTATGTCGCCGATTCCGCGCATGCGCCGTACGGCGACCGCAGCGAGGCATACATCGTGCAGCGCGCGCGCAGCATCAGCCAGTTCCTGCTCGAGCAAGGCGCCAAGCTCATCGTCGTCGCCTGCAACACGGCCACCGCCGCGGCGATCGCCACGCTGCGCGCCGAGTTCGATCTGCCCTTCGTCGGCATCGAGCCGGGCATCAAACCTGCGCTCGCGCAAAGCCGCAGCGGCCGCGTCGGCGTCCTGGCCACGCCGGCGACGCTGCGTAGCGCCAAGTTCCGTGCGCTGCTGCAAGCGCATGCCGCGCACGCTGCGCCCGTCCTGCAGCCCTGCCCTGGGCTGGCCGACGCGGTCGAGCGCGGCGATTTGCAGTCCCCCGAACTGCACGCGATGATCCGCCGATACTGCGCGCCACTGCGCGCCGCAGGCTGCGACACCGTCGTGCTCGGCTGCACGCACTACCCTTTGATCGCCGCGGCGATCCAGGCCGAGCTCGGCACGCAAGTGCGTCTGCTCGACACCGCCGAGCCGGTCGCCCGCCAGGCCGCCCGCCTCTGGATGCATCGTGCGAGCGCCGAGCGCGTGCCGCCGCGGCTCTACACCAACGGCGATGTCGCGGGACTACGCCGCATGGCGGCGTTATGCGGGCTTGCGGATGCGCAGGTGCAAAGCTGGCCGACCACAACGCTCTCGCCGCAAGCGGCCATTGCCGATCCGCGTGGTTGATCCGATGAAGCACAACGCCTTGGCGGTGGCCATGCGTGCGTGCCGATCAGCTGAGCCGGCGGTCTGCAGACAAGCGATGGGCTGTTCGCGCTCTGCTGACGCCCATGACGCATCCGAACGCCGCGCTTGCTCAGCCTGGTCAATGCCCAGGCGACGAGCGGCTCAATCCCCTGAGGATGCCGCTGCCTCGCGCGCCTTGGCAATTGCTTCGGCGGTGCGCTGGTAAATCTCGGGATGCGGCCTGCCCAGCCGAAGCGCGACTTCGATCGCCCCTTGCGCAGCGTGCCAATCGCCCGCGGCAAGCAGCGCCTGTGCCAGATTGTTCATCGGGTCGCCATCGTCCGGGTTGAGCCGCGCGGCCTCGGCAAAGCGGATCGACGCTTGCACATAGTCGCCCCGGGCATACGCCAGATTGCCCAGACCCATCCGTGCCAACCAAGACTGCGGCCAGCGCAACAGCGCCGCCTCATATGCGGCCCGTGCCGCATCCGCAGCGACATTCTCCATCGGCGCCACCGCATGCACGTACCGTTCCTCCGAGATATCGGGCGCAAACTGTCCCGGCCGCAGCGTGATGAAGGCCCAACGCCCTGCAGCGGCCCATGAACGATCGAACTGCTCGATCGACAGTTGCAGATCGCTGGCGGTGCTAGAGCGCAGGGTCACGCTATCAGCCCGCAGGTCATACCCCACCAGCACCGCGTAGTGCCAGTCCCGCGCGCCCAGCCCCACCTTCTGTAGCACCACCACTGGAATGCCGGCGGCAACCTGGGCGAACAGCACGCCCAGCCGGGGCGGAAGCACGACCGCGATCCGTCCTGCTCGGCGGGACGCGCCGAGCAGATCGAACTGCAGGCTGCCTTCCAGAGCCGGGGTGAATACCTGCGGAATCAGCTGCTGCGGCGAGGTCTGCACGCCGCTGAACACCAACACGGAGGCCAGCGACGCCGGCCCGCAGTAATGGCTGTCGTCCGGGAAGAACGGCACGCCGCTCACCTGCGCAGCCGATGGCAGGCCGGCAGGCGCATCGAGCAGCCGGCCATTCTGGAACTGCGGAGACGATGTTGCCAGCAAACCGGGCGGCAGTGCGCTACATCCCCCCAGCGCCAGACTGGATCCCAGCGCCAGGCAGATCGCCCTTCGCCAGCCGGCTACGCTCATGCGCGCATCGTCCACGCGGGCGCACGGTCACGCCGCGGAGCACAGACCAGCGCGGGTGTCTGCGCCGCAAACCAACTCCGGTTGCTGCAGGGTGTCACAGCGCCAGAACCACCAGAATCGCCACCAGCAGAATGATCACCATTTCCTGGAAACCCAGCGCGCCGGCTGCAGGCATGCTGTCGATCCGGCTGGCCAGTTGCGCGACCTCGGCGTCGCTGAGCGCTGCAAGCCGCTGTTGCGTGATCTCCTGGCTCAAGCCCATTTGCTCCAGCTTGGCGCGCACATCGGCGCGGGCCATGAATTGATCGAGCGTCTGCCGATCCTTGGCCAGCGTGGCAGCGTCCGGCGTGGTTTGCGACTGGGTGAGCTGCTGCGTGCCGATCAGCTCCGCACGTGCAGCAGGTGCCGCAACCATCAGGCTCAGCCCCAGGGTGCAGGCCAGCAGTTGACGGGTAATTCGGGAAGGATGCATCGCCATGTCCTTTCAGAAAGAGAAAATTTTCCGCCATCACCGCCTCAAAGCGGGCAAAGTTGGCACGAACCGCAGTTTAAGACAACATTGAACAAGTCCCATGCCTCCCATCGCTGTGACGGTCTCCGTGTTGCGTCGAAACAAAGCAGCGCGGTCATCCGCCCAGCGCGATGAGCACACCGATGACCAGCAAAAAGATCGCGAACACCCGCCTGAGCGACTTGCCCGAAATGCGGTGCGCCACCTGCACCCCGTAGGGCGCAAACACCGTCGAGGCGACCGCCGTGGCAGCCGCCGCGGGCAGGAACACATAACCGAGCGTTCCCGCCGGTAGCGGGTGTGCCGGCGCACGCACCGACAGCATGTAACTGAGCGCACTGGACACGGCGATGGCCAGACCGCACACCGTGCTGGTCGCCACAGCCTTGACCGGCTTGACCCCCAGCGCCACGAGCAGCGGCACGGTCATCGATCCGCCCCCGATGCCGACGATCGCCGATACCGCCCCGATGCCCACGCCGGAAGGAAACAACCAGGGCGATCGCGGCACGTGCTCTTGATCCACGGCGGATTGACGGCCCTTGCCCATCGCCATCTGCACGGCCATCAGCGCGCAGAATGCGGCGATCACATCGCGCAGCGCCTGGCCGCTGAGCATCTGCGCCATATGCGCGCCGAGAAAGCCACCCAGCACCATGCCCGGCGCCAGCCAGCGCCAGCTCGGCCACAGCACTCCGCCACGGCGGATATGCGCAGTGGCCGAGGAGATGAAGGTCAGCACAATACTGGCCATCGAGGTCGCGACAGACACATGCATGACCTCGTCCGCAGGAATGCCCAGCGCGGGCAAGGCAAAACTCAGCGCCGCCACCAGCAGCAAGCCGCCCCCAATCCCGAGCAGACCACCGAGAAACCCGGCCGATGCCCCGGCGAGCAGAAAAATCATCAGCGAAAACAGGATATCGGCGATGTTGGTCATAAGGAAGGTGGCGGTTCGGGGCTTCGGGCTGGCCTTCGCAAGATACCGAATGATGACTCTTCCTGCTTGCGCCGGAGCCTATACGGAAAGACCCCCCGTGGCCTTGTTTGAGCGGACCGCAAAGTGCGCTCGCCCTGCTCTAGGGCCTGGCTATGGCCGGACTTGTGACGACGCATCACCGCTGGCGAGAACAAAAAAGCCCGCAGGCTGGATGACCTACGGGCTGGGATGGAGACAGCGCCGGTCAGTTCTTGCGCTCGGGATGCAGCAGTCGCTCCATACCGATGAGTTTCATCATGTACTTTTCATAAATCGGCTCGGAGTTGCCCTTCTTCATCTTGCGGATGAAGTATTTTTCGAACGCGATCTTGGCCAGGTGCACCCATTTGCCTTCCCCGAACCAGTTGACGTTGCGCGGCGGAATTTGCGGAATGGCGACGAAGGCCGCGCCAGTATTGCCGAAATCGGCCAGGCAGATCGCCTGCCAACTGCCGCGGTGAGTCGGCTGCTTGCCTGCGAGTTCCTCCTCGATGTTGTGCACGATGGCGGTGA
The DNA here is from genome assembly GCA_049976465.1 of Thiomonas sp. GTDB lineage: Bacteria > Pseudomonadota > Gammaproteobacteria > Burkholderiales > Burkholderiaceae_C > Thiomonas. The sequence goes on along the minus strand of JBMFIE010000011.1, from coordinate 18,348 downwards.
CCATCGACTCGATCATGTAGCCGGTCTTGGGCACACCGCATGGCACTGGTGTCGGCCCAACCGGCGGGATCGCGATGCAGACCCCTGCGGAATAGATGTTTTTGAATTTCGGGCTGCGCTGGTGCTGATCGACGATGACGAAGCCACGCGGGTTGCACAGGCCTTCGACCGCAGCCACCGCATCGACGCCCTTGAACGCCGGCAGCATCATGGAATGCTTGAACGGCAGTTCATGTTGCTTGACCAGGTTGCCGTGCATGTCGAGCTCGTCAACGAACATCTTGCCGTCCTCGACCTTGGTCGTCTTGGCGTTCGTGATCCAGCGGATGTCGTGCTCGCGGAAGGCGTGCTCCATCACGCTCTTGGAGTCACCCACGCCATCGAGCCCGAGGTGCCCGATGTAGGGCTCTGCGGTGACGTAGGTGATCGGCACCCGGTTGCGGATCTTTTTTTTGCGCAGCGCGGTATCGAGCACCATGGTGTATTCGTATGCCGGGCCGAAGCAGCTGGCCCCGGGCATGGCCCCAATGATCACCGGCCCCGGATCGGCCACCAGTTTTTCATAGTCGGCGTAGCACTTTTCGGCATGGTCGATGGTGCAGATCGAGTTGGTGTATCCCCCGTGCGGGCCGGAACCCGGCACCTCCTCGAACGCGAGCTTCGGACCAGTGGTGATGACCAGAAAGTCGTAATTCACCTTGCTGCCGTCCTGCAGTGTCAGCGCATTGCTTTCGGGCTCGATCTTGGTCACTGTCTTGGCAATGAAGTCGATGCCCTTGCGCTCTAGATAGGGTTTGATCGGGAAGATCACTTCATCACGACTGCGCCAGCCCACGGCCACCCAGGGATTGGATGGCACGAACTGGAAGTAATCGACGGAGTTGATGACCGTGATCTTGTGCGATTTGCCGAGCGCTTCGCGCAACTCGTATGCGGCCGGCATACCGCCGATACCCGCTCCCATAACAACGATGTGTGCCATACCCTGGTCTCCTGATGTGCAAGTCAATTCCCGAATGCGCTCGGGCCGCGGTCAAAGAACCTGCGCCTCACCCCGTGGTCGGCAGGCATCCGTTGCAAGCGGCGGCGATGTGTCCTGCGCAAGTGGGTGCAGCGTGGGCGCCCGAATGCGGCTGCAGCTGACTACCCCACCACAGACACATCCACGGCGCGTTGTGATTCAAGCATATCTAGTCATCCCTGTAGATCTCGGGGATACCCGTCAACCCCTCCGAAAAACCTTGATTAAACGCAAATTCCAAAGAGATGCATCAGTGTTAGTCCTAGTTTGGAAAAACCCTAATACTCCCGGAAGCATTGTGAAAACCTCCCTATACTTTGACGGCAGACAAGTTGTTGGTCACCCGATCAACGCTGCTGGCGCACTCTCACCAGTCGCCGCAACACCACCTGGAGGATGCCAAGACATGCGTAACACACCTCGTCCACTCTGGAACCCTTATGTCGCCGGGGTCGTGCTGGGATTGGGCCTGCTGGCCACATTCCTGGTCACCGGCAACGGCTACGGCGTGACTGGAGCCACCACCCTGGTAACCGCGACAGTTGCCGGCAAAATCGATCCCAACATCGTTGCCCCGCACACCTACCTGCACGATCTGTATGAAGTTGGCCTGAACCGCTGGATCGTCTGGGAAGTCGTCGGGCTGGCCATTGGCGCGCTGATCGGCAGTGTGCTGGCGGGTCGGTTCAAATGGCAGATCGATGGCCCTACGCAGGCAGGCCGCACTCTGCGCCTCGTGCTTGCCTTGATCGGCGGCATCGTTGCCGGATTTGGCGCGCGCATGGCACTGGGCTGCACCAGCGGCATGGGCCTGTCGGGCGCTGCGACGCTGGCTGCCGCTGGGTTTCTGTTTCTGATCGGATTTTTCGTAGCCGGCGCGGTATTCGGCCAACTGACCAAAGGACTCTGGAAATGAACTTCCCTCTCGGATACACCGGCCCGGTATCGGGCATTCTCCTTGGCATCCTCTTCGGGTATGTCCTGGAAAACGCCGGCTTCGGCAGCGGCTGCAAACTCACCGCGCAACTACGGTTCAAGGACTGGGCCGTGTTCAAGGTCATGTTCACTGCCATCCTGGTGTCGGCGGGAGGCCTCTACCTGCTGCAAGCGCTCGGTATGGTCTCACTCGACAACGTATTCGTTCCCTCGGTCATGCTGTGGGGCACCACACTAGGCGGCGTGGGCATCGGCATCGGCATGGCGGTTGGTGGCTACTGCCCTGGCACCTCGCTCGTGGCTTTTATGTCGGGCAAGATCGATGGCCTGCTGTTCCTGCTGGGTATCGGCATCGGCACGCTAGCCTTTAACTCGGTGTTCAGCTCCATCGAAGGGTGGGTCTGGAAACAGACCGGGCCGGACGGCCTGACCCTGCCGCAGCTGCTGCACATGCCTGCATGGGCGGTTTGGGGCCTGCTGTTTGCAGTGCTGGTCATCGTCGGTTACCTCACCCGTAGCAACGCCGCGGCGCGAAAGGCGCATGGCCAGCGCACGGCAGGCTCTCTTGCGGCACAAAACGGGTAAATTGTTTCGCGCTGTCAGCGCTCGGCCCTGTTCGATCGTTAAGCCCGAGCAGGGCTGCGGCTTGCAGTTCTGTAAATCCAAACCTCATCTGAGTTGTTCAACCACTGATCAGGAGTTCCACATGGCTCAAGCCCGTATCAAACTCTCCCAAGCCCTCCCCGCGCTTGCGCTCGCCGCTGCGGTGGTCGCGCCAATGCCGCAAGCACTGTCCAGCCTGTCGGCCACTGGCGTTGCCCACGCCGCGAGCAACCCCTGTGCCCCGTCCAAGGGCAGCAACCCCTGCGCGCCGTCCAAGAAAATGGACAAAAAAATGGAAAAGAAGGGCAGCAACCCCTGCGCGCCGTCCAAGGGCAGCAACCCCTGCGCGCCGTCCAAGTAAGCTGATCTAAACCCGTGGCGCAGCACGTGCTGCGCCATGCGCGCCATGATCCAGTCCACTTCCCTGTTGTCCGGCCATGCGCCCTCGGGTCGTCGGTTCACCGTCGATCTGCTGCGCAAACTGGCCCCGCAAGAGCGAAGCGATCTGTACGCCGCCGGTCTCGAGGCAATCGAGGCTACTCAGTCTTTTCTCAAGCAGGGCAAGACCGTGGTCTCGGAGCTGATCGGACACGCCGCCTTCGTGGAGTGGGAACACTACCCGCAAGGCGATGCCAAAAGCCGCTCCGGCGCATCGTTTTACTACCACGCGCATGCGGCAACCCAGCGAATGCGCGGAGAACATGGCCATTTCCATGTGTTCGCGCCGAATACGCGGGCGCAGTGCCCTCCTGACCAACGGTACACCCATCTCATCGGCCTGTCGGTCGACGCCCGCGGCATGCCGCTGCGCGTGTTCACCACCAACCAGTGGGTCACTGCGGAATGCTGGGAAAACGCGGAAAAAGTGTGCGCGCTGGCGCGCCGCACCACGCTTGGCGACGCCAAGCCGCGCCGGGTGGGAAAGTGGCTGGATGCCGTGCTCGCGTTTTTTCGTCCGCAGATCGACCTCATCACCAAGCTGCGCGACGCACGGGTCGCGGCCCTTCAGGAGCGCGGGCGTCGCGGCTTGTTCGAAGACCGGAGAACGCATATCCTGAGCCAATGTCGAATTGATTTTTCAACGCAAATCCTTGCGTTGGAGGAGTTGGGTGCGCATGCGCCCTGAACCGAGCCGGGCGGGTACACGCCCAGAACATGCAGTTCCACCATTCCAAACGAGGAGCCCACATGAAACTTAAACATCTGATCGGCGCGACCATCATCGCCGTGGCCACAGCACACACCGCCGGGGCCGTCACCCTGCCCGGCCCGCTGGTCACGCCGCAATGGCTCAATGAACACAAAAACGAGGTCGTCATCGTCGATATCCGCGATGAGCCCAAGACCCTGACCGAGGAGCCCAAGTTCGAGGTCGACAAAAAGACCAACAAAAAGGATCTGGTCAAAGTCGGTGGCTACATCCCCGGCACCACCGTGTTCGTCGACTTCGGCAAGATCCGCGAGGACAAGGTCATCAACGGCGTGAAGATCAAGGCCCAGTTGCCCAGCGCCGACTTTTTCACCAAGGCCATGGACAACGCGGGTTTGAACAAGATCGACAAGCCTGTGGTCATCGTGCCCGAGGGCAACAGCGTGGACTCGATGGACATGGCCACCCGGCTGTATTTCCAACTGCGCTACTTCGGCGAACCGCGTGACAAGCTGGCGATCCTCAATGGCGGTGTGGCCGCCTGGCTGCAGGCGGGCCTGCCGGTGTCGACCGACAAGCCGGCTCCGGCCAAGGGGAACTGGGTTGCCGGCCCTGAAGACAAGGCCATCCTGGCCAGCCTGGAGCAAGTCAAGGAAGGTCTGCAGAGCGGCAAAGAGCAGTTCGTCGACGCCCGTCCGACCGCGCAATTCCTCGGTATTGTGAAAAAACCGGTCAACAAGACCGCAGGCCATCTGCCGGGTGCACGATCCTTCCCGACCGATGCCATCGTCAAGCCGGTGGGTCTGGCGCATGAGTTCATGAGCGCAGACGACTACAAGAAGATCTACGCCGAGTTCAACATCCAGCCCGACGCGCCGACCGTGACCTACTGCAACACCGGCCACCTGGCGTCTGGCGCATGGTTCGTGACCCATGAAATCCTGGGTAACAAGAACTCCAAGCTCTATGCCGGCTCGATGATCGAGTGGACCAATCTCGGCAATCCGACCGTCGGCCTGCCGCAGTAAATTTCCGCGCAGCCGCGCTTGCGGCAGCCTGCTCAACGCCCGGGTCCGCCCGGGCGTTTTGTTTTCCCCCGCATTCAGGCGGGTTTTGCGATCGTTTTGCCGCCAAATCAGCAATCCACCCATTTGCACCCGCCAAGACCGTGAGATATTTCACACGCAGCGGACGGTGAACCCGATCAAATGAGGGCTTGTGCCGCGGGGAGCCGGCTTCCACAATTCGTCGGCGAGTTCATTCCTCCACCTTTACCACCGAGGTCAATCATGTCCGTGCGCAATCCCCGTTTCAGTCTCTGGCGCGTGATCGCGGCATCCGCCGTGGGGCTGTCGTTGAGCGCCTGCGCTGTCAACAACTATCCCCCTGCCCCGGACAAGATCAACCAGGAGGCGTATCACTACAAGGTGGGCGCGGGCGACACGCTGAACGTCAACGTCTGGCGCAATCCTGATCTGTCGATGACCATCCAGGTCCGCCCGGACGGAAAGATCTCCACCCCGCTTGCCCCGGATGTCCAGGCCGCCGGACGGACACCGGGCGAGATCGCCAAGGAAATCGAGGCCCGGCTGTCCAAATACGTGCGCGACCCGGTGGTGTCCGTGGTAGTGACCGGTTTTCATGGCCCGTACAACCAACAAATCCGCATCGTCGGTCAGGCGGTTCGTCCGACGGCCATTCCCTACCGCGAGAACATGACCCTGCTCGATGTGATGATCGCCGCAGGCGGGCTCACCGAATTCGCCGATGGCAATGCCGCCATCCTCGAGCGCCACGGCAAAACCTACAGCATCCGGCTGGGCGATTTGCTCAAGCGCGGTCAGATGTCGGCGAATGTGCCGGTCGAGCCGGGTGACGTGATCATCATTCCGCAAAGCATGTTCTGACGCCCGCTCACCTGCCCCACCATGCAGACCACACGCCGCTATCGCCTGTTCGCGCTGACCCCGCTGGCCCTATGTCTGTTGCAGGCGGGGACGGCCTTCGGTCAGACCATTCCGGGGCTGAATGCGCAGATGCCGGGCGGTTTCGGTGTGCCGCAACAGCCGGCGGCCGCAGACGCCCTGGGCAGCGGACTTCTGGCCCCGCTGCCCGCGGCGAGCGGGCCGGCCGTGCCACGAGGCAATTTCGTCCAGCCTTCGCTGGGTCTGTCGGTGGTGCAGACCAGCAACGTGTACTTCGGTACGAGCACACCGGCGCGTTCCGACACCATTCTCAGCATCTCCCCGGCCATCGCGTTTCAGACCGAGGGGCCGGACTTGCGTACCTTCGGCAATTTCGCGCTCAACGCCCAGTATTACGCGCGGGGCTCATACAGCAATACCGTGCTGCCTTCGGGCGTTTTGGGCTTGAGCGCGCGTCTGGTCGACCAGTGGCTGTATCTCGACGCGGGAATCACTTCTCAACAGAACGCACTGCTGACCATCCCCGTGCAAGGCACGGGAACGGCCACCTACACCACGACCCAATATCGCATCAGCCCTTTTATCGATCATCGCTTCAGCGACGACCTGCGGCTGCGCGCCCGCAGCGACAACACCTGGACGCACATCAGCGGCAACCAGACTGGGCAGCCGCTGAACAACGGGCGCTACAGCGTGCAGTCGGTACGCCTGGACCGGCGCCCCACGCCGCTCGGCTGGGGGTTAGACGCCAAGCAAGAGGAGACGGTCTACACCGATGCAGGTTCTCTCACGGTGCGCGATGACATCGTCCGCGCCCGCGTGCTGTATGCCTTCACGCCGCACCTGGAGGCGGGGCTGATCGGCGGTCGCGAGCATTACGCCACCGCCTATGCCAGCCTCAGCCACAGCATCTACGGCGCCCAGCTCGCCTGGCGGCCCAATGTCTTCACCCGGGTCGATGGCGTGGTCGAACGGCGCTTTTTCGGCACCGGATGGAATCTGAGCGCCTCGCAGCAAATCCAGCGGCTCAGCCTGCGCTTGAACTGGACCCGCGGGCCGTCGACCTTCTTCGCCGGGCTGCAGACCATTCCGTCCGGTGTCAGCCTGTCCACGCTGCTCGACGGCATGCTCGCATCGCAATACCCCGACCCGACCGCCCGCGCCCGCGCGGTGCAAAACCTGCTCGCGGTCAGCGGCCTGCCGTCGACGCTGCCCAATGCCATCAACTACTACACCCAGTCGGCCACGCTGCAGAACGCACTGACTGCCACCGCCGTGCTGCTGGTCGAGCGCAACAGCTACTCGGCTTCGCTGTTCCATACTCGCACCAGCGATCTGCAGCTTCCGGGCACGCCGCCGCTGAGCAGTCTGCTGCTGGCCTCGGCCGACTATGTGCAAAACGGCGTCGGCCTGAGCTTTGGCCGACGACTGACCCCGGTGATGAGCCTGAATCTGGGTGTGCTGCACGCACTGACCACCGGCTTTGGCCCGAACCAGGGTGTCAGCACGCGCCAGACGACCTTGATCGTGCAGCTCAACCGCCGGCTTTCGCCGCAAACCATTCTGGTGGTCGGCGTGCGCCGGCAGCTGCTCGACACCGCCAACACCGGCATTCTCAGCGCCAACGAATCGGCGATCTACGCTGGGCTGACACACCAGTTCTGAATTCCAGCCCATGTACGCTGCGCATTTCGGCCTGAGCGCCCCGCCCTTTCAGCTCAACCCCGATCCGAGCTTTCTGTACGAGAGCAAGGGCCACAATTCGGCGCATCAGTACCTGCGCTTCGGCGCGATGCAGGGGGAAGGGTTCATCATCGTCACCGGCGAAATCGGCGCGGGAAAGACGACGTTGGTGCGGGCGCTGCTGGCCGAGCTGGATCCGACCAAGGTCGCCGCGGCACAAATCGTCAGCACCCAGCTGGAAGCCGACGACCTGCTGCGCGCCGTGGCCAGTGCCTTCGGCGTGCCATCGAAAAACGCCTCCAAGGCCGAGCTGCTGTCTGCACTGGAAGCGCACTTCACCACCCTGATGCTGCAGAACCGGCGGGCGCTGTTGGTCATCGACGAGGCGCAGAACCTCAACGGCGCGGCGATCGAAGAACTGCGGATGCTGTCCAACTTCCAGTACGGCAACCGCGCTCTGCTGCAGAGCTATCTGGTCGGGCAGCCGGAGCTGCGCGAGGTGCTGCGCGCGCCCAACCTCGAACAACTGCGCCAGCGCATCATCGCTAGCTGCCACATCGGCCCGATGGACGCCGATGAAACCCGCGCCTACATCCTTCACCGTCTCAAGCGGGTGGGCTGGAGCGGCCGGCCGCGGTTCGATGACGCGGCTTTCGACGCGGTTCATGCCTGGACCGGCGGCTTGCCGCGACGCATCAATATGCTGTGCAACCGGCTGCTGCTCTCTGCTTTTCTCGACGATGCCGAGCAGATCGACGCAGCGCGGGTCGAGCAGGTCGCGCGCGAAATCCGCGAGGAAATCGGCGGGCTGCTGCATCCGGTCGACCCCGCGCCGGCGCCAACGATCACCGCCCCCGTTGCCGCACCGGCGCGGCCTTCGCCGCAGCCCAACCGGACGGAACAGCCCGCGCCGCCGGCGGCTGAGCGCAGGCTCAGCGCGATACTCCTGCGCTCCCCCGCTCCGCCCAGGCCGGGCGAACCGGGGCCGCTGCTGTGCATCGCGCAGGACGACGAAGATCGCATCGCGCTGCAGCCGTTGATGCGCAAGATGAAAACCCATGCCGGGCTGCCGCTTCCGCTGCTGGTCGGAATCGACTCGGCACCTGCGCCCACCACCGACCCTGCTCTGGCCGACATCGACCTGGCGCTGCGTCCCGACGCGCCGCAGACGCCGACCGGGCTGGCCGCGTGGATCGAGCGGCTCGATCAGATCGTCGCCAGCTACCGCCCTGCCGCGGTGCTGACCTTTTCGCACGGCGACGCCGCGCTGGCCGCCGCGCTGGTGGCCAAGCGGCAGGGTCGCTGGCACGCGCACATCGAGTCGGGCCTGCGTCACGGCCAGCGCACCGATCCGCACGAGATCGACCGCATCCTCATCGACCAGCTGGCCGACCTGCACCTGGCGATCGATGCCGACTGCGCCGCACCACTCACCCGCGATGGCATCCCCGTCGAGGCGATTCGCGTGGTCGGCAATTTGCGGATTGACGCGCTGATCCAGGCGCTGCATGGCCTGCCCGATCCGCTGATCTTCGCATCCGACATCGGTGTGCCGAGCAGCCATCTGACTTGCGCGCAGGGCTACGCGCTACTGTCGCTGCAGGATGCCCGGTGGTCGGAAAACCGCGAATCGATGATCGACATGCTGGCCAACGCCAAGCGGCTGAGCCACATCCTGCCGGTGGTCTGGCCGATGCGAGACCTCATTCATCGCCGCATGCTGCAGTTCGGGCTGAGCGATGCATTGCGGGGCACGCGCGTGGCCTGCGTGCCCGAGCTCCCCTACGGGCAGACTCTCGCGTTGCTCAAATCGGCCGCCTGTGTGCTGACCGACCGGCCCAACCTGCAGGACGCCAGCACCTATCTGGGCGTTGCCTGCCTGACGCTGAGCGACCACTGCGCCCGCCCCCAGACCCTGCGCGGCCATGACAATCATCTGGTGGGACGCGACTTCCGCCGCATTTTCCAGGCCATGGGCGACATTCTCGACGGCGAGCGACGGCTCGCGCACAACCCAATGGGCTGCGACGGCCAGGCTGCCGAGCGTATCGCCCAGGCGCTGGAAACCTGGCTGATGGCCGAATGGGAAAACCAGGTTCTCGAAACCCTCGAGGTGCAGGCATGACCACGCATCTGCCGCGCCTGACCGTCCGCACGCAAGGCGGGCAGCGCGCACTCTCCTCGTTTACCGACTGCAAGGCTCTGCCATGAACGATCTGCTCCGCCCGTTGTTCAACCTCCTGCCCGGCATGTGGGACAGGCGCTGGGTCGGCCTGATCACTGCCTGGGTCGTCCTCGTCCTGGGCGGCGTGGGCGTGGCCCTGTTCCACGAACGCTACATGGCCTCGGCACGGGTGTTCGTCGATACGCAAACCCTGCTCAAACCCCTGATGCAGGGCCTGACCGTGCAGCCCAATATCGACGAACAGGTCCAGATGGTCGCGCGCACCCTGCTGTCGCGCCCCAATCTGGAACGACTGGTGCGCGAAAACAAGCTCGCCCCCGACGACGGCCGGCCCGATGCGATGAACCGCGCGGTCGACCAGCTCTACAAAAGCCTGAAGCTCGACATCAACGCCCGGGAAAATCTCTACGGCGTCAGCTATGCGAATCCCGACCCCAGGGTCGCGCTGAACGTGGTGCGCGATCTGGTCAACATGTTCCTCACCTCCGGCATCGGCGGCAAACAGCAGGACACGCGGCAAGCGCTGCAGTTTCTCGACGCGCAGGTAGCCGATTACGCCCGGCAGCTCAATGCCGCCGAGCAAAAGCTCAAAGACTTCAAGACCGCGCACCCGGGTTACGCCGGCCCGGCCAACATCGACTACTACACCCGGGTCAACCAGGCCTCAGACCAGCTCTCGCAACTGCAGGGCCAGCTGAGCGCCGCGATCGCCGCGCGCAACGCCATCGTCGGACAGATGCGCAGCGAACCGCCGACCATCACGGTCACTTCGCCCTATCCTGGTGCAGCCGCTGTCACCCCGTCGGGCCAGACCATCCCGGCGGACGTGCTCGACATCGAACGTCAGATCCAGACCCAGCGCAACCGGCTGGACGAACTGCTGCAGCGCTACACGAATGAATACCCGGACGTCATCGCCACGCGCCAGACCCTGGCCCGGCTGGAGGCCGAGAAAAAGGCCAGACTGAAGGCCGCCGCCGAGCAGCCGGCCGCCGCCGCGCCTGCAGCCCCGCCCAATCTGCTCAGCACCGCCAACCCCGCATATCAGCAGCTGCGGGTGCAGGTCGCACAGGCCGATGCGAATGTGGCCTCGCTGCAGGCCCAGGTCGCCGAGGCACAGGCCCGGCTGAACCAGCTACGCAGCCAGGCCGGCCAGATGCCCGCGCTCGACCAGCAATACGCCAGCTTGATGCGCGGCTACGACATCATCCGCAAGAGCTATGACGACCTGGTCGCCCGCCGCCAGGCCGCCGGACTCACGCAGAGCGTGGACGCCACCTCGCAGCTGGCGGTGTTTCGCGTGGTCGATCCGCCGCGGGTCGAGCAGCATCCACTGTTCCCGAGCAAACCCATGCTCATCGCGATGCTGGTGTTTTTCGCACTGGCCTGCGGCGTGGCCGCCAGCTTCGTGGTGTCGCAGCTCATGCCGACTTTCCACAGCCCGCGTCACCTGCGGGAGAGCATCGATCGGCCGGTGCTGGGCAGCATCTCGCTGCTGAATCTGCCCGACGTTCTGGCGCAGGACCGCAAAGACAATCTCTACCTGGCACTGGGCATTGCCGGCATCGTCGCCATCGGGCTGCTTTGGGCGGTCTGGGCGCATTTCAGCCGGATGGGCGTTTGAGGACACATCATGAGCACCATTGAACAAGCGGTCAAACGTCTCGAGGAACTCCGCGCTGCGGGGGTCGATCTGCCCTGGGCCGCCAGCCCACAAACCGAGCCCGCAACCCCGGCGTCTGCGCCGCCTGGCAGTGTGCATCCCCTGCCCACGGCGGCCAAGCCGACCGAGCCGACGCAGACGCAGCCACGTCCGCAGGACATGGGCACACGCTCGCGGCAGGTCGACATCGACCTGAACGTGCTCGCCGCACAGGGCTACATCGTGCCGCACGCCACCCGCTCGCTGCTAGTCGATGAATTCCGGGTCATCAAGCGCCCGCTGCTGGGCAACATCACCGGCGCAGCGGCGGGCAAGCTCGACCGGCCCAACCTCATCATGGTCACCAGTTCGCTACCCGCAGAGGGCAAGACCTTCGTAGCGATCAATCTGGCGATCAGCATCGCGGCCGAGCTCAACCACACCGTTCTGTTGGTCGACGCCGATCCCTCGCGCAGCGCACTGCCTGGCCGTCTGGGAATCGCCCCGGCGCAGGGTCTGCTCGACAAGCTGCAGCACCCCGAGCTCGACCTGGCCGATCTCATCCTCGCCACAAACATTCCCAAGCTGGCCGTGCTGCCCGTGGGCACGCCCAGCGCGCAGGCCACCGAGCTGTTCGCCAGCGCCACCATGGATCTGCTGCTCGAGGAGATGGTGCACCGCTACCGCGACCGGGTCATCATCCTGGATGCCCCGCCGCTGCTGCCCTCGGCCGAGGCGCGCGCCCTGTCGCTACATGCGGGGCAGATTCTGTTCGTCGTACAGGCAGGGCGCACGCATCAGGGTACGGTGCAGCAGTCGCTGGGCATCCTGCAGGATCACCCGATGGTCTATACCCTGCTCAATCAGAGCCGTGGCCCCAAGGCCGGCTCGCCCTACGGCTACTACGCCTATTAGGGCCTGTTGCGGCTATGGATGCACACGCGCCGGGGCCGGGCAGGGCAGGCCGGTGCTGCCTTGCCGCACGCGACGCCCGGTTGGGGGTGGGTGAAAAAATTCCCGAAATCGCGCGCTTCTTGCGTGCTCACCCCAAGTGAGGGACTAGGCAAAGCAGCGCGGGCGCAGTGCAATCGGGGCCACAGGCAGACTGCGGGACGGGAGTTCGGCACCTGCCTCGCACACCCCCTAGGTGGCCCACATGCACACGACATCAGACAACAGCGGCCGTCCTTGCATTCTTCTGCGCGACCTCGCGCCGCAACTCGCCGCGCGCGAGCCCAGGCCGGTGCAAACGATGCGCCTGTCCTGCCCAGGGCCGACCTGCGCGCCAGCGCATGCCCTGTGGCTTGCTGCGGCAGCCATCGTGATGCACCGTTTGTGCAATGCCGGCCAGGCGCTGCTCGTGCTGCGCCGCGGCAGCGAAGCTGGCCTGCTCACCTGTTCGGCGCAGGAGACGGCGGAGCAGGTCGTTGCGCGGGCGCAGGCTGAGGCGCTCACCGCGCTGCCGGTGCGTGACCCGCAAGACATCGACCTGATCTGGCTGGATGATGCCGCGCTGCAGACCGAGGTGCTTACCCGTCATCCCCGCGCAATGCTGCTGGTGCCAGCTGCGAGGAATGAGCTGGAACTGATTTGCGCCGCTGCGTACCCCGCCTCTTTCCTCGATGCCCTGCTGCGCACCCTGCAGCAGACCGCGCAAGCCATCCAGCTCGATCCGACGCAGCGGGTCGACCAGATCGACCTGCTCGGCGCAGACCAGCGCGCCGCGCTGCTGGCGCTCAACCCGCCGCAGCGTCCAGCACCCGACGCTCCGAGTGTGCATGCCCGCTTCGCCCAGGTTCTCGCCGCGCAGCCGCAGGCCCCGGCTGTGCGCTGGAGCGGCGGGCAGTGGAGCTATGCGCAGCTGCACGCCCAGGCGGGCAAGGTAACCGCGACGCTGCAGGCGCATGGGGTTGTCCCCGGCGATGTGGTTGCGCTGGCGCTCGACCGCAGTCCGCAGGCCATTGCCTGCCTGCTCGGGGTGTTGATGGCCGGTGCCGCCTATCTGCCGATCGACCCGCGATTTCCTGCCGAGCGCGTGGCTTTCATGCTGCGTGACGCCAGCGCGCGGCTGGCCCTGACGCAGCCCGACACCGAGCATTTGTTTGCGGCGGTTCTGCCCACGCTGGATGCGACCGCTCTGCCGCAGTGCGATGCGCCTGCCGTAGCCGATGTGGGGCCCGAATCCATCGCCTGCGTGATGTACACGTCGGGTTCGACCGGTGCTCCCAAGGGGATTGCCATTGCGCACCGTGCCATCCTGCGGCTGGTGGTCGATGCCAGCTTCATGCCGCTGGATACCGGCACGGTGATGCTGCATGCCGCACCGCTGGGGTTCGATGCCTCCACCCTGGAAATCTGGGGCCCGCTGCTGGGCGGCGGCTGCTGCGCGCTGCACGACGAAATCGTGCCGACCGGCCCGGGAATCGCCCGCAGCATCTCCAAGCTGGGGGTGAATGCGGCGTGGTTGACTTGCTCGCTGTTCAACGCCATCGTCGATGACGATCCGCACTGGTTCGACGGCCTGCGCCATCTGCTCACCGGAGGCGAGGCGCTGTCGGTCGCGCATGTGCGCCGGGCGCTGGCGGCGCTGCCGCAGACCACGCTGATCAACGGCTACGGCCCCACCGAATGCACCACCTTCACCGCCACCCATCGCATCGGTCACGATCTGCCGGCAGACGCCCAGACCATCCCGATCGGCCGGCCGATCCAGGACACGCATGTGCTGATCTGCAGCCCCCACGGTGAGCTGCTGCCGCGCGGCATGGTGGGCGAGCTGTGTGTGGGCGGGCGTGGGGTGGCGGGCGGCTATCTCAACCGCCCCGAGCTGAGCGCCGAGCGCTTCGTCGCCGATCCGCTGCACCCGGCAGGCAGGCTCTACCGCACCGGTGATCTGGCCTATTGGCGTGAGGACGGTCTGCTGGAATTCGTCGGCCGCGCCGACGGGCAGATCAAGCTGCGCGGATATCGCATCGAGCTTGGCGAGATCGAGGCGGCGCTTGCTTCACAGCCCGGGGTGCAGGCTTGCGCGGTGGCGGTTCACCAGCACGCCGCACTCGGCCCGCAGATCGTCGGCTATGTGGTGCCCCAGCCCGGCGCAGTATGGCAGCCCGACGCGGCGCTGCAGGCGCTGGCTACACGTCTGCCCGACTACATGGTGCCGGCGCAGTTGATACGGCTGGAGCGTCTGCCGCTCACCCCCAACGGCAAACTCGACCGCAAGGCGCTGCCCGCACCGGTGCGGGCGCCCACGGGCAAGACCTCGTCGGCATCCACCGGGCGGGTGCAGGCGGTTGCGGCGGTGTTTGCCGAGGTGCTGGGCTTGGACCAGGTCGAGCCGACCGACAACTTTTTTGCGCTCGGCGGCAATTCCCTGCTGGTGCTGCGCGCATTGGCATTGCTGCGTCAGCGCGCGCAGGGCGAACTCGGCGTTGCCGCGTTTTTCGGCGACCCCACGCCAAGCGGCATCGCAGCGCAACTCGACGGCGCAGCCGGCATCGCCGCCCACCGGCTCGCCGCCGCAGCCCCTCGCACCGCGCCAGACGCGCCGATCGCCATCATCGGCATGGCCGGGCGCTTCCCCGGCGCACCGGACATCGAGGCGTTCTGGCAAATGCTCGAAGCCGGACGAGAGGGCATCCGTTTTTTCCGCCCGGATGAGCTCGATCCCAGCATTCCCGCCGCCCTGCGCGCCGACCCGGCCTATGTGCCCGCGCGCGGCGTGCTGCAGGGCGTGGCCGAGTTCGACGCGGCCTTCTTCGGCATCAGCCCGCTCGAAGCCGAGCTGATGGACCCGCAGCAGCGCGTGTTTCTGGAGCTGTGCTGGGAATGCATGGAGCGCGCTGGCCATGTGCCGGGCCAGACCGCCACCCCGGTCGGCGTGTTTGCCGGCATGTACAACGCCACTTACTTTCAGCGCCATGTCAGCGCCCATCCCGACAAGGTGCAGCGGCTTGGCGAATTCCAGGTGATGCTGTCCAACGAAAAAGACTACATCGCCACCCGCACCGCGCATCGGCTGGACCTCACCGGCCCTGCAGTCAGTGTGCACACCGCCTGCTCGACCTCGCTGGTGGCCGTCGGCATGGCGGTCGATGCGCTGCGCGCAGGGCATTGCGGCATGGCGCTGGCCGGCGGCTGCGCGATCACCTGCCCGCCCGACAGCGGCTATCTCTCCCAGGAAGGGGCGATGCTCTCGCCCGACGGTCACACCCGTCCGTTCGATCTGAATGCCAAAGGCACCGTGTTCTCCGACGGCGCCGCCGTGCTGTTGCTCAAGCCGCTAACCGACGCGCTGGCCGATGGCGACACCATCCACGCGGTCATCCGCAGCGTGGCGGTGAACAACGACGGCGGCAACAAGGCCAGCTTCACCGCGCCCAGCCTCGACGGTCAGGCTGCAGCCGTGGCCAGCGCGCTGGCGGCTGCCGGAGTGCAGCCGCAGGACATCGACTACGTTGAAGCGCACGGCACCGCCACGCCGCTGGGCGATCCGGTCGAAGTGCAGGCGCTCGCCCGCGCGCTGCGCTGCAGCACGACTCGGACCGGCAACTGCCGCATCGGCTCGGTCAAGAGCAATATCGGCCACACCGTGATCGCCGCCGGCGCCACCGGGGTGATCAAGACCGCGCTGGCGCTGCAGCACGAGTGCATTCCCGCCACCCTGCACTACACCGCACCCAACCCCAAGCTTGGGCTGGAGGCCTCGCCCTTCGTGGTCAACGACCGGCTCACGCCCTGGCCGCGTGGCGCCCGGCCCCGGCTGGCACTGGTCAACAGCGCCGGTGTCGGCGGCACCAATGCCTGCGCCGTGCTCGAGGAAGCGCCGCCGCTGCCGCCGGGCGACCCGGCATCCGGGCCGCAGGTGCTGCGCCTGTCGGCGCGCAGCGGCGCGGCGTTGTCAGCCTATGCCGAGCGTTTGGCGGCGCACCTGGACGCCGCGCCGCAGACCCCGCTGGCCGACTGCGCCTACACCCTGCGGGTCGGGCGCAAGGCGTTTGCGCACCGACTGGTCGTAGTGGCCGATGACGCGGCGCAGGCCGCCCGGACGTTGCGCGATCCTCAGGCGGCGCTGCGCGCGCAGCGGCAGGCACCTGCGACGCCGCCGCCGGTCGCCTTGCTGTTTCCGGGCCAGGGCGCGCAGTATGCCGGCATGGGCCGCGTGCTGCACACGGCGCTGCCTGAATGGGCTGGCGCGTTCGATGCCGCAGTCGCGGCATTTGCCCCTCATCTGGATGTCGATCTGCGCGCGCTGCTGTTCGACGACGACCCGGCGGCGCTGGCGCCGACCGCGATCACCCAGCCGGCGCTGTTCTGCATCGAATACGCACTGGCACAGTGGTGGATGGCCAAAGGGCTGCAGCCGGATCTGTTGATCGGCCACTCGATCGGCGAATATGTCGCTGCGGTGGTCGCCGGGGTGTTCAGTCTGGACGACGCCGCCGCGCTGGTGGCGCTGCGCGGACGGTTGATGCAGGCGCAGCCACCCGGGGCAATGCTGTCGGTGCGCCTGGACGCCGCGGCGCTGCAGCCCCATCTGGACTCCGAGGTGACACTGGCCGCCGAAAACGGCCCGCAGGCGAGCGTGGCTGCCGGGTCGCAGAATGCGATCGCACGGCTGCAGGCGCGGCTGCAGGCAGCCGGCATCGCCTGCCGGTTGCTGCGCACCTCGCACGCCTTTCACAGCCCGCTGATGGACGCCGCGGTCGCCCCGTTCGAAGCCGCCGTGCGCGCCGTGCCGCGCC
The DNA here is from genome assembly GCA_049976465.1 of Thiomonas sp. GTDB lineage: Bacteria > Pseudomonadota > Gammaproteobacteria > Burkholderiales > Burkholderiaceae_C > Thiomonas. The sequence continues at coordinate 1,459 of JBMFIE010000011.1, read as the reverse complement.
AGCCACCGCAACGCACCATCGTTTCCACCCGCACCGGGCAGGTGCTCACCCCCGAGCAAGCCACCGACCCGGTCTACTGGGCGGCGCAGCTGCGCGAACCGGTGCGCTTCAGCCGCGCGGTGACCACGGCGCTGTCGCTGCAGCCGACGCTGGTCGGCGTCGAATGCGGGCCGCGCAACACCCTGTGCGCCCTGCTGCGCCAGCACAGCCCGGGGCAAGCCAGCGCGCCTTCTGCCATCGCCAGCCTGGGCGATACGCCCGAGCTGGAATTGCACCAACTCGCCCTTGCCAGCGGCCAGCTGTGGACGCTGGGACACGATCTGCCCTGGCTCGATGCCGCGCAAAAGCGCCGCCGCATCGTGCTGCCCACCTACCCGTTCGAGCGCAAGCGCTACTGGCTCGATGCCGCACCCCCGCCCTCCCCCATCCAGCCCGCTGCCGCCATGACCCCGACCGCCTCACGCCTGCCCGCGTTGATCGCACGCCTGAACGCCCTGTTCGAAGAGGGATCGGGCATTGCACTGGACGCCACCGATCCGGCGACTCCGTTCATCGCACTCGGGCTGGATTCGCTGACCCTCACGCAAGCTGCGCTACAGATCAAGAAAGAGTTTGCGCTGCCGATCACCTTCCGCGATCTGATGGAGCGCTTTCGCAGCGTCGACGCACTGGCGCGGCACATCGACAGCCAACTGCCGCCCGAACCCGCTGCGCCGCCACCGTCCCTCGCGCCGAGCCCGCCCGTCGCCAGTGTTGCGCCGCGCACGCACTCCGCCCAGCCGGTATCGGGTGATGGTCCACTCCAGCCGCCCACCGCCTTGAACGTCCCCGCCAATGCACCGTTCGTGCAGCAGCTCATCGCGCAGCAGATGCAATTGATGGCGCAGCAGCTCGCGCTGCTCGGCGGCGCGTGCACCGCCCTGTCCACACCGAGCGCAGCGCCCGGAGCAACTCCGCCTACAGCGCCGCCCGCCGCGTCCCAGGCGTCCGCGCGTGCGGCCCCACCCGCCGAGGGCGACGGCGAGGATGCCCCTGTCCGGTACGACGTCAAAAAAGCCTTCGGCGCCATCGCCCGCATCCACACCACGCCCACCGGAGCACTCAGCAGCCGGCAGCAGGCGCGGCTCGACGCCTTCATCCGCCGCTACACCGCACGCACGCAGGCGTCCAAGGCCTATACCGCGCGCCACCGCCCGCATCTGGCGGACCCGCGCGTGGTCAACGGCTTCCGCCCGCAACTCAAAGAGATCATCTACCAGATCGTCATCGCCCGATCCGCCGGCTGCCACATGTGGGATCTGGACGGCAACCAGTACGTCGATGCCCTCAGCGGTTTTGGCATGAGCCTGTTCGGCTGGCAGCCGCCGTTCATCGTGGACGCCGTGCGCAAACAGCTCGACGACGGCTACGACATCGGCCCGCAGCACCCGCTGGCAGGTGAAGTGGCCGAACTCATCTG
>JBMFIE010000010.1:0-27221 GCA_049976465.1 Thiomonas sp. | reverse complement strand
CCAGGCTGACCCCGCCGAGCTTTTCCGCCATGCCGTAGCGCGTGACCATGCTGCGTGCAATGTCCGTCACCTTGGCCAGATCGTCTGCCGCGCCGGTGGACCAATGTCCATACACCAGATGCTCGGCAGCGCGGCCACCCATCAGCACTGCCATTTTGTTCTGCAGTTCTTCGCGGGTCATGAGATAGCGGTCTTCGGTGGGGCGCTGGATGGTGTAACCCAGCGCGCCAACGCCACGGGGAATGATCGACACCTTGTGCACCGCATCGGTGCCTGGCAGGCTCATCGCCACCAAAGCGTGGCCCATTTCATGGTGCGCGACGATTTCGCGCTCCTTGGGGTTGAGCAGGCGGTTCTTTTTCTCCAGACCGGCGACGATGCGTTCGACTGCTCGGGTGAAGTGCGCCAGGGTGACGGTCTGCGCGTTCTCGCGCGTGGCCAGCAGCGCAGCCTCGTTGACCAGATTGGCCAGGTCGGCGCCGGAAAAGCCAGGCGTGAGCGCGGCGATCTGCTCCAGATCGACCGTGGGGTCGAGGCGAATCTTGCGCACATGCACCTTGAGGATCTGCACCCGACCGATTTTGTCCGGCCGGTCAACCAACACCTGCCGGTCGAAGCGTCCGGCGCGCAGCAGTGCGGGGTCGAGGATTTCCGGGCGGTTGGTCGCCGCAAGGATGACCAGCGAGGAGCTGGAGTCGAAGCCGTCGAGTTCGACCAGCAGTTGGTTGAGCGTTTGCTCCTTCTCGTCATGCCCGCCGCCGAATGGCACGGCGCCCCGGGCGCGACCCAGCGCGTCGAGCTCGTCGATGAAAATGATCGCCGGGGCCTTCTGCCGCGCCTGCTCGAAGAGGTCACGCACCCGTGCTGCACCGACGCCGACGAACATCTCGACGAATTCCGAGCCGCTGATGGAAAAGAACGGCACGCCGGCCTCGCCCGCCACGGCACGCGCCAGCAAGGTCTTGCCCACCCCCGGCGGCCCCACCAGCAGCACGCCCTTTGGCGCACGCGCGCCCAGGCGGCCGTGCTCGGCGGGATTCTTGAGGAAGTCGACCACTTCCTGCAGTTCGGCCTTGGCCTCGTCCACTCCGGCCACGTCGGCAAAGGTCACGCCGGTGCGGTTTTCCATGTAGACCTTGGCGCGGCTCTTGCCGATGGACATGAAGCCGCCCATGCCCATGCCGGCTTTGTCGGCAAACCGGCGCACCAGAAAAAACCACACCCCGACGAACACCAGCGCGGGTATCACCCAGGACAAGATGTCGGACAGCCAGGTGTTGGTGTACTGCTGCGCGTAGGTCACACCGTAGCGCTGCAGCTCGCTGGCGAGTTGGGGATCGACCCGCACCGCCACGACGATGCTCTTGCCGTTGGCGTCCGGCGTCTTGAGCGTGCCGGTAATGGTCTGGTCACCGATCAGCACGTTTTCGATGCGGCCTTCCTTCAGGTAGGTCTGGAAGGTGCTGTACGGCACGGTCTGCACCGTGCTGTACGACGACCACAGGCTTTGCACCAGGAATATCAGGGTGATGGCCAGTAGCCAGTAACCCAGATGCACCTGTGCCTTCGGGTCGATGACCGGTCGGTTTTTCCCAGGAGGCTGGGAGGAGTTTTGTTCATCAGCCATGGCGCCCTCTCAGGTTGATTCAGCGCAAAGCATAGCGGTTGAACCTGAGATTTGGGCGCTTGCGGCGCTATGCATTTGCCGTCGCAAGCTCAGCGCATTTCGTCGCGGATGTACAGATCGCCCTTGAGGCTGGCAATGTAGGCGGCGATGTCCTCCAGATCCTGCTTGCTGTACTGCGCCACGATGCCGCTCATGATCGGGTTGTTGCGGCCGTACAGCGGCGTCTGGTACTTGGCCTGGTACTGCTGCAGCGCATGGAACAGATAGCTCTGGTACTGGCCGGCGAGCTTGGGATAGTTCGGCGCAATGGGCTTGTCCAGCCCCGCCCCATGACAGGCGATGCAGCCGCCCTTGTTCACCAGTTCCTCGCCTTTTTTGATGTTCGCCGCGCTCGCACCCTGCGCCATGAGCAGGCTGGCCGCAGCCAGCAATACGAATTTGTTCATTCCGGTTCTCCCCGCTGTCATTTGATCGGCTGGCCCTTGGCTACGGCGTAATAGGCGGCGATGTCGGCCATTTGCTGGTCGGTCAGCGACGCCGCGACTGCGCGCATGGTCGGAAAGCGGCGGTTGCCGTTCTTGTACTCTTTCAGCGCGGACACGATGTACTGCGCATTTTGGCCGTTGATCATCGGCACGGCGTAAATTTCGGGAAACGAGGAGCGATAGCCGCCTCCCATGTTGTGGCAGCCTTGGCAGGTCGCCACGAGCTTGGCGCCCTCGGCGGCGTTACCGACCACGTCCTGCGCGTGTGCGGACGCCGCCAGCATCAGTGAAGCGAGAAAGAGGACTTTTTTCATTGCAGCGCGAGAGTCTCAAGAGCCAACGAACAAGCGTCCCATTATAGGGAGCCCATGCGCGGCGACGCGGCATTTTGTCGCAGTCAAGTCTCAACGCGTTGCTGAATTGACAAAACGCAGACTCGCCATTCGCATCAAGCTGCTGCGGCAGCCTGCGGCTGGTGACCCGGCCGGAACTGCGCGACCCAGTCCTCTGGGAGCATGGTGCACAGTTGCGCCCTGACCTTGTCGGCCTGGACGCTGCCGGCGACCTCGGCGATGAGCCGCAGGCAGTCGTGCAGGGCTTGGAGCAGGGCTTCGGGATGATCGGCTGCGCGCAAATATGTCCGCGCCGGCCCGCTTTGCGCGCCGAGCAGGCGCTCGACCATGTCGAACATGTACATGCGCGCCAAGGCGATCGATCGTTTCGGTGGCGGCGCAACCGCCTGCACGAGTTGGGCTGCCGGCACGGCAGATGGCACCACCACCGCCGCCGCAGCGGCGGTCGCGGCCTTTTCGACATGGCCGGAAGCCATCAGCGCCTGCGCCAGCGCCAGCGCTTCCTCGCCCATCAGGCTGCACAGCTCGCCCAGTGGACGACGGCCATCGCACAGAATCAGCACATGGCGCTGTCTGGCAGTCAGCGCACTGCTGCGCTGCTGCTGTTCACTGCGTCCCAGCGCCGTCTTGCGCAGGACGTCGGTTGGACTCAGTTCAGGCATGGCACCCCCCTTGATCTGGGGGTGAATGTAAAAACGTTAAATGACCAGACCGTGACAGCGCTGCGGTAAAAGTCTGTAACCAATCGCCAAGCTCAGACCGGCGTCAGCGTGGCTCTGCAAGAATCTTCGGCGTTGTCGTTTGCGTTCGCTCTCAGCCACATCCCTGCCCATGCACCTCTATCTGTTGGCCATTGCTGCCCTTCAAGGCGTGACCGAGCTGTTTCCCATCTCCAGCCTGGGGCACAGCATTCTCGTCCCAGCCATGCTGCACTGGCCGATCGACCGCACTGCGGACTGGTTCCTGCCGTTCATCGTGGTGCTACACCTGGGCACGGCCACGGCGCTGGTGCTGTATTTCTGGCGCGACTGGGCGCGGCTCATCGCAGGCTGGCTGCGCGCGGGCGGCAGGGCCTCCAACCCGGACGCACGTCTGCTGTGGCTGATCGTCGTCGGCACCATTCCTGCGGGCCTGCTCGGTCTGCTGCTGTCCCACAAGATCAAGGCACTGTTCGGCGGCTACACCTTTGCCGCGGTCGCCTTGATGTTCAATGGCCTGCTGCTGCTCGGCGGCGACTTTCTCAAGCACCGCCGCGGGCTGGTCGATCTGCCCAGGTTGGCGTGGTCGCGTGCGTTTGTCGTGGGGCTGGCACAGGCCCTGGCGCTGATTCCGGGATTTTCCCGCTCGGGCGCCACGCTGGTGGCCGGATTGGGGCTGGGACTGAACTATGCTGACTCAGCCCGGTTTTCCTTCCTGCTCGCCACCCCGATCATCGCCGCAGCCGGGGTGTTGGAAGTGCCCAAGCTGCTCCATGCCGGCGTGCCGCACGCGCTGCTGGGCACCATCGCCGCGGCCGGGCTGCTGTCGGGCGTGTTTGCCTGGGTGTCCACCTGGTTCCTGATGCGCTGGTTTTCCACTCACGAGATGAAAGCGCTGCGACCGTTTGGCATCTACTGTCTGCTGCTGGGTGGCGTTGCCCTACTCCTGGGCTGAGCGCGCATTGCGCAGCAGGGCCTGGACCGCCGTCACCCGCCGGCGGCTGACCGGCAAGGTGTCGGGCACGCCGTGCAGGTGCAGGGTCCAGCCGCTGGTCTCCAGGTCGCTTGCGGCGTCGTCCGAGGCAGGTGCCGGGCTGTCCACCATGCCGGCGACGCGCTCCAGGCTGCGTATCGCGCAGACCGACACCAGCACACTGCGGTGGACGCGCACGAAGTGACCGGGATGGCGCTGTTCCAGATCGGCCAGCGAAATGTCCACCAGATACTGCTGCTGCGCAGTCTGGACCGTGGTGTATTTGGACTCGGCGCGGCAGTAGAGAATGTCGGTCAGCGGCACGCGTTTGAGCGCCCCGCGGTCTTGCACGGTCAGGTAGACCGTGCCGACCGCCGGCACCTGTGACTGCGCCGCCCCCTGCGCGCGCAGCCACAGCAGGGCCTTGCCCATGGCCTGCGCCAGACGCTCGCGCCGCACCGGCTTGGTGAGATAGTCGATCGCGGATACGCCGAAGGCATCGAGCGCATGCTCCTCATGCGCGGTGACGAACACGATGGCCGGATGGTGCATACCCGGATCACCGGCGAGCCGGCGCGCCAGATCCATGCCGCTGCGTCCCGGCATCTGAATGTCGAGCAGCAGCACGTCGTAACGCTGCGCGCGCAGCAAAGCCCAGGCTTCGGCAGCGTCGGCGGCATCGTCCACGGCGGCATGCGCGGTCTCAGGCAGCTCGGCCAGCAGGCGGCGCAGGCGGCTGCGCGCCAGGGGTTCATCGTCGATGAGCAACAGGTTCATATTGGCAGACGTAACCGGGCCCGCCAGCGGGCCATGCCATTTTCCAGCACCTCGCCCTGGTCCACCTCGGCGGCGATGTCGTATAGCAGATGCAGCCGCTGGCGGATGTTGCGCAGCGCAGTGCCGGTGCCGTTGCGCCGCGGTGCAGCCGCATCGTCCATCGCCGGCAGGTCGTTGCGCACGGTCACCTCGATCTGCCCGAGCCGCCGGCCCACGTCGATGTCGATCCGCACCGCCCGGCTGCTGCGCTCCACCCCGTGACGCACCGCGTTTTCCACCAGGGGCTGCAGGGTGAGGGTGGGTACGCGGACTTGCAGCAGACTGTCGTCCACCCTCCAGTTGACCTGCATGCGCGCACCGAACCGCACCGATTCGATGTCGAGATAGCGCCGTGCCAGGTCGATTTCCTGCTCCAGGCTGACCAGGGTGCCGGGCTTGCCCACACTGGCACGAAACAGTTCTGCCAGATCGTCGAGCACCGCCTCGGCGCGGTCGGGCTGCTCGCGCACCAGCGCGCTGGCGGCGTTCAGGGCGTTGAACAGGAAGTGCGGACGGATGCGTGATTGCAGCTCGCTCAGCCGCGCCTGCATGTCGATCGGCGTGAAGGCGCGGGCGCGCAGCTGCAGATAGTGCACGAACACCAGCGCCAGCACCGCCCCGACCAGCGCCGCTTGCCAGGGTTGCTGCGCCGCGCCCGGCGCCAGCGCGACAAACAGCGGCTGCACCATCAGGTTCAGCCCCAGCGCACAAGCGCCACCCAGCCCTGCGGCCACACCCAGCACGGTCGCTGCTGCGCGCAAGCGCCAAAACCGCTGGGTCAGGCACATCAGCGCCAGCCACAGCAGGAGAGCGGGCTCGACCCAGGTCAGCAGCAGCAAGGTCTCGACATGGCTGTCGCCCGCGGGCAGGCGCAGCAGCGAAATCAACCCGAGCAGCGCATTGACCGCAACCAGCGCCCGCATCAGGCTGCCCGGCCCACAGATGTCCAGACGCACTGCCGCGTCGTTTGAAACCGGTTCTTCCATGTCTATGCAGTGGCCGTGCCGACACACTCCTAGAATCGATGGCTTTTCACACCGGCGCGGCAACGCCACCAGCCAAGTTCTCCCATGCACGATCAATTCGAACACAAGCAGCACGCCTGGTCCGCGCGTTTTTCCGAGCCGGTCAGCGATCTGGTGCAGCGCTACACCGCCTCGGTGGGCTTCGACAAGCGGCTGGCATTGTTCGATATCGCGGGTTCGCTGGCGCATGCCACCATGCTCACCGAGCAGGGCATCCTCAGCGCACACGATCTGGCGTCGATCGAACGCGGCATGGCGCAGATCCGCGCCGAGATCGAGGCCGGCACCTTCACCTGGAAACTCGAACTCGAGGACGTGCACCTGAACATCGAAGCGCGGCTGGTGCAGCTGGTGGGCGATGCGGGCAAGCGCCTGCACACCGGACGTAGCCGCAACGATCAGGTTGCCACCGACATCCGCCTGTGGCTGCGCGACAGCATCGACCAGACGATCGATCGACTCCGCGCCCTGCAGCGCGCGCTGGTGCAGCTTGCTGCGCAGCATGCCGACACCATCATGCCGGGCTTTACCCACCTGCAGGTGGCGCAGCCGGTGAGCTTCGGCCACCATCTGCTGGCTTATGTGGAAATGTTCGGCCGCGACGTCGAGCGCCTGCGCGATTGCCGCAGCCGCGTCAACCGCCTGCCCCTCGGCGCTGCGGCACTTGCCGGCACCACCTTCCCGATCGACCGCCTGCGCGTGGCCGAACTGCTGGGGTTCGACGGCGTGTGCCAGAACTCGCTCGACGCGGTGAGCGACCGTGACTTCGCGATTGAATACAGCGCCTGCGCCGCGCTGATCATGGTGCACATCAGTCGCTTCAGCGAGGAGCTGGTGCTGTGGATGAGCCCGGCGTTCGGCTTCATCGACCTGGCCGACCGCTTCTGCACCGGATCGAGCATCATGCCGCAGAAAAAGAACCCCGACGTGCCCGAACTCGCGCGCGGCAAGACCGGACGCGTGACTGGTCATCTGATGAGTCTGCTGATGCTGATGAAGGGCCAGCCGCTGGCTTACAACAAGGACAACCAGGAAGACAAGGAACCGCTATTTGACACCGCCGACACGCTGATCGACACCCTGCGCATTTTCACCGACATGGTGGGCGGCATCCAGGTCCGGGCCGATGCCATGGAACGCATCGCGCTGCAGGGCTACTCCACCGCGACCGATCTGGCCGACTATCTGGTGAAAAAAGGACTGCCGTTTCGCGACGCGCACGAGACCGTTGCGCGCGCGGTGCGCTTTGCGGTCGAACGCGGTATTGGCCTGGAGGACATCGATCTGGACACGCTGCGCGGTTTCTCTCCGCTGATCGATGCCGATGTGCAGCAGGTGCTGCGACTGCAGGGGTCGGTCGCCGCACGCGACCATCTCGGCGGCACCGCGCCCAACCAGGTGCGTGCCCAGGTGGCGCGCTGGCAGGCTGCGCTCGGCGCGGCCTGAGGCGCAGCGGGCGGGGTGGCGGCCCGCTGCGCCGCCGTGCTTCAGGCGCGCGGCAGGGTCACGCCCTGCTGGCCCTGGTACTTGCCGCCGCGATCCTTGTAGGTGACCTCGCAGACCTCGTCACTCTCGAAGAACAGCACCTGCGCGCAGCCCTCGCCCGCATAGATCTTGGCGGGCAGCGGCGTGGTGTTGGAGAACTCCAGGGTCACGTAGCCTTCCCATTCCGGCTCGAACGGGGTGACGTTGACAATGATGCCGCAGCGCGCATAGGTGCTCTTGCCCAGGCAGATGGTCAGCACATTGCGCGGGATGCGGAAGTACTCCATGGTGCGTGCCAGCGCGAAGCTGTTGGGCGGAATGATGCACACATCTCCGCGAAAATCGACGAAGGACTTTTCGTCGAAGTTTTTCGGATCGACGATGGTGCTGTTGATGTTGGTGAAAATCTTGAATTCATTGGCGCAGCGGATGTCGTAGCCATAGCTCGAGGTGCCGTAGCTGATGATGCGGCGGCCGTCCGCCTCGCGCACCTGGCTGGGCTCGAACGGCTCGATCATCGCTGCGTTTTGCGCCATGCGGCGGATCCACTGGTCGGATTTGATACTCATGATGTCCACGCAGCCCGACTCAAGCGGACTGCTGCAAGAGGGCGAAAAGGCGCAACCATACCGCATCGATGGGGGCATCGATGCGCACGCGCTTGCGCCGGGCGGTCTGCCCGCTGAGGATTTGCACGTCACGACGGCGTACCGCACAGCAGCCCGCCAGCAAATCGGTGAGTGCCGCATTGGCCTTGCCGTCCACGGCGGGCGCCCCCAGACGCACGCGCAGCAGGTCGGCATGTGCGCCGTCGATTGCCGTGCGCCGCGCATTGGGCACCACCTGCACATCGATTACACAAGCAGCACCGTCGGCATGCAGCCAGGCCGGCAGATGAGGCAAGGTCGTCATGCGGCGTGCAAACAAAAACCCGGGCGGCGCGCCCGGGGTAGTGACGTCGAACCCTCAGGGCTTGCTGGTCGGAAACGGCCAGGGTGCCTGCGGGTTGAGTTTGGTTTGTGCTGGCGCGGCTTTTTTGGCCGGCGCAGCCGCAGCCTTTTTGGTCGCGGCCGCTTTCTTCGCTGGCGCGGCCTGCTTCGTGGCAACCGCCTTCTTCGTCGCGGCCTTCTTTGCCGGCACGGCCTTCTTGGCCGGTGCCGCCTTTTCCGCTGCAACAGCTTTCTTTGCCGATGCCGCCTTCTTCGTCGGTGCCGCTTTCTTTGCCGGAACGGCTTTCTTGGCCGGTGCCGCCTTTTCCGCTGCAACAGCCTTCTTTGCCGGTGCCGCCTTCTTCGTCGGCGCCGCTTTCTTTGCCGGCGCAACTTCCTTGGCCGCAGCAACCTTCTTCACAGCAGCCTTCTTGACCGCAGCCGTCTTTTTCGTTGCAGCAGCCTTCTTCGCGGGCGCCGCTTTTTTGGTGGGCGCCGCCTTCTCGGCCGTTACCGCTTTTTCCACAGTGGCCGCGGCTTTTTTCGTCGCCGCAGCTTTTTTCGCAGTTGCCATGGTGATTCTCCTTGATCAAGTCTTATGAAATTGAGCCGGTCGCCAAATCGCGTCCGAGCGCCTCACGGCCCCGCCTCCCGGCGGTTTCCTGTACGGGACATCGGCACGGCGTTCAGCCGGCACCACCTGCAGTCGGTTCGGCGCGGATCCGTGCAGGGGATTCACCTCCCGCGGCCACAGGGGCCCGGTGGGAAGGAATACAAAACGGCGCACCACACGCGAACCTGCGGCCTCGCACGAGCCGGGACGACAGTGGGCGCGCCTTGAAGAACGGGACAAGGAGCCGGGCACCGGCAGTGATGCCCTCTGGCCATGTGTAGCGCAAGACGGCGCTGAGAACTCCACCCACCTGCCCTGCGCAGCCGGTCGTGTCGGGGTGGAATGGACGCGATGAATGGTCACTGTGTTGTGCGTGCTCGCAAATCAGGCGGACATCATTCCCAGGACAGCGCGCCACCCGACTGATACTCGATCACCCGGGTTTCGAAGAAGTTGCGTTCCTTCTTCAGGTCGATCATCTCGCTCATCCAGGGGAAGGGGTTTTCTTCGTGGGGGAAGATGGGATCGAGCCCGATCTGTACCGCGCGACGGTTGGCGATGAAGCGCAGATAGCCCTTGAACATCGAGGCGTTGAGCCCCAGCACGCCGCGCGGCATCGTGTCCTCGGCATAGCGATATTCGAGGTCGATGGCCTGATGGAACAGGTCGGTGATCTCGCGCTTGAACTCTGGCGTCCAAAGGTGCGGGTTCTCCAGCTTGATCTGGTTGACCAGATCGATGCCGAAGTTGCAGTGCATGGACTCGTCGCGCAGGATGTACTGGTACTGCTCGGCTGCGCCGGTCATTTTGTTCTGCCGGCCCATCGACAGGATCTGGGTGAAGCCGACATAGAAGAACAGCCCTTCCATCAGGCAGGCGAACACGATGATCGAACGCAGCAGCTCCTGGTCGTTGCGTTCTGTTCCGCCGAACGCCGAGGTGCGGAATGCCGGGTTGGTGAGAGTGTCGATGAAGGGGATGAGAAACTCGTCCTTGTCGCGGATCGACGGAATTTCGTGATAGGAGTTGAAGATCTCGCTCTCATCCAGCCCGATGCTCTCGACGATGTACTGGTAGGCATGGGTGTGGATCGCCTCCTCGAAGGCCTGACGCAGCAGATACTGGCGGCACTCGGGGTTGGTGATGTGGCGATAGGTGCCCAGCACGATGTTGTTGGCCGCGAGCGAGTCGGCGGTGGTGAAAAAGCCGAGGTTGCGCTTGATGATCAGGCGTTCGTCATCGGTAAGGCCGTGGGGGTCTTTCCACATCGCGATGTCGCGCGACATATTGATTTCCTGCGGCATCCAGTGGTTGGCGCAGGAGGCCAGATACTTGTCCCAGGCCCACTTGTACTTGAACGGCACGAGTTGGTTGACATCGGCCCGACAGTTGATGATGCGTTTGTCCTCGGCGCGAACGCGTGCGTTGGACGCGGCACGCTGGCTATAAGGGTCTGGATGGGAACCAGCGGTTGCGACCGGCACCGAGAAGGCGGCCTGCGCTGCGCGGTGCGCGACGGCCGTGTCGCTCATCGGTGGGAAAGAACGCCCTGCCAACACCGCTTGCGCGGAGCTTGCAGAGTTCGGTTGTGGATCGTCCCAGGTAAGCATGTTCTTGACCTCTTTCAGATTATCAAGTGTTCAACGCAAGCGCTCAATACGCGTGCAATGGGGATGCGCGGTTTGTCGTGCGCATGTTGTGCTGGCGCATCGCTGGCCGGATGGACATGGTGTCGCAGCGATGCGCGGGATCACTGACAGGCTTCGCATTCCGGGTTGTCGATGGCGCAGAAGCGAATGTCTCCGGACTGCGCCACGACCTGCGCCGATGCGACAGCCGCGGCCGATGCCGGCGCGCCTGGAACTTGCGGCACCGCGTTGAGCTGGCCGGCCTTGACCGTGGACTTCTCGGCATGCGTGGCCCCGATGGTGCGCAGGTAATAGGTGGTCTTCAGACCGCGCATCCAGGCCAGTTTGTAGGTGTCGTCGAGCAGCTTGCCCGAGGCGTTGGCCATGTAGATGTTGAGCGACTGCGCCTGATCGATCCACTTCTGACGGCGCGCTGCAGCCTCGACGATCCATTTGGCATCGATCTCGAACGCGGTGGCGTACAGCGCTTTGAGATCGGCCGGGATGCGGTCGATACGCTGCGTGCTGCCGTCGAAATACTTGAGATCGGCCACCATCACCGCATCCCACAGTCCGCGGGCCTTGAGGTCGCGCACCAGGTACTGGTTGATGACCGTGAACTCGCCCGACAGATTGGACTTGACATACAGATTCTGGAAGGTCGGCTCGATGCTGGCATCGACACCGACGATGTTGGAAATGGTGGCGGTGGGCGCAATGGCCACGCAGTTGGAATTGCGCATGCCGTATTGCCGGATGTGCTCGCGCAGCGCGTCCCAGTCGAGGGTGCTGGAGGTGTCGACCTCGACGTAGCCGCCACGCTGCTCGGCGAGCAGCTTCAGGCTGTCGGGCGGCAGGATGCCTTGGTCCCACAGCGAGCCGCTATAGCTGCTGTAGCGCCCGCGCTCACGCGCCAGCTCGCTCGACGCCCAGTAGGCCTCATAGCACACTGCCTCCATCGAACGATCGGCAAACTCGACCGCCTGCGGCGAGGCGTACGGAATGCGCAGTTGATACAGGCAGTCCTGAAAGCCCATGATGCCCAGACCCACCGGACGATGCCGCAGGTTGGCGTTGCGCGCCTTGGCGACAGCGTAGTAGTTGATGTCGATGACGTTGTCGAGCATGCGCATCGCCGTGCGCACGGTGCGCCGGAGTTTGGCCTGGTCGATGATCTTCGTGCCATCAGGCCCGTCGGTCAGATGCGCGGCGAGGTTGACCGAGCCGAGGTTGCAGACCGCGATCTCGCTGTCGCTGGTGTTGAGCGTGATTTCGGTGCAGAGGTTGCTCGAGTGCACCACGCCGACATGCTGCTGCGGGCTGCGCACATTGCAGGCATCTTTGAACGTGATCCAGGGATGCCCGGTTTCGAACAGCATGGTCAGCATCTTGCGCCACAGCTGCACCGCGGGAACGACCTTGTGCAGCTTGATCTCGCCGTCGCGCGCTTTTTGCTCGTAGCGCAGATAAGCCTGCTCGAAGTCCTTGCCGAACCGATCGTGCAAATCCGGCACGTCCGACGGTGAGAACAACGTCCAGTCGCCACCCTCGATGACGCGCTTCATGAACAGGTCGGGGATCCAGTTTGCCGTGTTCATGTCGTGCGTGCGCCGACGGTCGTCACCGGTGTTCTTGCGCAGTTCGAGAAACTCCTCGATGTCGAGGTGCCAGGTCTCGAGGTAGGCGCAGACCGCCCCTTTGCGCTTGCCGCCCTGGTTGACCGCGACCGCAGTGTCGTTGACCACCTTGAGGAACGGCACCACGCCCTGGCTCTTGCCGTTGGTGCCTTTGATGTGGCTGCCAAGCGCGCGCACCCGCGTCCAGTCGTTGCCGAGACCGCCGGCGAATTTCGACAGCAGCGCGTTTTCCTTGATCGCTTCGTAGATGCCGTCGAGATCGTCGGCAACTGTGGTGAGGTAGCAGCTCGACAGCTGAGACCGCCGGGTACCGGAGTTGAACAGGGTCGGCGTGCTGCTCATGAAGTCGAAGCTCGACAGCAGCTCGTAGAACTCGATCGCGCGCGCCTCGCGGTCGATTTCGTTCAGCGCCAGCCCCATGGCCACGCGCATGAAGAAGGCCTGCGGCAGCTCGATGCGGCGGCCGTCTTTGTTGACCCGCGTGTCGGCGCGGTCGACGAGGAAATAGCGATCGTAAAGCGTTTGCAGGCCGAGATAGTCGAACTGCAGATCGCGCTCGGCCTTGAGCGCTGCACCCAGACGCGCCAGATCGAATTGCGCCAGACGCTCGTCGAGCAGCTCGAGCGCGATGCCCTCCTTGATGCACTGCGGGAAGTACTCGGCATAGCGCTGCGCCATATCGTGCTGTGTCACTTCCTCGCCCAGGGTTTCTCGGCGCATGGTGTGCAGCAGCAGACGCGCGGTGACCTTGGAGTAGTCCGGGTCGCGCTCGATCAGGGTGCGCGCGGCCAGAATGGCCGCCTTGTAGACCTCGAGCATCGGCACGCCGTCGTACAGATTGCGCAGGGTTTCGGAAACGATGGGCTCGGCCTTGACCTCCGCGCTCAGGCCCTCGCAGGCCGAATCGATCAGGCGCACCAGCGCCGCCTGATCGAGCGGCTTGCGGTCCTGGCCGTCGAGCACGTGCAGGATGGGTGCGGCGGCCTGCTGCGCGTCCTGGGCTTTCTGCTTGGCACGTTCCTGCGCGCGGCGCTCGCGGTACAGCACGTAGGCACGCGCCACCTCATGCTGGCCGGCGCGCATCAGGGCGAGCTCGACCTGATCCTGGACGTCCTCGATATGGAAGGTGCCGCCGCTGGGACGGCTGCGCAGCAGCGCGCGCACCACGCTCTCGGTCAGTGCCTGCACGGTCTCGCGCATGCTTGCCGAGGCCGCACCCTGCCCGCCCTGCACCGCGAGAAACGCCTTGGTCATGGCCACGGCGATTTTGCCCGGCTCGAAACCGACCACGGCCCCGTTGCGGCGAATGACCTTGTAGTCGGAAAAGTCGCCCAGTGCGGCGTGCTGCGGTGCGTCCACACCACCAGGCGAAGAGAGCGAAGCGGGATGGGCGGATGGGAAAGCGGCGGTGGAGGGCAGAGACATCGGAAACTCCTTGAGACGTGGCGCACAGTCGTCTGTTCTGGTCGCATCCAGACGCCAGACACGCTGTGCTGCACAACGGCACGGGTTGATCGGGCCGGTCGGCCGCATCCCCTGGCAATGGGGTTCGGCAGGCTGCGAAGTGTTCGCAGCTCTGCCGTCAGCCCAGGAAGCAGCAGACCGGCAAGACACTATATCTAGGGTCGAATCGAATTTCAACCACTATTCATAGTGTCTCACAAATCGACAGCCCACCCACAGCTTGTGCACAGGGTCATGCACAGCTGCGTACTGCGCAGCGATCAGAACCGCTGGAAAGGAAAGGCCTTGGCCGGCAGCGCCAGACCGTTGCGCAGCGCTTTCCAGTCGAAGCCGGTGCCCGGGTCGGTCTTGCGGCCGGGCGCGATGTCGCTATGCCCCACCACCGCGCGCAGCGGATAACGCGCCAGCAGTTCGGATCCGAGCGCAATCAGGGTGTCGTACTGCGCTGGTTCGAACGGCGTGTCGTCGCTGCCTTCGAGCTCGATGCCGATGCTGAAGTCGTTACAGCGCGTGCGGCCGAAAAACTGCGACACCCCGGCATGCCAGGCACGCCGCTCGCACGAGACAAACTGGGTCAGCCCCCCGTCGCGATACACCACGAAATGCGCGGAGACCTTCAGTCCCGCCAGGGCAGCGAATGCCGGGTGCTGCGCGGGATCGAGTCGGTTGCAGAACAGGCGCTCGATCGCGTCACCGCCGTACTGGCGCGGCGGCAGCGCGATGCAGTGAATCACCAGCAGATCGATGCGTGCCCCCGGCGGCCGCTCATCCGCGTTGGGCGACGGAATGTGGCGGGCATACGGCAGCCAACCGGCATCGACCGCCTGCGTCATGGCCGACCTGCCGGATCTCATCCGCCGCGCTCGTCTGCGCCATCGCCCGGCTCGCGGATGCCCAGACGCTCCATGCGGTAGCGAATCTGCCGCAGGTTCAGCCCCAGCATCTGCGCTGCTGCGGTCCGGTTGTAGCGGGTGCGGCGCAGCGCCTCGCACAGAATGCTGCGCTCGACCTGGTCGAGATAGGCGCCGAGGTCGGTAGGCAGCGGAGTCTGCGCGGTCGGCATAGTGGCCTCGTACGGCCGGACCGCGGCTGACGGTTGCAGCGGCGATGTCAGCGGCGGAGTCAGCGGTGTGTCGGCAACGGTCTGCGGCGACGCGCCGTCCAGCGCTGCAGCGTCGGGCAAGGCGATGTCTTCCGGGCCGATCAGATCGTGCATCGACAGCGCCGCCGCACGGTGCAACAGGTTGTCGAGTTCGCGCACATTGCCCTGGAAGCGGTGCCGCTGCAGATGTTGCAGCGCCAGCGGGCTCAGCCGCAGCCCCGGGCGGGCATTCTCGCGGCGAATGTCGGCCAGCAGCGCCTCGACCAGCAGCGGCAGGTCATCCAGCCGTTCGCGCAGCGGCGGCAGGGTCACGGCGATGACGTTGAGGCGGTAGAAAAGATCCTGCCGGAACTGCCCCTGCGCCACCATCTGCTCCAGATTGCGGTGCGTGGCGCTGACCAGCCGCACATCGACCGCGATTTCGGCTGTCTCGCCCACCGGACGCACGCGCCGCTCCTGCACGGCGCGCAGCAGCTTGGCCTGCATCGCCAGCGGCAGTTCGCCGATTTCGTCGAGAAACAGCGTGCCGCCCTGCGCAGCGGCAAAAAAACCGGCGTGATCGCTCGTCGCCCCGGTGAACGCGCCCTTGCGGTAACCGAAGAACTCGGCCTCGAGCAGATGCTCGGGAATGGCGCTGCAGTTCACCGCCACGAACGGTCCGGCAGCACGGGCGCTGCATTCATGCACCGCGCGCGCTGCCAGCTCCTTGCCGGTGCCCGACTCGCCGCAGATCAGCACCGGCGCCATGCTGCGCGCCACGCGCTGCAGCGTCTGCTTGAGCACGCGCATCACGGGCGTCTCACCCACCATGCGCTGCAGCGCGCTGCTGCGCGGCGGCTGCGTCTCTTGCTGCGCGGTGGCGATGGCCGCATGCACCGTGCGACGCAGTGCGGCCAGATCCACCGGCTTGGTCAGATAGTCGAAGGCGCCGGCCTTGAGCGCGGCCACGGCGTTGCCTGCGCTGCCGTAGGCGGTGATGACGATGGACTTCTCATGGCGGTCGGGCTGATTTTCCAGCCAGCGCAGCAGGTCGAGTCCTTCGCCGTCGGGCAGGCGCATGTCGGTGAGCATCAGCGCGTAGCGCTGGCGCTCCAGGTGCTCGCGTGCCTGCGCCACACTGTCGGCCAGATCGATCTGCCAACCCTCGTGCACCAGGCTCAGGGTGTAGAGCTCGCGCAGATCCGGCTCGTCGTCGACGATGAGAATGCGCAGGTCGGCTGGGTTCATGCCAGGTGGCCAGGTGTGATCTGGATGACAAAGGCGCCGCGCGCCTGCGGCGTGCCTTCGCGCTCGATGCGATAGAGCAGCCGCGCGCCGTTGCGCTGACACAGTTCGTGAGAAATATACAGGCCCAGCCCCACGCCGCGGTTGCTCGTGGTGCGAAACGGCTCGAACAGTTGCGCACGCAGTTCGGCGTCGATCAGCGGGCCATCGTTGGCCACCTGGATTTCGCGCACGTGCGGGGTGCCGATCTGGCGGATTTCGATCGCGTGCGGCTGGTTGCTGGCATAGCGGCGAGCATTGCTCAGCAGGTTGACCAGCACACGGCGCAGGTGCAGCGCATCGAAACGGATCTGCGCCGTCTCGTCCTGGATGAGCAGGCCGATGCGGCCGGTGCCGGGTGTGTCGAACTCGGCATGCAGCTCGCGCAACAGCGACGCGCATGCGAACCAACCGATCTCGCGCGGCGGAGCGCGACCGAGCTCGAGCACATCCTCGACCGTGCGATTGATGCGCTCGACATTCTGTGCGATCAGGTGGTGCAGGCGCTCGAGCTGCGCCGCGTCTGCGGCGAACTCCCTGGCCAGTTGGTTGGCCTGGCCGATTGCGCCCAGCGGATTACGGATTTCGTGTGCCACGCTGGCCACCAGCCGGCCCATCGCCGCGAGCTTTTCCTGCTGGATACGCGCATCGATCTCGCGCAGGTCCTGCAGCACGATGAGGTAGGCAACGCCCCCGGGCAGATTGTCCAGCCTGGTCAGCCGCAGCAACAGCCGGCGGCCGGAGGGTGTGCGGGCCTGTACCTGCGTTTCTTCCTCGCCGTCGGTGGCCATGCGTTCGATCGCCTGCCGCACCACGCCCGCCACCGGCAGATCGCCCAGCGCCCTGCGCCCACCGAGCCAGCGTGCGGTGACCGCATCGCCCCAGGGCAGGTCGAGCAGTTGTTGCGCTGCAGGGTTGACTGCTTCGAGCACCATCTGCCGATCGACCACCATCACCCCGTCGTGTTGCGCCTCGATCACCCGCTGGTTCAACGCCATCTGTCGCCGCGCAACCTGCTCGCTGGCGCTGGCCCGCGCTTCCTGCCGCGCCAGCCGCTGCGACAACTGCCAGGTCAGCACCGCGACCGCAAAATAGGCCGCCCCGACGAACGCCGCGTTGAGCAGCCGCTGATCGGCCTCGGCCGCGCCAACGAACAGCTCCGGCACGGCGCCGCCGAGCAGGGTCAGTGTCACCAGCGCCGCGACGAACAAAGTCAGCGACAAAGTGCCGTAAATCCCCGCAGCAAGCACCGGCAAGGCGTAGATCAGCGAAAACTCCCGCGCCGGGTAGCCCGCGGTGAACTGCAGTATGGTGAACACCAGCAGATCGACCGCAATGGCGATCAACACCTGCCAGGCCAGACCGTCGCTGCGCCAGAAACTCCACCACAGGCTCAAGGTGGTCTGCACCACATAGGCGCCGGCGATCCAGTAGCCCAGCTGCATCCCAGGTGGATGTCCTGCGACCGAGGCCGCTTGCAGCATCGGCAGCAGTACCAGCCAGCCAAGCAGCATCACGGCCATGAGCAGCCGCGCCACGGCCAGCATGCGGAAGGTGCGCAGCCGTTCCCGGCCCAGCCGCGAGGACGGCACCAACCTCGTGCCAGAGGCAGGGGCGGATGGTGCGAACATCGATTGCGCGAACGCGCTGTCTGCGGCGAGCGCCGCTCCCGGCTTACGACCCCAGACGGGCATGCTCTTCGCTGCAATACGGCTTGCCGTCACGCCAGACGCAGCGGCTGGCCGGCAGATGCACGCCACAGTGCGCACACGGCAGCATCGCCTCGGGAACCTGGGGCGGCTTGCGCGGCGATCCAGGCGGCGGCATCCGGGTGCCTTGCTGTTGTTTTTTGATCAGCATCAGCCCGACGATGACCACGACGAACAGGACGAGGTATTTCATCGGTGCAGAATCACCTGCAGCACGAAGCGCGAGCCGACATAGGTCAGCAACAGCAGCACCGTGCCTGAAAACAGCCAGGCCAGTGCCCGCGTGCCACGCCAGCCGAGGAACGCCCTGCCGAACATGAGCACCGCAAACATCACCCAGGCGGCAATGCCGAACACGGTCTGGTGATTGAACTCGAACGGCTTGCCAAACAGCTCCTCGCTAAAAGTGACGGCGAAGATGAGCGAGGCCGTCAGTAACACGAAGCCCACCGCCGCCAAGCGGTAGGTGAGCTTTTCCAGCGTCAGCAGCGGCAGGCTGCGCGACACGCCGGCCACCGCCGCTTTACGCCGGTGCAGGGAATATTCGGCCGTCCACAGCAAAATGCCATGCAGCGCGGCCGCACCGAACAGACCGTAGGCCGCAATCCCCATGGCCCAGTGCAACGCAAAAGTCGGCCCAGCGCCGTAAGGCGGCGTAAATCCTCCAGGAAAGACCCAGGTCAGCAGGATGGAGATCGCCGCCAGCAGGCAGATCCAGCTGCGCAGAGTCTGTAGTGGGTAGTACAGACTCTCCACCCAATAGACCGCGGCCACCAGCCAGAAGGTCACCGACAGCGCTTGGGCGAAGCCGAAATGTGGTTGCAACTGGCCGCGCAGCACCAGCACGAAGGTCAAGGTCTGCGCCGCCCAGGCCAGCGCCATCACCGTGGTGGACCATCGTTCGAAGCGGCGTGTAGCGGCGGACGCTGTGCTTTCGGCAAGCCCGAGCGTCAAAACCGGGCTTGGCCGCGACAGCAGGGCAGCCAACACATACAGCGAGAACGCGAGGCCATTCACTAAAATCAACATAGTCCGAGTTTAACCGAGCCCCTTGCGATCAAGCGACGTCGCCCGCCGCAAGGCTGGGCTGGTCGCCGGCGGTTTTCCCCGCCTGCACCGCGCCCGCACACCACACCCCAGTTCATGCTCAACAATCTCACCCAGCGTCTGTCCCGCGTGGTCAAAACCCTCAAGGGGCAGGCACGCATCACCGAGTCGAACATCCAGGACATGCTGCGCGAAGTGCGGCTGGCCCTGCTCGAGGCCGACGTGGCTCTGCCCGTGGTGCGCGAGTTCACCGCACGGGTGAAGGACAAGGCGCTCGGCCAGGAGGTGGTGGGCTCGCTCACCCCGGGCCAGGCGCTGGTGGGCGTGGTGCAGCGCGAGCTGGCCGAATTGATGGGCGGAAACGCCGTGCCGCTCAACCTCGCCACCCAGCCTCCAGCCATCGTGCTGATGGCCGGTCTGCAAGGCGCGGGCAAGACCACCACCACTGCCAAGCTCGCGCGTCTGCTGACCGAGCGGGAGAAAAAAAAGGTGCTGACCGTCTCGTGCGACGTCTACCGCCCCGCGGCGATCGCCCAGTTGCAAACGGTCACCGCGCAGGCCGGGGCGGAGTTCTTTCCGTCGTCGCCGCAGGACAAGCCGCTGGACATCGCCCGGCGTGCCGTCGAGTATGCCCGCAGCCACCACTTCGACGTGCTGCTGGTCGATACCGCCGGGCGGCTGTCGGTGGACGAGGCGATGATGCGCGAAATCCGCGAGCTGCATGCCGCGCTCAAGCCCATCGAAACCCTGTTCGTGGTCGATGCGATGCAGGGTCAGGATGCGATCAACACCGCGCGCGCATTCCATGACGCGCTGCCGCTGACCGGCATCGTGCTGACCAAGCTCGACGGCGACGCCAGAGGCGGCGCGGCGCTGTCGGTGCGGCAGGTCACCGGCGCGCCGATCAAGTTCGCCGGGGTGTCGGAAAAGATCGACGGCCTGGAGCCCTTCGACCCGCGCCGCATGGCCGACCGCATCCTCGGCATGGGTGACATCCTGGCGCTGGTCGAGCAGGCACAGCGCCAGGTCGATCTGGACGCTGCGCAGCAACTCGCCGCCAAGGTGAAGTCCGGCGCGCAGTTCGACCTCAACGACTTTCTGATGCAGCTACAGCAGATGAACAAGATGGGCGGGCTGCAGGGGATGCTCGACAAGCTGCCCGCCGAGATGCAGGCCAAGGCTGGTCAGGCCGACATGGCGCGGGCCGAGCGCGACATGCGTCGTATGCAGGGCATCATCCACAGCATGACGCCGCAAGAGCGTCACAAGCCCGAACTGATCAAGGCCACGCGCAAGCGTCGCATCGCCGCCGGCGCCGGAGTGCAGGTGCAGGACGTCAACCGCCTGCTCAAGCAATACGAGCAGATGCGCGACATGATGAAAAAAATGAAGGGCGGCAAGATGTTCAAGATGATGCAGCGCATGGGCGGGTTGATGCCGCGCTGATTGCGCCGCCCCAGCCGGCTCAGCCCGAGCCGCCAGCCACGACCCAGCGCCTGCGCGCAGCCAGCACCGCATCGGGATAGGTCGCGCGGCCACGCGAGCCGTTGTAGCGGCCCAGGGCATAAAACAGATTGCCGTTTTCGATGTCGAGATAGTGCCGCAGGATCACACAGCCGTAGCGCAGGTTGACCTGCATGTGGAACAGGCTGGTGATGTCGCCGTTGCCGATCTGCCGGGTCCAGAACGGCATGACCTGCATATAGCCCATCGCCCCCGCGGGTGAAATGGCGTACTTGCGAAAGTTGCTCTCCACCTGGATCAAGCCCAGGATCAGCGCCGGCTCGAGCCCGGCGCGGTGCGACTCGTACCACAGCGTCTGCAGGAAGGCCTCGCGCGCAATCTTGTCCGGCATGCGGGGCCGCAGCCACTGCGATTCGAGAAGCAGCCAGACCCGGTATTGCGCCTGGTGCATCAGGTCGCGAAAATGCGGCTGCGGCGGCGGCGCCTCGGCGATCTGCGCCGCCAGCGCGGTGCGCACCGCATC
The DNA here is from genome assembly GCA_049976465.1 of Thiomonas sp. GTDB lineage: Bacteria > Pseudomonadota > Gammaproteobacteria > Burkholderiales > Burkholderiaceae_C > Thiomonas. The sequence continues at coordinate 6,380 of JBMFIE010000010.1, read as the reverse complement.
GCTGAGCTGCTCTTCCTGCTGGGCTCCAGCCCACGCCAGCGCCGCGGGCAGCGTCCAGCCCAGACCGATGGCCGCGCCCGCACCCGCCACGCGCAACAACCAGCGGCGACGAGACACCCCCCGCATGCGACCGCCCCCTGCTGGTTCAATGCCGCAGGCGGGACTGCAGCTGCGCGCGCGCTTCGTTCAGCGGCCAGATGGTGGGTTCGGCATCGCGACGATGCTGATATTCCACCGTGCCCGCGGCCAGTCCGCGATCGGAAATCACCACCCGATGCGGCACGCCGATCAGCTCCCAGTCGCCCAGCATCACGCCGGGACGCTCGCCGCGATCATCCAGCGCCACATCCACGCCAGCCTCGATCAGCTCGGCGTACAGCGCCTCGGCAGCCGAGCGCACTGCCTCGCTGCGGTCGTAGCCGATGGGGCAGATCACCGCGGTGAACGGCGCGATCGCATCGGGCCAGATCATGCCCTTGGCGTCATGGTTCTGCTCGATGCAGGCGCCGAGGATGCGGGTGATGCCGATGCCGTAGCAGCCCATTTCCAGAGTCTGCGTCTTGCCCTTGTCGTCGAGGAAGGTGGCGCCCATCGCCGCGGAATATTTGGTGCCGAGGTAGAACACATGACCGACCTCGATCCCGCGACAGATGGACAGCACGCCCTTGCCGTCCGGGCTGGGGTCGCCGGCCTGCACATTGCGGATGTCGGCCACTTCCGGCTCGGGCAGATCGCGTCCCCAATTGACACCGGTGTAGTGGAAATCGACCGCGTTGGCGCCGACGACGAAGTCGCTCATGTTGGCCACGGTGCGATCGGCAATCACCCGCACCGGGCGCAGCGTACCGATCGGGCCGAGATAGCCCGGCGGCGTGCCGAAGGTGGCGAGGATCTCGGCCTCGGTCGCCATGCGGCTGGCGGCCAGGCCGGCGAGCTTGCCGACCTTGACCTCGTTGACCGTGTGATCGCCGCGCACCAGCAGCAGTACCAGGCTGGCCGGCTCGCCGGGCTGATCGCCATCGACCGCGAGCACGACCGACTTGACCGTGTTCTGCAATGGGATGCCCAGCAGCGCTGCCACGTCCTCGCACTTGGCAGCGCCGGGTGTGGGAGTTTTTTGCAGCGGCTGCGTGGGCGCGGCACGCGCGGCGATCAGCGGCAGCGCCTCGGCCTTTTCGACATTGGCCGCATAGTCCGACGCCTCGCAGTAGGCGATGGCGTCCTCGCCGGTGTCGGCAATCACATGGAACTCATGGCTGAGCGAGCCGCCGATCGCGCCCGAATCGGCCGCCACGGCGCGGAACTCGAAGCCGAATCGCTGGAAGATGCGCACATAGGCATCGAACATCGCGCGATAGCTGGCCTGAGCCGACTCGAAGTCGCGATCGAAGGAATAGGCGTCCTTCATGATGAACTCGCGCGCGCGCATCACGCCGAAGCGCGGCCGGCGTTCGTCGCGGAACTTGGTCTGGATGTGATAGAAGTTGAGCGGCAGTTGCCGCCAGCTGCGCACTTCGCTGCGCACCAGGTCGGTGATCACCTCCTCGGAGGTGGGCTGGATGACGAATTCGCGGTCGTGCCGGTCGCGGATGCGCAGCAACTCCGGGCCGAACTTGTCCAGCCGCCCGGTTTCCTGCCAGAGCTCCGCGGGCTGCACGATGGGCATGAGCAGTTCGATCGCGCCAGCGCGGTTCATCTCCTCGCGCACGATGGCCTCGACCTTGCGGATGCTGCGCAGGCCCAGCGGCAGGTAGCTGTAGATCCCGGCAGCATGTTTTTTGATCATGCCTGCGCGCAGCATCAGCGCCTGACTGCGGACCTCGGCGTCGGCAGGATCGTCTTTCTGGGTGGAAATGAAAAAGCGGGAAATCTTCATGCAAGTCGGCGAGGCCGGCAGGGTGGGAGAAATGGGAACACGCTCGCCGCGCCACAGGGCGCAGGTTGCAAGGCGCGGCAGCGCGGGCAAGAGATCGCACAGTCCCGTCAAGGACAAGGGCTCTGCCTATAATTGAGTACAGAATTCTAAAAGATCGAGGATCGGCGATGTTGGATCGCGAAGGCTATCGTCCCAACGTGGGCATCATTCTGCTCAACGCCAAAAACCAGGTGTTCTGGGGCAAGCGGGTGCGCGCGCATTCGTGGCAGTTTCCGCAAGGTGGCATCAACCCGGGGGAAACTCCCGAGCAGGCGATGTACCGCGAGCTGCGCGAAGAAATCGGACTCGATCGCTGTCATGTGCGTATCATTGCCCGCACCCGGCACTGGCTGCGCTACGACGTGCCCAGCCAATATGTCCGCCGCGAAAGCCGCGGCATCTACAAAGGACAAAAGCAGATCTGGTATTTGCTGCGCCTGACCGGACGCGACTGCGATGTCTGCCTGCGCACCACCTCCCATCCCGAGTTCGACGCCTGGCGCTGGAACGATTACTGGGTGCCGCTCGACAGTGTGATCGAGTTCAAGCGTGAGGTTTACCAGCTCGCGCTCACCGAGCTGTCGCACTACATCCCCCGCCCCGAGCCGCGCACGCGTTATCTGCGCGCCAATCTGCGTCACCGCCATCAGGCGGACGGCACGGCAGCGCCGACCGAGCCGTCGCTGTCGATCATCACCAACCCGGATCCTGCATGATGCGCACCGCTCGCCCGCGCCTGCGCGTGGCCACGCTGGGCCTCATCGTGACCCTGCTGGCCGCGCCGTATGGAACGCGGTCGGCAGGGGCGCAGTCGGTCGATGACGCGGGTTGGTTCGGCACCAAAACCCGCGAGACTGAATCTCCCGTGGTCTTCCCTGCGGCGCCATCAGAATTGCTGCATGTGCACATCACCGCAGGCGGCGCACTGCGGTTCTATGTCGATCGCGCCTCGATCTCTGTCCAGCCGGGGCAGATCGTGCGCTATACCCTCGTGGCCCGGGTGCCCGGCGGCCCGAGTAACGTGACGTATGAGGGCATCGACTGCGCGCAACGGCAATGGAAGCTCTACGCGGTGTGGAATGACGCCAGCAAAACCTGGTCTGCCGTGACCACCAGCCAGTGGCAGCGCATTGCGGGCGACGGCGCACAGCGCATCCACTCCACCCTGTTCGACGACGATCTGTGCAAGGACGGCGCGGTGCACGGCACCGCTGCGCAAATCGCGCAGCGCATCCAGCAGGGCCTGCGCGCCATTCCGTACTGAACGCGCCGCGCTCGGCGTTTACAGCAACACCATATTGTCCCGGTGCACCAGCTCGGGCTCTTCGCTGAATCCGAGGATGGCCTCGATTTCCGACGAGGCATGCCGCATGATGCGCCGTGCGTCGGAGGCGGCGTAGTTGCTCAGCCCGCGCGCCACTTCGACACCGGCGCGATCGCGCACCGCAATCACGTCGCCGCGTTCGAAGTCGCCCTGCACGTCCACCACGCCGACCGGTAGCAGACTGGCGCCCTGCGCGCGCAAGCGCTGTGCCGCGCCGTCATCCACCGTCACCCAGCCACGCAGCTGGAGGTGGTCGGCCATCCATTGCTTGCGCGCCGCGAGCTTGGCACGCCCAGCCATGAGCTGCGTGCCCACCCGTTCTCCGCGCGCCAGCCGCAGCAGCACATCCGGCTCACGGCCGCTGGCGATCACGGTGTGCGCGCCGCTGCGCGCCGCACGGCGGGCTGCAGTCACCTTGGTGGCCATGCCGCCTGTGCCGATCCCGCTGCCGGCGCCCCCTGCCATGCTCAGCAGGGCGGGGTCCTCGGCGTTGGCCTGCGCAATCAGCCGGGCATCGGCATGCTTGCGTGGGTCTGCGCTGTAAAGCCCGGCCTGGTCGGTGAGGATGATGAGCACGTCGCCCTCGACCAGATTGGTCACCAGCGCACCCAAGGTATCGTTGTCGCCGAACTTGATCTCGTCGGTGACCACGGTGTCGTTCTCGTTGATCACCGGCACCACGCCCTGCTCGAGCAGGGTCAGCAAGGTGGTGCGGGCGTTGAGATAGCGCTGGCGATCGGCCAGGTCGGCATGGGTGAGCAGGATTTGCGCGGCAACGATGCCGCGTGCGCTGAACGCGGTCTCGTAGGCCTGTGCCAGCCCCATCTGCCCCACCGCAGCAGCAGCCTGCAACTGATGCATTTCACGCGGACGCCGGCTCCATCCCAGCCGGCGCATGCCCTCGGCGATCGCACCGCTGGAGACAAGGATGACTTCCTTGCCTGCATCGCGCAGCCCGGCGATCTGGCCCGCCCAGCGCGATACGGCGTCACGGTCGACACCTCGGCCCTCATTGGTCACCAGACTGGAGCCGGCCTTGATGATCACCCGCCGCGCCGATTGCACGACGGAAGGAGAACTCTGGATTTCAGTCGCTGTCATCGTTGCGGAAACGGGGATCGGGCGCGGCGGTCTGCACCGGCTCGTTTTGGCCAAGATGGTCGGCGATCGCATGCAGCAGCGGGTCGAGTCCCTCGCGCGCCAGCGCCGAGATCGGAAATATCGGCCCTTTGTAGCGCAGGCGCCGCCGCAGCGACATCACCGCGGCCTCGCGTTCACCTTCGGGCAGCATGTCGAGTTTGTTGAGCACCAGCCAACGCGGCTTGGCCGCCAATGCGGGATCGTATTTTTTCAGCTCGGCAACAATCGCGCGCACATCCTTGACCGGATCGGCGCCGTCGTCGCCTGGCGCCATGTCGACGATGTGCAGCAGCAGCTTGGTGCGCTGCAAGTGCCGCAGGAACTGGTGTCCCAGGCCCTGCCCCTCGGCTGCACCCTCGATCAGGCCGGGAATGTCGGCGATCACGAAGCTGCGCCCCGGCCCCAGACGCACCACACCGAGATGGGGATACAGCGTGGTAAAGGGATAGTCGGCGATCTTGGGCCGCGCATTCGACACGGCGGAAATCAGCGTGCTCTTGCCCGCGTTGGGCAGGCCAAGCAGGCCGACGTCGGCCAGCAGCTTGAGTTCGAGGCGCAGCTTGCGATGCTCTCCTTCCTGGCCCTTGGTCGACTGCCGCGGCGCGCGGTTGACGCTGGACTTGAAATGCAGATTGCCCAGACCGCCCTGCCCGCCACGCGCGAGGATGATTTCTTGGCCGTCCTGCACCAGGTCTGCGAGCAGTTCGTTGGTTTCGGCGTCGTAGATCAACGTCCCCACGGGCACACGCAGCACCTTGTCGGCACCGCCCGCGCCGTATTGATCCGCGCCGCGGCCATGCTCGCCGTTGCGCGCGCGGTGCACCTTGGCATAGCGGAAGTCGACAAGGGTGTTGAGGTTGACATCCGCCCGCGCAATCACATGCCCGCCGCGCCCCCCATCTCCGCCATTGGGCCCGCCGAAGGGGATGAATTTCTCCCGGCGAAACGACACGCAGCCGTTGCCCCCGTTGCCGGCGTGCACCTCGATCACGACTTCATCGACAAATTTCACACGACTCTCGTTTCGCAGAACAAACAGAAACCCCGGCTGGCGAGACATGAACACGCGCTGCGTGCCTTGTATCACCATGCCGGGGCGGACATCGGGGCCTGCACCCCGATCCGGCCGCAGGGAGACCGGATCAGTCGGTCGCTCTGCGGGTCAGTGGGCGACGACCGAGACCGTCTGCCGGTTGAACGCGCCCTTCACTTCGAATTCCACCCGACCGTCGACCAGCGCAAACAGGGTGTGATCCTTGCCGATGCCGACATTGTGACCGGGATGGAACTTGGTGCCACGCTGACGCACGATGATTCCACCGGCCGAGATACCTTGACCGCCGTAGACCTTGACACCCAGTCGTTTGGCCTCCGAATCGCGGCCGTTGCGGGTCGAGCCGCCGCCCTTTTTCTGTGCCATGTCCGTTTCTCCTTAGGCCGTGATCGCTTCGATCTGAAGCTCGGTGTAGTTCTGCCGATGCCCTTGATGCTTCTGATAGTGCTTGCGGCGACGCATCTTGAAAATGCGCACCTTGTCATGCCGCCCGTGCGACAGCACCTTGGCCGTCACCTTCGCACCGTCGACCAGGGGTGTGCCGAACTTGGCCTCATCGCCGTTGACCACGGCAAGCACCTGATCGAGCACAATGTCCTGACCTACGTCTGCCGGCATCTGTTCTACCTTGATTTTTTCGCCGGCGGCAACTCGGTACTGCTTGCCGCCGGTTTTTATGACCGCATACATAAGTTCACCTCTTTGGTAATGCGAGGGCCAAGCCTTGGCTCCCGCACGGACGGCCTGGCCAGCAGTGTTCAAGCCGCAGCAGACCTGGAAAAACGGGCATTCTAGCACCAAGCTGCACATACCCGGCAGCAAGCTGGGTCTGCCCCGTCCATCGCCTTGCTCCGCCCGTTCAGAGGACTCCTCCCTAAAATGCAGGGGATATCGGCCGCATCGCATGCCGTCAACCGCCCGCCCCAGCATCCACCCGTCGTCCATGT
>JBMFIE010000009.1:0-27493 GCA_049976465.1 Thiomonas sp. | reverse complement strand
GGACCTGGGCTTTGCCAACAGCTACCCCCACCGCTATGCGGTACTGTCGCGCGCGGTGCAGGCCGCACGCGGCAACCGGCACGGTCTGGTGGAAAAAATCCTCGCCGCCACGCAGACCGCGCTGGCCGAGGCGCAGGTGCCCGCCCAACTCTCAGGCCGCGAAAAGACGCTGTATTCCATCTACCGCAAGATGCGCACCAAGCATCTGAGCTTTGCGCACATCCAGGACATTTTCGGCTTTCGTGTGCTGGTGCCCGATGTGCTCGACTGCTACCGGGCGCTGGGCGTGCTGCATGGCCTGTACAAACCCATGCCGGGCAAGTTCGAGGATTACATCGCCATCCCCAAGGCCAACGGCTATCAGTCGCTGCACACCACGCTGATCGGCCCGAACGGCAATCCGATCGAATTCCAGATCCGCACCGAGGCCATGCACCGCATCGCCGAAAGCGGCGTGGCCGCACACTGGCTCTACAAGTCGGCGGACGACGGCCAGGCCCCGCAACAGTGGCTGCAGACCAACGCCTGGCTGCAATCGCTGCTCGACATCCAGACCGAAACCCGGGACTGGGCTGATTTTCTGGAAAACGTCAAGATCGACCTGGCGCCGGACGCGGTGTATGTGTTCACCCCCAAGTCGCGCATCCTGGCGCTGCCGCGCGGCGCCACACCGGTGGACTTCGCCTATGCGATCCACACCAATCTGGGCGACCAGACCGTGGCTGCCAAGGTGAACAACATCCTGGTGCCGCTGCGCACCGAGCTGCGCAGCGGCGACGTGGTCGAGATCATCACCGCGCCGACCTCCCGGCCCAACCCGAACTGGCTGAGCTTCGTGCGCACCGGCCGCGCGCGCTCGAAGATTCGCCACGCGCTGCGCACCACGCAGCAGGCCGAATCGATCGAACTGGGTCGGCGCCTGCTGCACAATGCGCTGCGGCACGAGCATCTGGATCCGGCCAGCCTCGACCCGACGGTATGGGACAAGCTGCTGCGCTGGACCGGGTCCAAATCGCGCGAGGAACTGTTTGCCGACATCGGTCTGGGCAAGCGCGTGGCCGACATCCTGGCCAAGCGCGTGGTGGCGCTGGTCTCGCCAAAGGACGCGCTGTCCGACCCGCTGCTCGACACCATCGAGCGTCTGGCCAGCCGTAACCAGTCCGGCGCACAGTCTGTGCTGCAGCTCGACGGCAGCGAGGGCACCTCGGTGCAGTATGCCACCTGCTGCCGGCCGATTCCTGGCGACAGCGTCATCGGCTATCTCGGCAAGGGCGAGGGATTGATCGTGCACCAGCAGGACTGCGAAATCGCGCGCCGGCTCTACCAGAAAGATCCCGAACGCTGGATCGACCTGAGCTGGGCTGACGAATGCACCCGCCCGTTCGAAACCGGCTTGAGCGTGATCGTGCAAAACTCCAAGGGCGTGCTCGCCCGCGTGGCGGCAGCCATCAGCGAGCACGACAGCGACATCGCGCATGTGACCATGGACGAAGACATGCAGCAGGCCACCACCGAGCTGCGCTTTGTCGTGCGGGTGCGCGATCGCAAGCATCTGGCCGATGTGCTGCGGGCGCTGCGTCGCCTCAAGTTCGTGGTGCGCGCCAGCCGGGCGAAAAACCGCAACGCGTCCGGCAACTGACTCCGCGCTCAGCTGCGCGGCGGATAGCTCACCTCCAGGATGTCCAGCGTGGTCATGCCGGCAGGGGTGGGCAGGCTGACCGTATCGCCCTCGCGCGCCTTGAGCAGCGCGCGGGCCACCGGCGAAATCCAGCTGATGCGGCCCTGCAGTGGCTCGGTTTCGTCGATGCCGACGATGGTGACGGTGTGTTCCTCGCCCGCGTCATTGACATACCGCACCGTGGCGCCGAAAAAAATCTGGTCGTTGCCGTGCTGCAGACTGGGGTCGACCACCACGGCGATGTCAAGACGTTTGGTCAGAAAGCGGATGCGCCGGTCGATCTCGCGCAGCCGCCGCTTGCCGTAGATGTAGTCGCCGTTTTCCGAGCGATCGCCGTTTTTGGCCGCCCACGACACGGCCTCGACCACCTTGGGGCGTTCCACCTCGAGCAGTTCCTTGAGCTCGGCGCGCAGTCTGGCATAGCCCTGCGGGGTGATGTAGTTCTTGCCGCCCGCAGGCAGCGGCGGTAGCTGGACGCCGTCGTCATCGTCGGCGTCTTCGGACGGTTCGCGGACAAAGGCCTTGTTCATGGCGTGGATGCACAGTGGATGCGTTCGAGCAAGCCGCTGGTGCGGCGGGTGGTGTGCGCGATGCCCTCGCGCAGGGTCTGGATGTCGGCACAGGCCAGGGTGAAGGCGCTGCGCGCGCGGGTCAGGCCGGTGTAGATCAGTTCGCGGCGAACCGCGGCGCTGCGCTCGGGAAGCACCAGCACCGCATGGGCGAATTCGGAGCCTTGCGCCTGATGCACGGTCATCGCAAACGCGGTCTGCACTTCCGGCAAGCGGCTGATACTGACCGTGCGCAACCCCGGGCCGCTGCCAAACACCACGCGCAGGCCGCCATCGGGCGTGGGCAGCACCAGGCCCACGTCGCCGTTGAGCACGCCCAGTTCGTGGTCGTTGCGCGTGACCATGACCGGCCTCCCGGCATACCACGTGCCGCGGCAGCGCAGCAGCCCCAGCGCGTCCAGCCGCTCGGCAATCGCGGCGTTGAGCGCATCCACGCCCCAGGGACCGTCGCGCACCGCGCACAGCACGCGACACTGCTCGAACGCGGCGAGCACCTCCTGCGCCCAGTGCTCCCAGCCGGTGCGCCCGGATGGCTGGCGCTGCAGCACACCCGCGTACTGCGCAAAGCCCGCAGCCTGATCGCGCCCGGCGACCGCCAGGTCGACCAGCTGGTCGTGCAGCTGCGGCGACGGCGGCAACTGGTAGACCGCGGCATCCGGCGGATCGCCAAGCAGGGCCAGCGCCGTCTGCGCATCGCCCGCGTGCACCGCGCTAGCAAGCCGGCCGATGCTGCCGCCGAACCGGTGGCTGCGGCGCAGCATCACCACCTGCTGCGCCAGCGCGCTGCCGGCAGGGTCGATCAGTTCGGGCGGAATGCGCTGGCCGCTCAGCGCCAGCAGCGCCTGCGCGGTGTCGGGGCGGTAGTGGCCGTTCTGCGCGTCGGCGCACAGATCGCCCAGCACCGCGCCGGCCTCGACCGAGGCGAGCTGGTCCTTGTCGCCGAGCAGGATCAGCCGGGATGACGGCGGCAGCGCGGCGAGCACCGCGGCCATCATTTCCAGATGGATCATCGACGCCTCGTCGATCAGCAGCACATCGACCTGCAGCGGATGCGCCGCGTCGTGGGCGAAGCGCCGGGTGTCTGGCCGCGCGCCCAGCAGGCTGTGCAGGGTGCGCGCCGGGCCGATGTGCCGTGCCAGATCGTCCACACCGTCGATCGCCGGCAAGGTTTGCAGCGCCTGATCGATCGACTGCTTCAGCCGCGCCGCGGCCTTGCCGGTCGGTGCGGCCAGCGCCACGCGCAACGCGGCAGGCTGCTCGGCGGTGGCCAGCAGCAGCGCCAGCATACGTGCGGCAGTGTAGGTCTTGCCAGTGCCGGGTCCGCCAGTGAGCACGGTCAGCCGGGCGCGCAGCGCCGCAGCGCAAGCCAGTTTTTGCCAGTCCACTTCCGGGCCGGCCGATGCCGGGAACAGCCGCGCCAGCACCGCGGCGGCGCGAGCGGAATCGACCACGACCTCCGGCCGCAGGCGCTGCCGCACCTGCGCCGCCACCCGCAATTCGTCGCGCCAGTAGCGGCGCAGATACAACCGTGCAGCGCCGAGCACCAGCGGGGCGCCGGCGTCTGCCCCGCCCTCCTCGTGCACAGCGGTGCACGCCCGCAGCGCGGCGTCCCAACTCTGCGGCACGGCATCGAGCAGGGATGACGCCGGCATGCCCGCTTGCGCCGCCTGCTGCCGCAGCGCGGCGATGTGCTGCGGCAACTCGTCGAGCAACACGCAGGTATGGCCCTGCGCCTCCAGGTGCGACAGCACGGCCACCGCGAGCAGCACCTGCGGCGTGGCCTGCGGGCACAACTCGGCGATGAACCGTGCCAGCGCCGCGTCCAGCCGGCGCAGCACGCCGGCGTCGGCCCAGGCGTGCAGCAAGTCGAGCAACTCCTGGCTGCGCGGATCGGCAACCGGCACGCGCGGCGGGTTCATGGCGCCACCTCCCGGGAGGGGGCGAACAGGGCGTCGAGCGCGTCGAGCAGCGCCGCATCCGGAGCAATGTGCACACAGCCCGACTGCGGCCCGCGAATTCCGCGCAGGAACAGGTCGATCGCGCCGCCCAGGTGCTGCAGCGGGCGGTAACCCGCGCCCAGGCGCGCGCGCAGCAGGCGGTGCAGCGCCAGCAGGTACAGCGCGCACTGCACGTCGTAGCGGTGCGCGAGGACTGCGGCTTCGAGCGCCTGCCGGGTGTAGTGGGCATCGTCGGGCCCGAGGGCATTGCTCTTGTAATCGAGCACCCAGTAGCGGCCGCCGAAAGCGAACACCAGATCGGCAAAACCCATCACCATGCCGTGCAGCATGCGCTCGGTCAGCGGCGGGCGTGGCTGCCCCGGCAGGATATGACGGCGGCACAGCGCATCGATCTGCGCGACAGCCACCCGCTCGACCGGGAACCAGAACTCCATTTCCGGCAAGACGTGCGCGAGTTCGGGCAGCGTCGCGCCCAGCGGCGGCAGCGGCGTGCTGACCACCTCGCGCAGCCACTGCAGCAAATCCTGCGCGCCGGCGTCGTCCCAACCCTGCCAGGCGCAGCGCTGCAGCAGACTGGTCTGCAGCATGGGATCGGTCTCCAGCGCGAACGCATGCTCGGCCAGCCAGGCGAGCTGCTCGTGGACGAACTTGCCGGCCAGCGCGCCACGGGCGAAGCGATGGCGCGCGGCGTCCTGCAGCGGCTGGACCGCCGGCGGCAGTGGCAGATCCGGCAGTTCGTCTTGCAGCGCGGGCGCCGATGCAGGCTGTTGCGTGCTGCGCGGTGCCAAGCCGCGCACCAGCGCGGAAAAGCTGCCGATGCCCCAGTCTCGCTCGAAATCGCCGCGGTAGGTCGGTGCAGGGCGCAGCGGCGGAGCGGATGCGCCCTGCAGACGATCGGTCGCGGGCGTGGGCGGCGCGTCATCGATCTGCACGTCGGGCAGATCGGCAAACACCTGTTCGAGCAGGCTGCGAATGTCCGCCTGCGGAGTCGGCCCGCCCAGCAGATAGCCGATCGCGCAGCGATGGAACGGGCAACTCTTGAAATGCTCCTTGATCGCGGCGATGCCGACCCACAGCGCGTGACGGGCGCGGGTGAGCGCCACGTAAAGCAGCCGCAGATCTTCGCGCAGCCGCTCCAGGTCGAGCGCGGGATCGGGCTGCGGCTTGCACGCGGTGGCAAACGGCAGCAGCACCACCGGATATTCCAGGCCCTTGGATTTGTGGATGGTGACCACGCGCACCAGATCTGCCTCGCTTTCCAGGCGGACGATGCGCTCGTCTGCGCCCTCTCCTTGCAGCTGCGCCTGCAGCCAGCGGATCAGCGCCTGTTCGCCGTCGAGGTCGCTGCTGGCGGTCTGCAGCAGTTCGGCCAGATGCAGCACATTGGTCAGGCGCCGCTCTCCGTCGTCAGCGCCCAGCCAGCGCGCTGGCAGATTCAGACGGAACAGGGTTTGGCGCAGCATGGGCAGCACGCCCTGACGCTGCCAGATGCGCTGCAGCTCCTGCAGCAGCGCCAGCCGCTGCTCGAACACAGCATCGTCGCTGGCCAGCGCGGCCAGCTCGGCCAGATCGAGCCCCAGGGTGGCGGTGGCAAACGCGGCGCGGGCCAGCCGGGCGTCGTGCGGCGCGGCCACCGCGCGCAGCCAGCGCAGCAGGTCGGCCGCCTCGCGGGTGGCGAACACCGATTCGCGGTCGGACAGGAACACCGAGGCCACGCCGCGACGCGACAGCGCCTGCCGCACCGCGCCGGCCTCTTTCCCGTCGCGCACCAGCACTGCCAGATCGCTCGGGCGCAGGCGGCTGAATGCCTGGTCGTCGCCGCAGACGAATCCGGCCCGCGGGTCGCCGAGCAATTCGACCACGCGGGCCGCGGCCAGTTCGGCAAAGCGCTGCCGCGCTGTCTCTTTGGCCTGCGGCTGCACGTCCACGCTGAGCTGCAGCGCAGGCAGCTTGCCGCTCGCGCAGACCAGTCGCTCGGACCGGCCGTGGGCCCGCACCTCGAGGAAGGGCAGCGGGTTGGCCCCTGGGGGGTCCGTCTGCCGGTAGAGAAAGGCGCCAGCGCCCTGTGCACGCTCGCGGGTGCAGAACAGGCGGTTGACCGCGCCCACGAGCGTCTGCGTGGATCGACGGTTGACGCCGAGCACCACATGACGGCCCTCGGTGGCGGTGCGGGCGCGCAGGTAGCTGGCGATGTCCGCCCCACGGAACGCATAGATCGACTGCTTGGGGTCGCCGATGAGCAGCACCGCGGTGGGCACGGGCGGCGCAGCAGGCGCATCGGTGATGGCGTAAAGCCGGTCGAACACCTGGAACTGCAGCGCCGAGGTGTCCTGGAATTCGTCGATCAGCGCCACCGGGTATTGCTGCAGGATGCGCGCGCGCAACTGTGCGCCCCGGGGCCCGGCCAGGGCCGTGTCCAGACGTTCGAGCTGGTCGTGGAAGCTCAGCTGCCCGGCCGCCGCCTTGAGTTCGCGCAGGCGCGATTGCACCCGCGCTGCGGCAAAGGCCTGCAGCGCAGGTGCAGGGTCGGGCAGCGCGGCCAGTCCGGCGCGCAGCGCGGCCACCGCTTCAAACGCCGTGGGCGGGTCCACCTGCTTGCCCTTGTTGCACTTGTCGCGCAGCCCCTGCGGGGTGAGTTTGTCCCATACGTCGTCCTTCAGCGCGGGGCGCAGCTGCGCCGGGTCGTTCAGCCAGACGTTCAGTGCGTCGAACCAGCTCTGCACACTGCCCGGCGCATACGACTTCTTGTTCAGCGGACAGTCGGCCGACTGCACCAGCGTCAGCAGCCAGTCGCGCATCTCCCGGATCTGCGCCGCATGCGCGGTCTTGAGCGCCTGCAGCGCGGCCTGTTGCTGCGCATGCAATCGGTCATACAACGCCGCCAGCGAGGTGGCCTCGGGCAAGGTGGGCTGCGGCTCGGCGCGCTGGCTGGAGAACACGGCGGTTTTCAGCGCATCCGGGTCGGGCCACAGCGCGAGCACGCCGTCGAGTGCGGCGGCGGGCAAGGGATAGACCTGCTGCCGCCAGAAATCGCGCGCAGCCTGCAGCTGCAGCGGTGTTTCTTCGGCCAGCAGCTCGTCATCGAAGCCCTGCCCGCTGTCGAACGCATGCTCGCGCAGCATGCGCTGGCACCAGGCATCGATGGTCAGCACTGCGGCGTCGTCCATCGCCTGCGCCGCCGTCGCCAGCCGCCATGCGGCACCTTCGCGCACCGCGCCTGGGGGGTGGTCGGCGAGAAGCTGCTGCAAAAAAGTGTCGTCTTCTCGGGGCTCGCGCTCGCCACGGAAGCACTGTGCGGCGTCGACCAGACGCGCGCGGATGCGCTCGGACAGCTCGCGGGTGGCCGCGCGGGTGAAGGTCATGACCAGAATCTGCTCAGGCGGCAGCGGCCGCCCGAAGCCGCTGCCTGCCGTGCCGTGTCCGAGCACCAGCCGCAGATAGAGCGCGGCGATGGTCCAGGTCTTGCCGGTGCCGGCGCTGGCTTCGATCAGCCACTTGCCCTGTAGCGGCAGCCGCAGCGGGTCGAGCATCTGGGTCATGCCGCCACCTCGCTGGGGTTGGTCTGCGGCGCATGGGGTTGCGCCTGGCAGGTCTGCGCCCAGTCGTGCAGCGGCCAAAACAGCGTGTCCATGTAGCGGTCGAAGCGGCCGTCTGCACGCAGTGCGGCGAAATCGGGGAACACCCGGGCCAGACAGGGTTCCTCCGCCTCGCCGGCCTGCTTGTCGCCGCCGCCGTCGTAGGTGGCTGCGCCCTTGCCGTTGCGCAGTTCGGCCAGCGCGGTGCGCGCGGTGAACGGCAGCGGTGACTGCATGCCGTCGTGCCAGGCGGCGAGTAACGCCTGCAACTGCTCTGTGGCCTGCTGCGGCTTGAGCGCGGGCAATCGCACCGCGGCATCCACGCCGATCAGCCAGCCCTGCACCGCGTGACCGCAGGCGCTGGCGGCGAGCTGGCGCACCCAGGCGTCGACCAGCTTGTCGGCCCGCGGCGCGCCCTTGCCGTCCAGCAGCCGCGACGCGGTCAGCGCGATCCACGCGCAGCCCTGCGGCCCGGCGCGCAGACCGCCCAGCCAGTCGTCGAGTTGTGCTTGCGCATGGGCAAAGCGCAACGCGATCCGCGGCGCCTCGTCGGGATAGTCCTGTTGCCGCACCGCCCAACAACTCAGCACCAGCTGTGCCTGCTGCTGCAGCATCTGCGCCTGACGCTCGCCCAGCGCGCGCATCGGCAGCACGCCGCTGCCGCGCAACCGGAGCAGGCGGCGGGCGATGGCCTGCGGCACACCTTCTTGCACCGCGGCCTGCGGGTCGTCGAGTAGCGCGGTCAGCAGGCCGTGGTGCGACAGCGCGTCGACCGTGAACACCTCGTCGTCATCGGGCGTCTGCTGCGCATCGAACACCACGCCCAGACGGATACGGAAAAATGTCTTGACCGGATTTTTCAGGAAGCGGCCGAGCTGCTCCAGGCGCAGCGGCTCATCCAGCGGGTCGAACGCGGGCGCCGTCTGCGCAGCGGGCATGTCCCCCGCGTGTGCCATGCGCCATTCGCTGGCAAAGGTGAACAGCGCGGCATCTTCGCTCGCCCCTTGCTCGAAATAGCGGCGGCTGAACGGCTGCAGCGGATGCACCGTGGTGCGCTGCGCCAGCAGATCGCCCCCGCCCTCGCCTCGCCAGCCTGCGGCGAGGTAGTCGCGCAGCTGCGCCACCAGCACCGAAGGCGGCTGCTCGGTGTTGTCGCGCGGGCTGCGTCCGGCCCAGCTGATGTAGAGCATGCGCCGCGCCGACAGCAGGGCCTCGAGCATCAGGTAGCGATCGTCCTCGCGGCGGGCGCGGTCGCCTGGGCGGTATTGGCCGCTCTGTTGCATCAGGTCGAAGTCGTTGCGCGGGCTCTGGCGCGGGTAGTCGCCCTCGTTCATCCCCAGCAGACAGACCACCTCGAACGGAATCGAGCGCAGCGGCATCAGGGTGCAGAAGGTCACGCCGCCGGCGAGAAAACGGCCGCCGCCGGGTGTGTCGTCCAGTGCGCCCAGCCAGCCGTCGCGCAGCACGGAAAGCGGCACCGGCTCGTCGAAAGCGGCTGCGGCGCAGTGGCTCAGCCAGGCCGACAGCGCATCATCGATGCGGGCGCGGGTCTGGCGCTCGGCCAGCTCTTGCGGCAGGGTCAGCGCGTCGAGCAGGTCGCGGGCATGCCGTGCCCATTGCTGCGGTGTGGCCGTGGCGCGGGCTACGGCCCACCACGCTTGCAGTACGCCCAGCAAATCGGCCAGCGGGCCAACCAGCGCAGCGTCCAGGCCGCCGATCTCGTCATACGGCACGATGTCGGCAAAGCCCGTCTCCCCGGCGCCGGCATAGCCGAGCAGCATGCGGCGCAGGCCAAAGCGCCAGCTGTTCTGCTCGCCGCAGGCATCCAGGCCCAGATGCGCGCGCTGCTCGGCATCCAGCCCCCAGCGCACCCCGGCGCCGGCGATCCACTGCGTCAGACGCGGCCTGTCCTCGGGCTGCAGACCGAAGCGGCGGGCGATGGCGGGCACGTCGAGCAGGTCGCCGATCTCTGCGGCCAGCATCCGTTGATCGGGCAGACGCAACAGCCAGTCCAGCGCGAGCAGCAGCGGCTCGGTGGCGCGCGCCGGCAGGTCGGCGATGTCGTAGGGAATGTGGCGCGCATCGCCCGGCGGGTATTGGCCGAACACCGCGCGGATCGCCGGGGCGAACGCCGCGATGTCGGGCACCATGACCACGATGTCGCGCGGCCGCAGCGGGCCGTGCGCATGCGGCTGCGCCAGCAGATGAAGCAGTTGGTCGTGTAGCACCTCCACCTCGCGCTGCGCGCTGTGCGCAATGTGAAACACCACCGAACGGTCGGCCGCGGCGATGGCGTGGCGCGGGTGCTCGTGCAGCGGCAGCAGATCGCGCACCGCGGCCTGCACCTGCTGCAGCAGGGTGGTGCCGGGCGCGTCGTCGAACAGTCCGGCGCGCGGCAGCGGCGGCTCATCGTGCGCGCTGGCGCGGGTGTCGAAGGCATCGAGCTGGCGCATGAAGTCGCGACCCTGCCGTCCCCAGGCGGCCAGCAGCGGGTGGGCATGCGCATGCATCGCCTCCAGGCCGATGCTCGCCAGATCGACCGCCTTACGCGCACTGCGACGGCGGGGGGCATCGCGCAGCAGTTCGCGACCTTCGATGATGTCGGCCCAGTGATAGCGACAGGGGTTGGGCAGCGCCACCAGCACCTGCACATGGCGCGACAGCGCAGCCAGCACCTGCAGCATGGACCCGGGTAGATGCGCCGCGCCGAACAGCACCACCCGGCGCGGCAGCCCGGCCGGTGCGCTGTCCGCTTTGGCCAGGGCCTGCAGCATGGCCCGCTGCACCTGCGCGCGGGTGCTTGCGTGCGCGGCGCTGTCCAGTTCGTCCAGCACGGCGCGCCACAACAGCGCTTGCCAGCGCTGCTCGTCGGCCAGCGGCACCGCATTGCCCTGCGCGTCCAGCAGCACCTCTCGGCCCTCGGCCCAGGCGTCCAGCCAGTCGGCACGGTAGATCTGGTACTGGTCGTACAAATCGGCCAGCTTGCGCGCCAGTTGCAGCCTGCGCTGGGCCCCGGAACCCTGCAGGTAATGGGCCAGCGGGCCAAAACCCGGCTGTTCCAGCAGCTGCGGCAGCAGCCGCATCAGCCGCCAGGTGAGCACCGGCTTGTCCAGCGCAGACTGCGGAGGCACCGCGTCGCGGCCCAACACCTGCCGGTAGGTGCGCCACAAAAAGCGCGCCGGCAGTTCCACACGGGTCGCCGCACAGATGCCGCGCTGCGTGGCCAAGGCCATTTTCAGCCACTCCGCCGCGCCGTTGCTCTGGACCAGAATGACCTCCTCCTCCAGCGGCGCCAGCGGCTGCTGCGCCAGCCAGTGCAGCACGGCATCGCGCAACAGCTCCAGACGGTTGCCTTCGAGGACGAGCAGGCCGGGACGGATGGACTGGGTCATGGCTTGAGGGGATCGCAACCCCGTATTGTGACCTGCGGCCACCCCGGATGGCGCGAAATGAAAAAGGGGATGGGCAAATGCCCATCCCCTGATTCGGTCAAACTGGCGCGCCCGGCAGGATTCGAACCCACGACCCCTTGGTTCGTAGCCAAGTACTCTAATCCAACTGAGCTACGGGCGCTAAAGCAGTGAAGTATAGCCGCGGTTCGACGTTGGCGTAAAGCCCCCCTGCCAGCAGGCACAATGCCGTTCCATGTCGCTGCTGCGTGTGTTCTCGTGGAGTCTATTGCTGCTGGCCGCCAGCCGCCTGCTTGGGCTCGCGCGCGATGCTGTCGTCGCCACGCAGTTTGGCGTCAGCGGCCATGCGGACGCGGCGCTGCTGGTGTTGTCGTTCCCTGACCTGGCCGTGACGCTGCTTTGGGGGGCTGCGGTGCCGGCGGTGATGGTGCCACGCATGGCCGGGCGCAGCGCCGAGCTGATCGCCGCCGAGAGTGCACGCTGGACGCGCTTTGCCGCGCTGGCCTTCGTCGTGGTCGGTGCCGCGGTGTGGTGGCAGCGCGATTTGCTGGTGCGGTTGCTCGCGCCGGGGCTTGGCACTGAGGAGGCACGACTTGCGGCGCAGGCGCTGGGCTGGTCGGCGCTGGTGGCGCTGCCGGCCGGTGCGGTGGCGATGGTCGGCAGCGCGGTGTTGCAGGCGCAAAGCCGGCTGCAGTGGCAATACACCGGGCAGGTCGTGTTCAACCTGGGGCTGATCGGTGGCCTGTTGCTGGCGGCGCACACCGGCCAGTTCGTCTGGGTGACGCTGGGCGTGGCCGCCGCGGCACTGCTGCGGCTGGCGCTGATGCTCGCGGTCAGTCGTGCCGCGCTCGCGGTGGGGCCTGCAGCCGGCTTCACGCTGCCCGATGGCGCGAGCCTGCGCGCGCTGCTACTGGCGCTGGCGGCCTCGGGTCTGACCGTGCTCTACACCTTGGCGGCGCGCGCCTTGATGTCGGGTGCTGGGCCTGGACAGCTCGGGGTGTTCCAGTACGCGCAGCGCATCGGCGAGTTGCCGCTGCATACCCTGTTTGCGGTCGCCTCGGCGCTGGCGTTGGCGCGGCTGAGCGCGGCGCAGGCCCGGGGCGATGGCGCTGGCGCGCAGGCGCAAGCGCGGCAGTGGCTACGCGCGATGCTGTGGCTGGCGGCGCTGATCGCCGCGGCCGGGCTGTTTGCCGCGCCGGCGGTGGTGCGGCTGCTGTTCGGCTGGGGACGGATGACCGCCGAAGCGCAGACGCAGGTGGTGCTGGCGATGCGCTGGATCATGCTGCTGCTGCCGCTGCAGGCAGCGCAGCTCGTGCTCGCCGCGCGGCTCAACAGCCAGCGGCGCCTCGGAGATCAGGTGCTGGGCTTTGGTGCGGGGCTGGCGGCGCTGGCACTCGTCGGCCTGTTCGCCCCGCAGGGTGAAAACAAGGGGCTGTGGGCGTACGGCGCGGCCTGGGCAACGGCGGTGGCCGTGCTGTGGTGGCGGTTGGCGCGGCACGAGCGCGACGCGCAATGGGGCAATGCCGCCGTGCTGCTCGGCGCGCTGCTGCTGCTGGCGGGGTGTTTTGCGCTGCTGCACGCAATCGCGATGCCGTGGCCGCTGGGTCTGGCGATCGCGCTCGCGGTATTTGGCGCGGGGGGATGGGCGCTGCTGCGGCTCGATCCGCTCGGGCGGCTGCTGCGCGATCGCTACACTGCGCGCAGGCTGCGGCGGGCGGCATAGTTCCTGTCCGCGCACTGCGCCGCCCCCGTTCTTCGGGGGAGTATCAGCCCTGCCCTCACCCTGTCGATGGACTTCATCCAGATCACCAACGACCCCGACTTTGCCGCCTTCGCCACGGCCTGCGGCGTGACGCGCCTCATGGTCGATCTGGAACGGCACGGCAAGCTCGAGCGGCAGGGCGGGCTTGGCACCTTCATTTCCGACCACCAGCCCGATGACGTGCCGCGGGTGCGCCGCGCCGCGCCAGGTGCCGAGCTGATCGTGCGCGTCAACCCGCTACATGCAGGCAGCGCAGCGGAAATCGACCAGGCGATCGCCGCTGGCGCGAGTCACCTGATGCTGCCGATGTTTCGACGCGTCGAGGAGCTGGCGCAATTTCTCGATCTGGTCGCAGGTCGGGCGGGGACGATCGCGCTGCTCGAAACCCGTGATGCCCTGGATACGGCTGAACAATGGGCAGGGCTGGCCGGGCTGGACGAGATCTACGTCGGCCTCAACGATCTGCACCGCGAGCTCGGCATGCGCTTCATGTTCGAGCCACTTGCCGCCGGGGTGGTCGATCGGGTTGCAGCGCTGGCGCAGCAGCATGGCCGGCGCTTCGGCTTTGGCGGTATCGCGCGGCTCGACGAAGGGCTGCTGCCGGGGCGGGTGGTGCTCGGCGAGCATCTGCGGCTGGGCTCGAGCAGCGTGATTCTGTCGCGCACCTTCAACCGCGAACGCATCGAGGCCCCGCAGTCCGACTGGCGCGCGATCTACGCCCGCGAGATCGCGCGGCTCGCGCACGCCGCGCAGGTGCTGGCGCAGCGCACGCCCCAGGAGGTCGAGAGCGACCGGCGGCTGGCGGTCGAGCTGATCGGGCGGATTGCGCAGACGCTGGCCGCCCCCGCGCGCTAGCACGCCCGAGCGGAGCCCGCCTTGGCCAAACGTCTATTCGACATCGTCGTGGCGCTTGCGCTGCTGGCCGTGCTGTGGCCGCTGATGCTCGCTGCCGCGCTGGCGATCTGGCTGGAATCTGGCCGGCCTGTGTTGTTCGTGCAGGAGCGTATCGGCCTTGGCGGCAGGCCTTTTTGGCTGCTCAAGTTCCGCAGCATGGTGGTCGATGCGACGCAGCGCGGCCCGTACCGCACCGCGCAGGACGACCCGCGCATCACCCGCGTCGGCCGCGTGCTGCGCCGCACCAGCATCGACGAGCTGCCGCAGCTGATCAATGTGCTGCGCGGCGACATGAGCCTGGTCGGCCCACGTCCCGATGTCCCGGCGCAGCGCGCGAACTACACCGAGGCACAATGGGCGCTGCGTCACAGCGTGCGCCCCGGCATCACCGGACTGGCGCAGGCGCTGTACCGCTCGCGCGCCACCAGCGCACAGCGACTGCAGGCCGACCTGGACTACGCGCGGAACCACGGTCTGCTGCGCGATCTGCGCATCCTCGGTCTGACCGTGGTGCAACTGTTTCGCGCCAGCGGCAACTGAAAAGCCGCGACAATCTTCCCCATGTGCGGCATTTACGGCTATTTCGATCGCGCTGGCAACACCCTGCCCGACGACGCGCTGGCGGCGATGGACGCGACGCTGCGGCACCGCGGCCCGGACGACAGCGGCAGCTTGCGTACCGCAGGCGCAGCGGTGGGAAACCGGCGGCTGGCGATCATCGACCTTGCCGGCGGGCACCAGCCCTTCGTCAGCGACGACGGCTGCATCGCGTTGGTGCAAAACGGCGAGATCTACAACCATGTCGAACTGCGCGCCGAACTCACCCGCGCCGGCGTGCGCTTTGCCACCGACCACAGCGATACCGAAGTGCTGCTGCGGCTCTACGAGCGCGAGGGGCTCGCCTTTCTGCCGCGGCTCAACGGCATGTTTGCGATCGCGATCCTCGACCGCCGCGACCCAGCCGACCCCAAGCTGCATCTGGTGCGCGACCGCATCGGCGTCAAGCCGCTGTTCGTCGCCGACGACGGCCAGCGGCTTTTGTTCGCCTCGGAGATCAAGGCGATTCTTGCCGCGCAACGCGCGCAGCCGGTGCTCGATCTGGCCGCGCTCGCGCATTACCTGACCTTCAACTTTGTGCCGCCGCCGGCCACGCTGTTTTCCGGCATCGCGCATCTGCCGCCCGGCAGCGTGATGAGCATCAGCCGCAGCGGTGCCCGCACCAGGCGTTGGTGGCGGCTGGCCGAGCAAACGCCGCAGCCGCAGCACTTTGCCGCCTGGCAGGAAGAGCTGCTCGCGCTGCTCGACGACGCAGTGCGGCTGCGGCTGCGCGCGGACGTGCCGTTTGGCGCCTTTCTCTCCGGCGGGGTCGATTCCAGCACGGTCGTGGCGCTGATGCGCCGGCATGTGCGCGAGCCGGTGCGCACCTACTGCATCGGCTTTGCCGACCCACGGTTTGACGAGTCGCCGCACGCTCGCGAGGCCGCGCAGCGCTTTGGCGCGCGGCACACCGAGCGCATCGTCGCTCCCGACCTGCTCGACGGCTGGGAGGAAGCGCTGTGGTTCTGCGACCAGCCGCACGGCGATGCCTCGTTCCTGCCGACGCGCGAGGTGGCACGGCTGGCGGCGCAGGACGTCAAGCTCGTGCTCACCGGAGATGGCGGCGACGAGCTGTTCGCCGGCTACGACAAATACGCCAGTTTCGCCGCCGACCCGGCGCGGCTGGCGCTGCCGGCGGCGGCGTTTGCGCGGCAGTATGTCGAACACACCGCGCTGTTTGCCGCGCCGCTGCGCGCCAGCCTGCTGCAGCCCTGGCTGCGGCAGCGGCTGCACGAGGTCGACAGCGTGCGCGACATGGCGCAGCCCTGGTTCGACGAGGCGGCGCATCTCGACCGCATCAACCAGATGCTCTACCTCGACATGATGCTGCTGCTGCCGGGCAACAACCTGGTCAAGCCCGACCGCATGGGCATGTCGCACTCGCTCGAAGCGCGCACCCCGCTGCTCGACTGGCGGGTGATGGAGCTGGCGTTTCGCACCCCGGGTGAGGCCAAGCTCGCCGGCGGCGACAAAAAGCACTGGTTCAAGCGCGCGGTCGAGCCGCTGATCGGTGCCGATCTGGCGCACCGCAGCAAGCAGATGTTCACCGTGCCGGTCGGCGAGTGGTTTCGCGGCCCGCGCCGCGACTGGCTGGCGCGGCTGCTGTTTTCGCCCGAAGCGCTCGGCGCGCAGCTGTTTGCCCCCGAGGTCGTGCGCGGCCTGTTCGATGCGCACGTCGCCGGCAGCGCCAACCACACCCGCGAGCTGCGCGCGCTGGCCGCGCTCGAACTCTGGGCGCAGCGCTTCGCGCCGCAGGTACCGCGATGAATGCCGTACGCGCCCCGCACCTGCTCGCCGTGGCGTACGGCGGCGGGCATATCGCGATGGTCCTGCCGGTGCTGCGCGCGCTACGGCAGCAGCAGCCGCGGCTGCGCATCACCCTGCTGGCGCTGACCACGGCAGCGCGCGCGGCGCGCGCCGCTGGTGAATCGCCGCTCGGCTACGCCGACTTGCTGCATCTGCTCGACGCCGACGCGCGCGCGCAGGCGCTCGCGCTCGGGCGCGCAATGCTTGCCGGCAACACGCACCCGGACGTGGCCGAGGCCGAGTCGATCGCATATCTGGGCGTCAACGCCTGGGACTTGCAGCAGCAAGTGGGCACGCAGGCCGCGCAGCGACTGCTGACCGAGAAGGGCCGCCACGGCTTTTATCCCTTGCATTTTTTCCGCCGCGTCATGGCCCACCTCCGGCCCGATCTGCTGCTGACGACCAACTCGCCGCGCAGCGAACAGGCGGCGATCGACGCCGCCACCGATGCCGGCATCCCCAGCCTGGCCCTGCTCGACCTGTTCGCGCTGCCGGGCGATGCCTTTGCCGCGCGCACCCGCTACCCCAGCCGGGTCTGCGTGTTGTCCGAAGCGGTGCGCGACAACCTCGTTGCCGCCGGCTGGCCGGCAGATCGCATCGCGATCACGGGCAATCCGGCGTTCGACGCGCTGGATGCGCCCCAGACGCGGGCCGCCGGCACCGCGCTGCGGCGCACGCTGCTCGGCGCGGCGCAACGCCTGCTGCTGCTTGCGCTACAGCCCGAGCCGGTCGCGCACCCTGCCGCCCCTGGCCGCCGCGGCGACCCGGCGCTGCCCGCGCGTATCGTGCAGGCGGCGGTGCAGGCAGTGCGCGCGCACCCCGACTGGCGGTTGATCGTCCGCCCACACCCCTCGCAGCCGCCGCCGGCGCTGCCGGCCGATGCGCAACTTCGGCTGTCGCCGCCAGCCGAGCCGCTGCACCCGCTGCTGCACGCGGTCGACCTGGTCATCACCGGCACTTCGACCGTCGCGCTCGAGGCGCATCTGGCCGGCTGTCGCGTGCTGCAACTGCGCGACTCGATCACCGCCGCGGCTGTGCCGTACAAGGCGCTTGGCATCGCCGACGCCGAGTGCCTGGCCGCCGAGCTGCCAGACGCGCTGCCGATGCTGCTCGCCGCGGGCCGTAGACCGCCGACCTCGAACGACACCGCGCCTGCGGCGGAAAAGGTGGGCGCGGTCGCGCTCGATCTACTTGGCGCGCGCTGCGCGCCCGCCCTCAACCCGACACAGCAACAGACCGTATGACGACGATCGCCACGATTTGTGCGCGCGGCGGCAGCAAGGGGCTGCCGGACAAGAACATTCTGCCGCTCGATGGCGTGCCGCTGATCGTGCACAGCATCCGCTTTGCGCTCGAGCACCCGGCGATCGATGGCGGCGTGTTCGTCTCGACCGACGATGCGCGCATCGCCGCGATCGCGCAGCAGGCCGGCGCGATCGTGCCGTACCTGCGCCCGCCCGCACTGGCGCAGGACGACACGCCCAAGCTGCCGGTGATCGAGCATCTGGTCGCACACCTGGAGACGCAGGGGATGCGCATTGCGTGCATCGTCGATCTGCAGCCGACCTCGCCGCTGCGACTGCCGCAGGATCTGGACGCCTGCCTGGCGCGGCACGCCGCCGCCGACGCGCCGGATCTGGTGCTGACCGTGTTCGACAGCGGCTTCAACCCGTATTTCAACCTGGTCGAGGAGCAGAGCGACGGCAGCGTGGCGATCAGCAAAGGCGGTGGGCTCGGCCGCCGCCAGAGCGCACCGCAGGTCTGGGCGCTCAACGGCTCGATCTACGTCTGGCGGCGCGCAGCACTGGCGCGGGCCGCGCGCGACGGGCTGTGGAGCGTGCGCGTGGTCGCGCAGCCGATGCCGGCGGAACGCTCGGTCGACATCGACACCGCCGACGACTTCGCACTCGCCGAGTGGCGCTTGTCGCGCATGGGCTCCAAGCCGCAGGCGGCGCAATGAGTCCGGCGCGCACCTTCATCATCGCCGAGGCAGGGGTCAACCACAACGGCCGGCTGGACCTCGCGCTCGCGCTGGTCGATGCCGCCAAGGACGCTGGCGCCGATGCGGTCAAGTTCCAGACCTTTCGCGCCGAAGACCTGGCGCTGCCCGGTGCGGCGACCGCCGCCTACCAGCAAAGCGCCACCGGCCAGACCGACCAGCTGGCAATGTTGCGTGCGCTCGAACTCGACGCCGAGCAACACGAACGGATCGCCGCGCACTGCGCACGGGTCGGCATCGAGTTCATGTCCACGCCGTTTTCGGAAGAGGCGGTCGATCTGCTCATGCGCCTTGGCGTGCGGCGGCTGAAGATCTCGTCGGGCGAGATCGTCAACCGCCCGCTGCTCGCCAAGGCCGCCGTCACCGGCCTGCCGCTCATCCTCTCCACCGGCATGGCCACGCTCGAGGAGGTCGAGCAGGCCGTCGGCTGGGTGCGTGCCGAGTGGAAGCAGCAAGGCATGCACGCCCTGTCCGCGTGCGGAGAAGACGGGGGTGGGGAACCGCCCCTCCGGGGGAAGCCCCCGTCAAGCGGCCCCGGCCTCATCCTGCTGCACTGCACCTCCGCCTACCCCGCGCCGGACGAAGCGCTCAATCTTCGCGCCATCGCCACGCTGCGTGAGGCAACCGGACTTCCAGTCGGCTATTCCGACCACAGCCTGGGCAACACCGCCGCGCTCGCCGCGGTGGCATTAGGCGCTTGCGTGATCGAAAAACATCTCACCCTCGATCGCAACCTGCCCGGCCCCGACCACCGTGCGTCGAGTGAGCCGACCGAGTTTGCCGCGCTGGTGCGCGACATCCGCTGCGTCGAGGCCATGCTCGGCGACGGCGTGAAGGCGCCGCGTCCCGATGAGCTCGAGGTGCGGCAGGTGGCGCGGCGCAGCGTCGTGCTCGCCACCGCGCTGCCCGCGGGCGCCGTGCTCGCGCGCGAACACCTGCTCCTGCGCCGTCCGGCCAGCGGCATTGCCGCCGCCGAACTCGACCGCGTGCTCGGGCGGCGGCTGGCGCGCGCGCTGCCGGCCGGCGCCGTGCTGCAATGGGCCGATCTGGGCGACAACGACGATAGCGACGACAGCGGCGGCTGAACGCCCGCGCCGCTGCAGCAGCACGCCCGGCTCTGCCACAATAAACGTTTGCCCGCCCCGTCCATGCCACGCCGCATCCTGTATCTGTCTGGAACCCGCGCCGACTTCGGCCTGATGCGCCATGCGCTGTGCACCGCCGCGGCGCATCCCGAGCTCGAGGTCGCGGTCATCGCCACCGGCATGCATCTATGCGCCGAGTTCGGCCAGACGGTCGAGGAAATCGCGGCCAGCGGGCTGCGGATCGCCGCACGCATTCCGAGCGATGTCGCCGCGCGTGACGGCGCCGGCATGGCACGGGCGATCAGCCAGACACTTGCCGGACTGCTGCCGGTGCTGCAGGCCGAGCAGCCCGACGCGCTGCTGCTGCTCGGCGACCGTGGCGAGATGCTTGCCGGGGCGATCGCCGCGCTGCATCTGGGCGTGCCATCAATCCACCTGCACGGCGGCGAGCGCTCGGGCACGGTGGACGAACCGGTGCGGCATGCGATCAGCAAACTCGCCGCGCTGCATTTCTGCGCCACGGCGCAGTCGCGCGAGCGGCTGATCGCCATGGGCGAGGAGCCCGAGCGCATCCACGTCGTCGGCGCGCCGGGGCTCGACGATGTCGGCGACGCACTGCACTCCCCGCGCGAGGCAGCGCTGCACGCGCTGCAGGCGGCGCTGACGCGGCAATCTTCCCATCTCGACACTCCCCACGCACAGGGAGCAAGCATGCTGCGCGACGATCGGCCCTACGTCCTCGCGCTGTTCCACCCGGTGGTGCAAGAGGCGGGCGAGGCTGCTGCGCAGACGCAGGCGATGCTCGACGGCCTGCGCGCGGCCGGCGCCGGTGCAGACTTCAGCGTGGTGTGGATGGCGCCCAACGCCGACGCCGGCTCGGGCGCGATCGAAGCGCTGTTGCGCGCGCAGCACTGGCCGGGGTTCGCCCGCATCACGCACCTGCCGCGCGCCGATTACCTGATCGCGCTGCGGCATGCGGCGGCGCTGGTCGGCAATTCGTCGTCGGGCATCATCGAGGCGGCCAGTCTGGGCACGCCGGTGGTCAATGTCGGCAGCCGTCAGCAGCTGCGCGAGCGCAATGCCAACACCGTCGACGTGCCGCCGCAGGCACAGGCGATCGCCGCGGCGGTGCGCGCGGCGATCGCGCACGGGCCATGGCCGCTGCACAATGTCTATGGCAACGGCGGCAGCGCCGCACGTATCGCGCAGCTGCTCGCGACCCTGCCGCTGTCTGCGGCGCTGCTGCACAAGGTCAACCGCTATTGAGCGCCGCGCAAGGGGATTTCCCGATGGACGACTGCCCTGCCCTTCGACCGCTGCTGATCGTTTTCGGTGCCGGTGGCCACGGCCGCGTCGCCGCGGATGCGGCCTTGCGCAGCGGCGCGTTCGCGCGCGTCGTCGCCTCCGACCGCAACCCGGCCACCTGGGACGGCGAACTGCTGCCGGGTGTGCCGGTGCTTCCGCCGCAGGCGCTGGCTGCGCTGCCGCAGCCGCGCGCGGTGCATGTGGCGATCGGCGACAACACCGCGCGGCGCGAGGAGGCGGCGCGGCTGACCGCGCTCGGACCGCTGGCAAGCATCCAGCACCCACTCGCCAGTGTGGCCGCCAGTGCCCGTGTCGGCCCCGGCTGCCTGCTTGCGGCGCAAAGTGTGGTCGCACCGATGGCCGAGCTCGGCGTTGGCGTCATCGTCAACCACGGTGCGGTGGTCGATCACGACTGCCGCGTCGCCGACTGGGTGCACATTGCCCCCGGTGCGCGGCTGGGCGGCGCGGTGCAGGTCGGTGAAGCGGCGCTCGTTGGCGCCGGCAGCACGGTGCTGCGCGATCTGCGCGTCGGCGCTGCCGCGACGCTGGGCGCCGGCGCGGTGCTGCTGCACGATCTGCCCGACGGCGAATCCTGGGCCGGCGTGCCCGCCCGCCTGCTTCGAGGAGTTTCCGCATGAATCTCGACACGTTCAACGCCCTTTGCCTGCCGCCCACGGCCACACTGCGCGATGCGTTGGCGCGGCTGGATGCCACCGCGCAGGGCATCGTGCTGGTCACCTCCGCCCAGGGTCGTCTGCTGCGCACCGTGACCGACGGTGACCTGCGCCGCGCCGCGCTGGCTGGCATTGCGCCCACCGCGCCGCTGTCGGCCTTGCCCACGGTGCATCCGCCGCACACCGTGGGCCTGCAAGCCAGCCAGCGCGATGTGCTGGAGCTGATGGACGCGCACCGCATCGACCATGTGCCGGTGGTCGATGCCGAAGGCCGCGCGGTCGATCTGATCACCCGCCGCGAGCTGTCGCAGCGGGTCTATCTGTCGGCCCCGCACCTGGGCGAGGACGAGGTGGCGCTGGTGCAGGAGGCGTTTGCCAGTAACTGGATCGCGCCGCTCGGGCCCCATGTCGATGCCTTCGAGCGCGAACTCGCCGCGCTGGTCGGCGTGCAGCACGCCGCGGCGACGAGTTCGGGCACCGCGGCGATCCATCTGGGCCTGCGGCTGCTCGGCGTCGGCCCGGGGGATGTCGTGCTGTGCTCGAGCCTGACCTTCGTCGCCAGCGCCAACCCGATCAAGCAGCTCGGCGCCACACCCGTGTTCATCGACTCGGAGCCGCGGGGCTGGAACATGTCACCGCAGGCGCTCGAACGCGCGCTCGCCACGCTCGCCGCCGAAGGCGTCCGGCCGAAGGCCGCGGTCGTCGTCAACCTCTACGGGCAAAGCGCCGAAATGGACGCCATCGTCCCCCTGCTCGAACAGTATGGTGTGCCGATGCTCGAGGACGCGGCCGAATCGCTCGGCGCAAGCTACCGCGGTAAGCCCAGCGGCAGTTTTGGTCGGCTGGCGGCGTTTTCGTTCAACGGCAACAAGATCATCACCACCTCCGGCGGTGGCATGCTGGTGGGCAACGATGGCGCGCTGATCGCACATGCGCGCAAGCTCTCCACCCAGGCGCGCGAGCCGGCGCGGCACTACGAACATCTCGAAGACGGCTACAACTACCGGCTGTCCAATGTGCTGGCCGGCATCGGCCGCGGGCAGCTGCGCGTGCTCGAGCAACGGGTGCAAAGCCGCCGCGCGATCTTCGCACAGTACCGCGACGCGCTGTCCGCCGCGCCGGGGCTGCGCTGGATGGAAGAGCCCGAAGGTCACCATTCCACCCGCTGGCTGTCGGCCTTCGTGCTCGAGGGCGACGACGCGCAGGCCCGCCGCGACGCGCTGCTCGACTTTCTCGAACGCCACAATGTCGAAGCCCGCCCGGTGTGGAAGCCGATGCACCTGCAGCCGCTCTATGCCGGGTGCCGCTACTTCGCGCATGCACCGCACCAAGACGTCAGCCGCGCGCTGTTCGAAGGCGGCGTGTGCCTGCCGTCCGGCTCGAACATGAGCGCAGCGCAGCGCAGCCGGGTGTGCGAGCTGGTCAGGCGCGGGCTGGGCCTGGCGGTGCGGAGCGCCGCATGAGGTTTTTCAGTCGCGCCACCTGGCGCCCTGCCGCAGCCGACGCCGTTCTCGTCGCCCTCACCTGGCTGCTCGCCTTTGTGTTTCGCTTCAGCCTGCTGCGCAACGATGCGCCGGCCAATCTGCCGCAGATACTGTGGATGACCACGCCGCTGGCTGCTGCGGTGTGGGTGGCGGCGCTGGCCGGGCTGGGCGCGTACCGCACACCGTGGCGGCACACCAGCGTGCCGGAGTTCAAGCGTCTGGCCTCGGCGATGCTGGTGGCGGCGCTGGCGCTGGCCGCGGTCTTGCTGTTGCTGCGTCTGCCCAACTTTCCGCGCTCGATCGTGCTGCTGCATCCGCTGTTTGCCGCAGCAGCGCTGCTCGGGCTGCGGCTGGGCGCGCGTATTTTGGCCGATGGGCAGCTCACCCGCTCTGCTGCGCAGGGCAAGCCGTTGCTGGTGCTGGGCACGCTGGACGACGCCGCGCGGGCGCTGCACAGCCTGCGCTCGAGCCCGGGCTGGCAGGCGGTGGGCCTGGTCAGCCCGCACCGCGGCGAGGTGGGCCGCAGCGTGCAAGGCGTGCGGGTGGCCGGCAGTGTGGACGATCTGCCGCAGCTGGCGCAGACGCTGGGTGCCAGCCACGCGCTGATCGCCGCCGAACCCGGCAGCAGCGAGCGCCGCGCGCTGTTGCTCAAAGCCGCCGATGCGCGGCTGTCGCTGCTCACACTCCCTCGCGCGGACGACTGGCTGCACGGCGGCGCCGGCGGCAACGCGCCGCGGCAGGTCGAACTCGCCGATCTGCTCGGCCGCGCGGCGGTGCAGCTCGACGTGCGCGGCCTGTCCGGGCTGCTCGCCGGACAGGTGGCGCTGGTCACCGGCGCCGGCGGCAGCATCGGTGCGGAGCTGTGCCGGCAGATCGCGCGCTTCGGCGTGCGGCAATTGGTGTGTATCGATGTCTCGGAGCTGGCGATTTACGCGCTGGAGCAGGAGTTCAGGGCGCGTTTTCCCGAGCTGGATGTGCGCTACTACACCGCCAATGTGCGCGAGGCCGAGCGCATGCAGGCGCTGTTCGCACGGCACAAGCCGGCGGTGGTGCTGCATGCCGCGGCATACAAGCACGTGCCGCTGATGGAGCACGACAACGCCATCGAGGCGCTGCGCACCAATGTGCTGGGCACGCTCAACGCCGCGCGCGCGGCCACGGCCTGCGGCGCGCAGCGCTTTGTGCTGATTTCCACCGACAAGGCGGTCAACCCGACCAATGTCATGGGGGCGAGCAAACGCCTGGCCGAGCTCGCCTTGCAGGCACACGCCGCGCAACACCCCGAGACGCACTGCTGCGCGGTGCGCTTTGGCAACGTCCTCGGGTCCAGCGGCAGTGTGGTGCCGCGCTTTGCCGCGCAGATCGCCGCCGGTGGGCCGGTCACGGTCACACATCCTGAGATCGTGCGCTACTTCATGACCATCCCCGAGGCTGCGCAGCTGGTGCTGCAGGCCGCGCTGATGGGGCAAAGCGGCGAGATCTATGTGCTCGACATGGGCGAGCCGGTGAAAATCGTCGATCTGGCGCGGCTGATGATCCGGCTGTCGAACAAGACCGAAGACGACATCCCGATCCACTTCACCGGCCTGCGCCCGGGCGAAAAGCTCTATGAAGAACTGCTCGCCGACGACGAAACCACCCTGCCCACCCCGCATCCCAAGCTGCGCGTGGCGCGCCAAGCCGAGCAGGCACCGATCGATCTGGAGGCGCTGCAGGAGTGGATCGCGCGCAGCGGCAACTGCGCTCCAGCGCAGATCAAGGCCGCGCTGCAGGCGCTGGTGCCCGAATACACGCCGCAATGACCCTGCAGTCGCGCCTCCGCGCGCTCGAGTAGCCTCCCGTAGAATTTGACGGATTCGTGCACCACGGATCGCAACGATCCCACCCACCCGCCGCCCCGCTGCGGCGTGATGTGCCGAATGTCCGTCTTCCCCTGCGGCATCGCAGGGCGATCTTTCCCAGGCTGCTTCGCTGCAGTGCCCCGCCGGATCGTGACGATCATGCAGGCCATGCCGTTGCCGCACAACGACAACAGAGGTGCTCTTGATGCAATCTTTCCGACAGGACTGGCTGTCCAACATCCGCAACGACCTGCTTTCGGGCGTGGTCGTGGCGCTGGCGCTCATCCCCGAGGCCATCGCGTTTTCCATCATCGCCGGGGTCGATCCGAAGGTGGGGCTGTATGCGGCGTTCAGCATGGCCACCGTCATCGCCTTTGCCGGCGGCCGTCCCGGCATGATTTCTGCAGCCACCGGAGCGATGGCCCTGGTGATGGTGACCCTGGTCAAGGAGCATGGCCTGCAGTACATGCTGGCGGCCACGCTGCTGACCGGGGTGCTGCAGATGATCATTGGCTGGAGCGGGTTCGCCAAGTTGATGCGCTTTGTCTCGCGCTCGGTGATCACCGGCTTTGCCAATGCGCTGGCCATTCTGATTTTCATGGCGCAGCTGCCCGAGCTGATGCATGTGCCCTGGGCGGTCTATCCGCTGGTGGCCGCAGGGCTGGCGATCATCTATCTGCTGCCGCGCATCACCCGGGTGGTGCCGTCGCCGCTGGTGGCCATCGTGGTGCTGACCATTGTGACCGTGGGCTTCGGCATCCATGTGCCCACCGTGGGCGACAAGGGCCAGCTGCCCGATAGCCTGCCGATGTTCCTCATCCCCGATGTGCCGTTGAACCTGGACACCCTGCGCATCATCTTCCCGGTATCGCTGGCGATGGCCGTGGTCGGGCTGCTGGAATCGATGATGACCGCCACCCTCATCGACGACTTCACCGACACCCCGAGCGACAAGCGGCGTGAATGCGTCGGCCAGGGCGTGGCCAATGTCGTCACCGGCTTTCTCGGCGGCATGGCGGGCTGCGCGATGATCGGCCAGTCGGTGATCAACGTGAAGTCTGGCGGGCGCGGGCGTCTGTCCACCCTGACCGCCGGCGTGGTGCTGCTGGTGCTGGTGGTGTTTCTCGGCGACTGGGTGGCGCGCATCCCCATGGCCGCGCTGGTGGCGGTGATGATCATGGTGTCGATCGGCACGTTCAACTGGGGCTCGATCCGCAATCTTCGCGAGCATCCCAAGAGCTCGAGCGTGGTGATGCTGGCCACCGTGGCCGTGGTCGTGGCCACCGACAACCTGGCGCTGGGCGTGCTGACCGGAGTGCTGCTGTCGGGATTTTTCTTTGCGCACAAGGTCGGCAGCATCCTGCGCGTGACCTCGCGTGCCGATGCGCAGGGGCGCAGCCGCACCTATACCGTGACCGGGCAGGTGTTCTTCGCCTCGGCCGATGCGTTCATCTCGCGCTTTGACTTCAAGGAAGTGATCGACAAGGTGACCATCGATGTCAGCCGCGCGCATTTCTGGGACATCACCGCGATCAGCGCGCTGGACAAGGTGATTCTCAAGTTCCGCCGCGAGGCCACCGAGGTCGAGGTGGTCGGGCTCAACGCGGCCAGCGCCACGCTGGTCGACAAGTTCGCCGTGCACGACAAGGACGGCGCCGAAGACCTGCTGCTGAGCCACTGAGGAGCCCGACATGCAAGACAGCAACAAAGTCATGGCCTGCGTGGACCATTCTCGTTTTGCCGACCATGTCACCGACTACGCCGCCTGGGCGGCGCAGCGCATGGGCACGCATCTCGAACTGCTGCATGTGCTCGACCGCCACCCCGAAACCGCAACCCCGGGGCAGGATCACAGCGGCGCGATCGGCCTGGGCGCGCAGGACGAGTTGATGCAGGAACTCGCCGAAAGCGAACGGCAGCAGGTACGCGAGGCGCGCGAGCGCGGCCGCGCGCTGCTCGCCCGCCTGCGCCAGCGCGCATTGGACGCTGGCGCCACCGAGGTCGACATCCGCCAGCGGCATGGCGAATTGGTGCAGACCCTGGCCGAGCAGGCCCCGGCGCTCGGCCTGCTGGTGCTCGGGCGGCGCGGCGCCTCGGCCGAGCGCTCGGGCCGCGATCTCGGTCGCCATGTCGAGGCCGTGGTGCGCGCGCTGCACATCCCCATCCTCACCGTGACCGATGCGTTCACCCCGCCGCAGCGTGTGCTCATCGCCTTCGACGGCGGCAGCATGTCCCGCCGCGCGGTCGAATGGGTTGCGGGCAATGCGCTGTGCGCTGGCCTGGACATCACCGTGTGCATGGCCGCTGCGCCCTCGGCGCAGACCGAAAAGGCGCTCGATTGGGCGCAGCAGACGCTGCAGGCACGCCATGCTGCCGCGCAGGTGCTCGCCCGACAGGGCGACCCGGAGCGTGTAATCGCCGCCGTGCTGCAGGAGCGCAACATCGACCTGCTGGTCATGGGTGCGTATTCGCATTCACCGCTGCGCAAGCTGCTGCTGGGCAGCAAGACCGCCGACCTGCTGCGCGCCTCGACCAAGCCCACGCTGCTGGTGCGCTGAAGCGCTGAGGCCGTCGGGCTGTGGTGCAATGGCGGGTTGATTGCACCCCCGCCGCTGATCCTTCGCCGTCACTCCGTCCAAATCCATGTCGAACCCTCCCATCCTGCTGGCCGAACATGTGCGCAAGCGATACGCCGAAGGGCCGCAGCCGGTCGAGGTGCTCAAGGACGTGAACCTGCGCCTGGACGGCGGGCAGACGCTGGCCATCGTCGGCGCGTCCGGCTCGGGCAAGAGCACGCTGATGCATCTGCTGGGCGGCCTGGACCGGGCCGATGGCGGCAGTGTGCAGGTCTGCGGC